>CAXTWT010000172.1:0-10159 GCA_964247955.1 uncultured Bryobacteraceae bacterium
GGCCTTCAATCATGACGCGGGCCAAGGGTTCGGTTCCCGAAAAGCGCACGACTACCCGACCGCTTCCGGCGAACTCGCGTTCAGCAGCTTGAATTTCCGCTTGTACGGAGTCGAGTTCCGTTAAAGGACGCCGATGCTTGACTCGCACGTTCACCAGTTTCTGCGGGTAGTTCTTGATTTTTTCCACCAGCGTGTCCAGCATTTGGCTGGAATCACGGACAATTTCGAGAACGCGCACAGCGGTTAATAGGCCGTCGCCGGTCGTGGCGTAGTCGGAAAAGATGACGTGCCCGGATTGTTCGCCGCCCAGAACAGCGCCTCGCTTCAGCATCTCTTCCAGTACGTATTTATCGCCGACCGGGGTGCGCACCATTTCGATGCCGTTTGCTTCAAAAGCCTTTTGCAATCCGAGATTGGACATAACGGTTGCAATCACAGTATTGCCGGGAAGTTTTCCCGACCGCTTCAGCGAAGATCCGGCTAGAAACAGCACCGCATCTCCATCAACAATCTTGCCGCTTCCTGAAACAAAGAGCGCGCGATCCGCGTCGCCGTCGAAAGCAATTCCAAGATCCGCCTCCGTTTCGATCACTTGGCGCTGCAACTGCTCCAGGTGCAGCGAACCGCAATCGAGATTGATGTTTCTCCCGTCCGGCTCAGAGCCGATCCAGTCCACCTGCGCTCCCAACCGGCTGAATAGCGCCGGCGCTATCTCGGTGGCTGATCCATTGGCGCAATCGACAACGAGTTGAAATGGAAGCTTGCCGGAAACGGTGCCGACCAGATAATCGGTGTACAAATGATCCAGCGCGCGGTCAACGGTGATGGCTTTTTCCTTCGCTTCTTCATTTTTGTTCAGCCAATCGCTCATCAGCTTTTCAAGCTCCAGCTCTACCGCGTCAGCCAGCTTGTAACCCGAGTGGCTGATGACTTTCAAGCCGTTGTCGTAATAAGGATTGTGCGAGGCCGATATCATGACGCCGGCGGCAAACGGCCCAGTGCGGGTCAGATAAGCAACACCGGGAGTAGTCGTAATTCCGGCAAAGCGCGTTTCCACACCGACACGGCTTAAACCGCCTGCCACTTGCGCTGCCAGCCATGGCCCGCTTTCCCGCGTGTCCATTCCGATCAGCACCTGATGGGGAGTACCTCCCGTTTGCGGCGCGGCCCCCTGGCGGGTCCATGTTCCCAGCGCTACGCCCAGAGCATGCGCCGTTCTTGCATCCAACGGCGGCGTTCCAGCCACGCCGCGAATGCCGTCTGTTCCAAAAAGTTGTCTCGACAAAGAATTTCCGTTCCGCTAAGCCTGCGTAGTACTTTCTTATGGTATCCGCCTGCCTCGCCTATCTGCCGCACCGTGCGGTGGTGGAGGGCATCTAATAAGACAGATCGGCAGCAGGGATTAGAATCAGTAGGGAAAAGGAATGAATATTTCGGTCAAGAGCGAATATGCTCTCAAAGCGTTGTTCGACTTGGCTTCCCAACAGCTTCTTACCCGCAATCACCCCGGAAGCATTCAACCGGTAAAGATTGCGGACATTGCCCGGCGTCAAAGGATTCCGCAAAAATTCCTGGAGCTGATTCTGGCAGGCTTGAAGCAGAGCGGGTTTGTCGATTCCCGGCGCGGCGCGGAAGGCGGTTATCTGCTGGCGCGTTCGCCGGATTCGATGACGGTGGGTGAGGTTCTTAAGTCGGTTGAAAATGTTAAGGCTGCGGCGCGCGCGCAGGCCCACGATCCCTTCGCGGAGATTTGGCTCCGTGTTGACAAGGCTGTCTCGGAAGTTCTCGATCAGACAACTTTCGCGGATTTGGCGCGGCAGTGGCAGGAGAAAAATACAGAGTACATCCCTAATTGGGATATATAACGAGGTTCATGGTGGTTTATCAAGACAATTCATTCAGCATCGGCCGTACGCCGTTGGTAAAACTGAACCGGGTAGTAGATGGCGCGAAAGCGACGGTTCTGGCAAAAATTGAAGGCCGTAATCCGGCCTACTCGGTCAAATGCCGCATTGGGGCGGCCATGGTTTGGGATGCCGAGGAAAGGGGCGTTCTAAAACCCGGCAAGGAAATTGTGGAGCCGACCAGCGGCAATACCGGCATCGCTTTGGCCTATGTGGCGGCCGCCCGAGGCTATCCCATTACCTTAACTATGCCGGATACTATGTCGATAGAACGGCGCAAAGTGCTAAAAGTGCTGGGAGCCAATCTGATCCTGACCGAAGGCGCAAAGGGCATGAAAGGAGCCATTGCGAAAGCGGAGGAGATCCGAGCTTCTGATCCCGAGCGCTTCTTTCTGCCGCAGCAGTTTAATAACCCGGCCAATCCGCAAATTCACTTCCGCACAACTGGGCCGGAGATCTGGGAGGATACCGACGGCGGCATCGATGTTCTCATTTCCGGCGTAGGCACGGGCGGCACCATCACGGGCGTATCGCATTACATCAAGGGCGAGAAGAAGTGGCCTATGATCTCGATTGCGGTCGAGCCAACCGCCAGCCCTGTTATCATGCAGGCGTTGGCGAAGGAAGAGATCAAGCCGGGACCGCATAAGATCCAAGGCATCGGCGCCGGCTTTGTTCCGAACAATCTGGATTTGTCGATGGTGGACCGGGTGGAACAAGTAACCAACGAGGAGTCGATTGAGATGGCGCGGCGGCTGGCCAGGGAAGAAGGAATTCTTTGCGGCATCTCTTGCGGCGCAGCAGCGGCAGCGGCGGTGCGCGTGGCCAAGGAACCGGAGATGGCGGGGAAGACCATGGTTGTCGTCCTGCCGGATGCCGGCGAACGATATCTTAGCTCAATTTTGTTTGAAGGAATGTTCGATTAAATAAGGAATTCTAAAAAATTCTCTCCGGGGCGTAACTTTCGATTTGTAAACTGCGTTGTATTAGTACATCCCCGTAACGAAAGCGGGCGCTTAACCCCAATACCCGAAACCCCAAGCGCCCGCTCCCACCCCTTGATTTAACTGATTGCATCATCAGGTAGTTGGAAGACGGCCAACCATAGCAAACCGAAAACGGAGCCGATGGCAGCCGCAATCCAATCGTTGCGGACATCCCACCACTCGAAGGGCGACCTGTAGATCGCATGCTCCAGATATTCAATAATTAATCCGAGCGCCGCAATCACGAAAAGGTAATAATGCCGCTGAATTCTCTTGGTGCTTGCAACCGTAAACAAGAGGGAAGCGATCCCAAAGGCAATCAGGTGGCTGCTTGTATGCATAACAACAGCTCGGTGCTGTGCGGCCGGCAAAGAAGAGCGGGTTTCCGTGCCGATCGCTTCTTTTGCTTCGCTCGGCAGGAATGAAACGATAACAATCCCTGCTGTCCACAGGCGGGCAATACGCATGAGTAGAGGACGATTGAGTTTCGTGCGGATCGGCAAATTCAGTGAACTTTCAACGCAGATTGAACATCCGTCTGCCAGAAGTCCTCGCCTTTGTAGAGAAGTGGCAGTCGCAAGTATTGAGCCGTGGCATAGCTCATGCAATCCCCAAAGTTCAGTTTGGCTGGATGTCGGCCACGTCCAAAAGTACGAAACGCCTGACGAGCCAACCCCGCCACCGAACGATCTAACGGCACGATCTCGGGCTGCAAATGCTCCAGCAAAACATCCAGTTCCTTGTTATAGTTCCGCTGTTCAACAACAATGCCAGCTTCCACCAAAACAGAAGCTGGCAAGTAAACCCTCTGATGGCCTTCCACTTTCTGCGCAATTGCCTCAATGTATATAAAATCATCAGGTTCACCGAGAGCAATTGCCAGCAGAGCGGACGAATCAATCACCACCGATGATCTCGTCCATGCCCCAAAGGTCATCCATTTCTTTTTTCGTCACGGGTGGAAGATTTAAGTTTCGAGCTTCTGAAGCAATCCGATACGCAACTTCCCGAAAGCTCTTCCGTTTCTCTGCTATCTCATGATCCGCTATCGCTTGACGCAACGCGCGCCGAAGCGCCTCAGTCTTCGTTGTATTTTCGAGCCGTGCCAAGTCAGCCGCTAAACGGCTCACTTCCGGGTCCGCAATGTGCAGTGCCATGTACATGAATTGTACATCAGTTCCCAGGATATCCTGAAGCTATAGGCATGCCTTTGCGCACCGTTATTGTCTTGCTCCTGGCGTTGTCCCCCGCTCTCGCTCAAAAGAAGAAATCCGGCAAGGACGAAGTGATGCGACCGAATCCGGCAGCGGCTATCCCGGCTTCTAATACTCTGGCGAGTTGTCCGGCTGGCGGACCTTTGGGCGAGATGGAACTGAAAGTCACTTCAACAAGCAGCAATCAGCCGCTGCCCTTTCTCAATATCGTGCATCTGACGGAGGGCGATACGGTCCAGTACGAGCCTGTTAAGCACGGCTCTCAGAAGCGGGAAGGCGATGTGGCGCTGGTGCTGGTTCCCACTAAGATTTCCGGCAAGGAAGAGTTGATCGTCACTGATCCGAAGAGCGCGAATAAGCCCCAGGAGTGGAAAATACCGCAAACCACGGCCCTGAGTGTTTTTGTGTACGGCCCGCAGGGTTTGAGCCGGAAAAAGATAAGAAGCTTTCTGTCGCAAGATGAATCGCTGGTCGCACAATTGGCGGATTACGCCGACAAAACAGCACAAACACAAGCTCTGCTTGCAGCCCTTTCCAATGCTTCCAGTTCATCGGCCAGCATTAATGCGGCGCTGACCGGCTTTGCTTCGCAATACGGCATTTCCGTGCAATTGGATAAAACGGCTCCACCCGCTGCTCAGGCCCAGACTCTTTTCAGCGCCATGAATCCCCAACTGGCTAACTACAATCCTTTAGCGAGTTCCGGCGCTTCCGTGGCAAGCCAGACCGCGAGTCTGGCTACCGTAGCGGCGAGTTTCTTTTTCGGCAGCCCCGTCGGTTTGCTCGCCGGTGGAACTTCCGTGCTGCTTAATCTTAAGTCCATCGCCTTTCCGGATACGCAGTTCCGCTCATCCTTTGCTCAGCCATTAAAAAATGCCGATTTGAACCTTTGCGGAGATCGTGGAACCAACCCGGCGCGGACGCGTGTGGCATATATTTGGGCTGTTCGCATTCCGAACGCTGGGACTCCCAAGCTGCAAATAGGGGAAGCCAATTACATTCCTCCTGCCGGGAAATCGCCGGTGCCGGTCAATGCCGCTGATCCTGATTGGAAATATCTGGGACGCGTACGCAATTGGCAGTTGGAAAACGGTAAGGCCCAAGCTACTCCGATCTCCGTCATCAATTTACAAAATCAGAAATCGCTGGAGCTTGATCTGACAAAAGCGAGTCCTCCTCCGGGCGATTACAAATTGACGGGCTACTGGGATTGGTCAAAATTCGAAGTTTCCGGGGAGGTCCACCTTCGTCCTCTCAGCAACTTCCAAGGGGCGCACCTGAAACCGGAGTCACAGGATGGGCTGCTGGCGAAGGTCGGCAAGGTGCCAGTCACCGTCACCGGCAGTGATTTCGAATTCACCACCAAGGTAGAAGTCACAAAACCGGAAGACAAATTCGCCGTTCCGCAACCGGTACGGTTTATTCTGCCCAAGGGTCTCCGCGAAGGACCGCAAGACCAAATGGATGTTCAGATCGACACGCAAAATCTCGAACCCGGCCCTTATCAACTGCTGATCTCGCAACAGGATGGCATGGCTCATCCCATCAGTTTTAAAGTGCTGTCCAATCCTCCCAAGGTCACAAATCTGCCGATCATTGCAAACCAAGGCGTGACGGCCCAGCACTATGTTTTGAAGGGCGAACGACTGGACGATCTCACTAAGTTGGAAGCACCGGGCGCGACTTTTGATTTGGGCGCTGCCAGTTCCAACAATACGGAAAGGAATGTGACCGTACAGCTAAAAGCCGCTGTTAGTCCCGGTACTTCCCTGCCCGTGAAAGCTTATCTCAAAGATCGGACTGAACCTTTGACCTTTGATAACGCCCTCCAGGTGACCGGGCCTTTGCCTATGATCGTTAGCTCCAAACTGTCGCTGCCGGCCGGAATCCAATTGGCGCTTCACGGAGACGAGTTTCCCGCCGGATACACCATTTCAGCGGTTCTTGACGTGAAAAACATCGAGCGCGCCAGCGCCTTGCGACTGGCCTGCGCCGACGGCACTGGTCAACCGGCCACTTTGCACATTGGCGAACAAGGAGCAACGTACAACCTTCAGCAGTTGTCGCCGGATCAGCTTTTTCTGTCCTTTGACACCAGTCCGCTTCCAGCCGGATGCGATCTGAGCGCAACGATTGATAACAAGCAGGAAGGAGTTTCGGAGCCCGCCAAACTGGCTCACCTGATTAGTATCCCCAAAATTGATTCCCTGGCGCCCTCAGGCGATGGAAAGCCGAATAACGACCCGACCGCTTCTGTGTCCTTTTTGATAAACGGGAAAAATCTCGAAATGATTGGGAAAACCGGTTGGGATAGGACAAACGGAATTGCTGTTACGACGCTTCCTGCTCCTATTCCGGGTGGAGGACAAAAACAGCAGCTTTCCGTGACCTTACCTGCCACATCTGATCCCAATCCGACGCTGTATCTCTGGTTGCGCGACGACAAGGAAGGTCGCGCCACCACCGTTAAGTACACTCCCGCTCCGATAGCAGCAACGGGCGGAAGCCCGAAAAGTGTTTTATATTGATTACGGTTGACGAACTTACCCAATCTGCTGACTCTTTTCCGCATCTTCCTGGCGCCGCTCCTGGTAGCCGCGCTGGTTCAGCAGAACTTTGCCCTTTATTGGGGCGGCAAGTTGCTGGTCGCAAACGATTTCTTAGCTTTGATCCTGTTTTTGGCGGCTGCGTTAACGGATCTGCTGGACGGCTATCTGGCGCGGCGCTGGAAACAGGTCACCACCGTAGGAACGCTGCTCGATCCGGTAGCTGACAAGCTCCTGATTTCCGCCGCGCTGATTTCGCTCGTGCAAACGCGGCTCCTGCCCGGTTGGATGGTAGTCCTAATTATCAGCCGTGAGTTCGCTGTTTCCGGCCTTCGCAGCATCGCCGCTGCGGAAGGTTACACCATTAAGGCCGGCGAACTCGGCAAATCGAAAATGATGCTGCAAGTTTTAGGCATCTCGCTGATTATGCTCTCGATTCGCTGGCCTGGGTTAAGAGCCTATGCGCTCGCGGCCATGTGGGCGGTGGTGTTCTTCGGTTCAATTTCCGCAGTTGACTATTTTCGTAAGTTCTGGCGCAAAGTGGATACCAACATCAAACTTCGCCGCCGCCACGAATTAATTACTTTGGAGCGGCAGAAGAGACGCTTGGCCAAAGCGGCAAAGACGCAAAAACTGGATGAAAGACAGGGAGTAACACCCATTCGCCGTTAGCCTTGTAGTTTGTTAGGGCGGCACGCAACGGCGGAAGCACCTGATAGTTATCTTTTGTAAAGACCACGGTTCGAATCTGCCCGCGCGGCCCGGCAACGCCGATCAGCTTGCCGTTGAACACTAAACTTACCCCACCGGCGTTTCCCGTGCGAATGCGGCCTACTTCGCGGCCCCGCAAAATCTTGGTTTGATCGGCTTCTAAGAAGCCGTTGAAAATCTGTTGGCCATCGGCCGCAAGAGCCAGCCAGGAACGCTCGATGCCGGAAATTTCGACTTGAAAACCGTCTTCCGGCGGAACCGGCTTGGGGGCGTTCACATCAATGGCAGGTTCCTTAACGGCGGGTCTCCTCACTACAGATACAGGCGGCATGTTGGGCCTAAGCTGCGTCTTCCAGTTCTCCCAAAAGGTATACAGTCCAGAACAAGCGAGGAGGACAGCGGCAAGGGAGGCCAGAGGCCGAAGCCAGCGCAAACGCCGGGAACGTTTTGTCGGCGCAAGCACTGCCTTCTCGATGACCGTCTCGCATTGTCCGGGCATTACCGGCTCCGGCATGCTTGACACGGTGTTCTGAATCAGCGGAGCAAGCACGGTATCATCAACATTCACCTCGCGAGCGAATTGACGAGCAAAACTTTTGTAAAGAAATGCCGAGGAGAACTGCCCAGTGTCGTCGTTTTCGATGGCCTGCAGATGCTTAACAGCAATGCGAGTTCTAGCACTTACTTGCTCAAAGCTGAGCCCGGATTGCAAGCGCGCTGTCCGGATAGTGCTTCCAACTGACTGCATAGGTTCACAGGTTTCAATGCAAAGCTATAGTACAACAGTGTTTCGACTTCTTATGCAACTCTAAGAAGCAATAAATCGCATGTTCATTACCAGAATTTCAACTTTTTTGGTTCCCATAGTACTATTGACGGCTCTCGTCAGCAGCCCCACGTTTCATGGCGGCGTTGCCCTGGCGGACACGAAACGAGCAGTTTCTTTTGGAGAAAGGCCCTCAGGATCAGAAGCTATTTCCCGCTTACGAGAATGGATGATTTCGGAGTTGAAGCCTTTGAAGGGGCAGCTTTCCCTTGATCCGTTTACCGGCCAAACCCCCACGGGCCCGGTTCCTATGGTAAATGTAATTTACAAATTTCCAGGCACTTCCGGCAAGGCTATCGTAGTCACCGGTCATTATGACACCAAACGGATTCCCATGGTGTCTTTTGTCGGCGCCAATGACGGCGGGTCATCCGCCGGTTTTCTTTTGGAGTTTGCAAGAACTGTTTCAGCAATCAAACACCGGGATGACATCTATATCGTGTTTCTTGACGGCGAAGAAGCGGTGGCGAACTGGACAGAAACGGACAGCCGGTATGGAAGCAGGCATCTGGCTGCCAAGTGGCTGTCGGAGGGCGGCCTTCCCCGGATTAAAGCGTTGATCAACGTGGATATGATTGGGGACAAAGACCTGGATGTGATGAACGACAGCAATTCATCTTCAGCTTTGCGCGACAGCGTGAAACAGATTGCCGTGCGGCTCGGCTACAGCAAGTACTTCCGGACAGAAGCCAGCGGCATCGATGATGACCACATTCCCTTTGTCAACGCCGGGGTGAACGCCATCGACTTGATTGACTTCGATTTTGGGCCGAACAATTCATACTGGCACACAGCGCAGGATACGATTGACAAGCTCAATGCGCACAGTTTTCAAGTGATCGGAGATATGGTCCTGGAATTAGTGAAGGAACTGGACAGGCAAAGCTGATTCAGCGTTGCGCTTTGACGGGCTTCAGTTCGCCGTCGATAACCGGCTTCAGCGCATCGGACGAGATCGGCCCGTTGTAGCGTTGCCCGTTCACAAATAGCGTCGGCGTGCCTTCCACACCGGCATGGTTGCCGTCCTGCACGTCCCGCACCACCGCTTCACGAACGACAGTGGAATCAATATCGTCTTCAAAGCGCTTCATATCCAGTCCGTTTTGCCGGGCAAGGTTTAAGATTCCGTTCCGGGAAAGATCTTCCGGATGAGCGAACATGGCATCGTGCATAGCCCAGAACTTACCCTGCTTTTGGGCGGCTACAGCGGCAGCAGCCGCCAGATCCGCTTGCGGGTGCGTTTCCAAGGGGAACTGCTTAAAAATCAGTTTTACCTGCGTGGGATACAACTTCAAAACCTCTTTGATTTGGCCGACCGCAGCCGCGCAATAAGGGCATTGAAAATCAGAAAATTCCACAAGCGTAATAGGGGCCGCAGACGGACCGGTTATTGGTGCTCCCGCCGTCGGGATGGACACAGGATCACTTAAAAGCTGAGGCTCCTGCAGGTGGGCCCATTTAGAGGAATCGATGGCGGCGAGAGCCTCAGCCTCGCTCTTTCCCGCTTTGATCGCTGCTACCGCAGTCGCGGCCAAGTTCGTGCTGTAAGCGCAGCCCGGATCGACAATCCGGCACTCCGCCAATTTCATACTACAGCCGCAGGAACAGCCGTGCTCACGGAGCACTTTTAAAACGCTTGCCTTCTGCCTCGAAGATAAGCCGCTGAAATCCACTCCCGGCAGGGAATTGGCCGTCTTCCAGTTTTGCGCAAATCCCGATGAAGAGACGACCAAACATAAGCCTGCAAGGGAAAGAACTCGCAGGAAAGAAAAGGGCATATCTCCATTGTAGAAGCTGATAGTATCCTCGATCTCTTCTTGTCGGCCAAACATAGCTTGCGGCGAGAAAAATCCCCTTTCCGGCTACTTTATTAATACAAGTTAGCGAAAGGCCACACTCTTCCTGTCTTCTTGCGTATGAAGACGCCTCGGCCATGCCGAAACCATCATGACTTACAGCAACGGCCCAGGAT
>CAXTWT010000173.1:0-10106 GCA_964247955.1 uncultured Bryobacteraceae bacterium
TGCAGATCGGCGCGCGCAATATGCAGAACTTCTCTTTATTGCGCCGCGCCGGACGCTCCCGCAAGCCGATCCTGTTGAAGCGCGGCATGTCCTCTACGCTTGAAGAGTTCCTCATGGCAGCCGAGTACATCCTGGCGGAAGGCAACTACAACGTCATTCTTTGCGAACGCGGAGTGCGCACGTTTGCCGATCACACGCGCAACACCCTTGATCTGAGCGTGATACCCGCCGTGCAAAGCCTCAGCCATTTGCCGATCATTGCCGACCCCAGCCACGGGACGGGTAAGCGGGATAAGGTTGCGCCTATGGCTTTGGCCGCTATTGCAGCAGGCGCTAACGGATTGATTGTCGAAGTACACCCCGCGCCCGAACGCGCTTTATCTGACGGCTATCAGTCGCTTGATCCCAGTCAATTCCGGCAAATGGCGGACGATTGCCGCGCCCTGGCTCAGCTTCTCCATTCACGCCGACAAGTTCCCGTGACAGTTTGAGCGCCTTGCGAGATACACTAGCGATTGGCCTCAAGCAATCGGGCTGTGCTGTTTGAGTCCGTCATCCACTTATGAAGATTCACGAGTATCAGGCGAAAGCGATTCTCGCCAAGTACGACGTTCCCGTGCCGCGCGGGGAAGTCGCCTACACGGTAGAAGAAGCGGAGGTGGTTGCCAGAAAGATCGGCGGCAGCGTTGTGGTGAAAGCGCAGATCCACGCAGGCGGGCGCGGCAAGGGCGGCGGAGTCAAAGTTGCCAAGAACTCTGATGAGGCAGTCGATATTGCTAAGAAGATGCTCGGCATGACGCTTGTTACCCATCAGACCGGCCCGGAAGGCCGGGTCGTGCAGCGTCTGTTGATTGAAGAAACTCTGCCCATTGAACGCGAACTTTATCTGGGTATTGTGCTGGACCGCGCGACTGGCCAGAACATCTTTATGGCTTCCCGGGCAGGCGGCATGGATATCGAGGAAGTTGCAGCTAATACGCCCGAACTGATCCTCAAGGAAGCGCTGCTTCCCGGCCAGACCTTGCAGCCTTTCCAGGCGCGGAAACTTGCCTATGGAATGGGGATACCCGCCGCGAGCGTAAACACGGCAGCCGCTGCCATGACTGCGCTGTCTAAAGCGTATGACGCCATCGACGGCTCCTTAGCAGAAATCAATCCGTTTATCCTGACCAGCGACGGCAAGGTTTATGCGCTCGACGCTAAGATTAATACCGATGACAACGCCATCTATCGCCACAAAGATTTGCACGAGTTGCGGGATCTGAACGAGGAAGACCCTCTCGAAGTGGAAGCGTCGCGCTTCGGCTTAAACTACATCAAGCTTGACGGCAATATCGCCTGCATGGTGAACGGTGCGGGCCTGGCTATGGCGACGATGGATATTATCAAGTACGCAGGCGGGCAACCGGCAAACTTTCTTGATGTCGGCGGCGGCGCGAACGCGGAACAGATCAAGAATGCATTCCGCATCCTGCTCTCGGATGCAAGCGTCAAAGCGGTTCTGATTAATATCTTCGGCGGCATTCTGCGTTGTGACACGCTGGCGAACGGGGTGGTTTCCGCCGCAAGCGAACTGGGAATCAAGATCCCGGTGGTGGTCCGAATGGAAGGAACCAATGTCGAGTTAGGACAAAAGATTCTGACGGAATCGGGCTTCAACTTCACCGTGGCGGATGGAATGAAAGACGCTGCCGAGAAAGTAGTGAGACTGGCGCAATGAGCGTACTTGTAAACGAAAACACCAAAGTTTTATTTCAAGGCTTTACCGGCCGCGAAGGCACATTCCATGCCGAACAGGCAATTAAGTACGGCGCGCAGGTAGTAGGCGGAACCACTCCCGGAAAAGGCGGACAAAAACATCTGGACCGTCCGGTTTTTAACTCCGTCGAAGAGTGTGTCAAGGAAACGGGCGCGAATGCTTCCGTGATCTTTGTTCCTCCACCGTATGCCGCTGACGCCATTATGGAAGCCGCCGATGCGGGTCTGCCGCTGGTTGTCTGCATCACCGAAGGCATCCCGGTCAACGACATGGTCCGCGTGTGGGCCTATCTCAAAACCAAGCCCCAGACGCGCTTGGTCGGCCCTAACTGCCCCGGCGTGATTACGCCCGGCAAGTGCAAAATCGGCATCATGCCCGGCCACATCCATTTACCGGGGCATGTCGGGATTGTTTCCCGCTCCGGCACTTTGACCTATGAGGCGGTCGGGCAGCTTACGAAACTGGGAATCGGTCAATCCACCTGTATCGGTATTGGCGGCGACCCGATTATCGGCACCAGTTTTACGGACGCTATTAAGTTATTTAACGAAGACCCTGATACGCACGCCATCATCATGATCGGCGAAATCGGCGGCAGCGCGGAAGAAACGGCTGCGGAGTACGTGAAGGCTCATGTCAAGAAGCCGGTAGTCGGGTTCATTGCGGGTCAGACCGCGCCTCCCGGTCGGCGCATGGGACACGCGGGCGCAATTATTTCGGGCGGCTCGGGAAAGGCGGAAAATAAGCTGGCGGCGATGGCAGAAGCCGGTATTGTAGTCTGCCCGTCTCCGGCAATGCTCGGCGAGAAGATGCAGGAAGCTTTAAACGGAAAGAAGAGTTGATTTAGGAACTGGAATGGCTTTTGAACGAACTTTTGCAATGATCAAGCCCGACGCGGTAGCAAACCGAAATGTGGGCAACATCTTAGCGCTGATTGAAGAAAACGGATTTTCCATCGTTGGAATGAAGATCCGGCGCATTGCGCGGCCTGAAGCGGACGCCTTTTACGCAGTGCATCGAGAGCGGCCCTTTTTCAAAGGACTCGTAGAGTTTATGACGGAAGGCCCAGTCGTTGTCTTGGTGTTGCAGCGGGAAGACGCGATTGCCAAATGGCGCGAACTGATGGGAGCAACCAATCCCGCCAACGCAGCCGAAGGAACCATCCGCAAGCGCTTTGCGGAGAATATCGAACGAAATTCCGTTCACGGCTCCGACGCCCCGGAAACGGCAGCAGTTGAAATCCCATTCTTCTTCAGCACTTCGGAACTGCTATAATTTCCCAAAGCTTCTAACCAGGGATGCCTGCACAGCAAACTTTAGTAACACGCACTATGGGAACGCGTTCGTTTTGGCGAGCGACGTTCGTGCTGTGCCTGCTTTTTGGCTTTCTCGGAATTCAAATTGCCTCAGAATTGCACCCGCATGATGATGCGGGCGGCCATTGCTGTCCGGTATGCCATGTCGGTCATATTCCGATTCTCCAAGCCGATTCTCGCCTTCAGATACAACCGCAAAGTGCAGTTGCATGGCGGATCTATCGGGAAGGTTTTTCGGCTGTTTATTCTCATAGTTTCGCCTTGCAGCTATCGCGGGCTCCTCCCGCTTAGTTTTCTCCTTTCTTCTCTTTAATACTTGCTTTATCCTGTCGGCTCCCAGAGCGTCAGGGTGCGTTCTATTGTTTCATTAATTTCCTTAGGAGAGAACTATGCAATGCAGGCTTGCCAGCATTTTTTGCTGTGCATTTTTATCTATAAGTTTCTGTGCTTCCGGCCAATCCATCAGCAGCGGAACAGTGACAGGCGCTGTTGCTGACCCGACAAGGGCCTTGGTTGCGGGAGCCCATATTGAGATTCTGAACAGGGTCACCGGATACCGGCAAACGGTGGAAACGGACTCCAACGGCGTCTTCCGATTTAACAACGTTCCTTTCAACAGTTATGAATTAACAGCCGCTTCGCCCGGATTTTCCCTGGCAAGGCAGGCCATTGATGTTCGGACTACCCTTCCCCTCTCGGTCAGTATTGGATTGCAATTGGCGGGATCGCGGGAAGCCGTGACGGTGGAAGCTGCAGGCGAGTTGGTCGAAAACGACCCATCAGCCCACACCGATGCCGACTCCGGGGCGTTTTCAAAACTGCCTGTGTTTGATCCTGCCGCCGGTTTGAGCAGCATCATCAATTACAGCACCGGCGGCACGGCCCAGGATGCAAACGGATTTTTCCATCCCTTGGGAGATCACGCTCAAGTCAGCTTTGTGATCGACGGCCAAAGCATCAGCGACCAGCAAAGCAAGGTTTTTTCCACGCAACTGCCTGCGAATGCCGTTCAAAGCATGGAGCTGATCACAGGCGCGCCGGATGCGCAGTATGGCGATAAGTCCAGCTTGGTTGTAAACGCGGTGACGAAATCGGCCTTGGGAGCAATGCAGCCGTTCGGCAGTCTTGAAGCCTACTGGGGCTCCTTTGGAACCTGGGGGGAAAACGCCACCCTTGGGTTCGGGGGTCCCAAACTGGGTAATTTCATTGCTGTCAACGGTATTCGCACCGGTCACTTTCTCGATACTCCCGAATTCTTGCCGATTCACGATATAGGAAATAACCAGACCATCTTCGACCGCTTTGATTACCAGCCGAATGGCCGGGATGCGTTCCACTTAAATCTATTTGCCGCCCGCAATTGGTTCCAAGTACCAAACAGTTACGATCAACTCACTCAGGATCAAAAACAGCGGGTGTTGACATGGAATGTAGCGCCCGGTTATCAGCATACTTTCAACGCGAGCACGCTGTTGACGGTCAATGCATGGGGCCGCCGGGATCAAGTGAACTATTATGGAAGCCGCGATCCGTTCGCCGATACGCCGGTTACCGAGTCACAAAAACGTTTTTTGACAAATTACGGTATCAAAGCTGATGTTTCTACCGTTCGGGGAAAACACAACCTGAAGTTTGGAACGCAAATACAGCAGACCCGGCTGCTTGAGAACTTCGCGCTGGGAGTTACCGACCCAGGCTACAATCCTATATGCCTGGATGCGAATGGGAACGCTTTGGGATTGCCCAGTGTCACAGATCCCAATAGTTGCAGCGCGATTGATCCGACTTATCAGGCCAACCCTGGGCTGCTGTCCGGACTTGTGCCGTACGATTTGACACGCGGCGGTAGTCCCTTCGATTTCCGGGCGAAGCATAACATTAATCAAGCAGCCTTCTACGCAACGGATCAGATTACGCTCGGCAACTTCAGCATCAATGCGGGCCTTCGCGACGATCAGTACAACGGCATTGTCTCGAGAAACGGGGTGCAACCGAGACTGGGCCTTTCTTATCTGCTGAAACCAACAGGAACCGTGTTCCGAGCTGCCTACTCGCGGACATTTGAAACTCCGTTCAATGAAAACCTGCTGCTTTCGAGCGCTACCGGCGCGGGTGGCTTGGCGCAGAACGCCTTCGGATCAAACGGCAGTATTCCCATCCAGCCTGGTTTTCGCAACCAGTTCAATGTTGGGTTTCAGCAGAAAATCGGCAAGCACGTGCTGATCGACGGCGACTATTTCTGGAAGTATACGCACAACGCGTACGATTTTGACGTGCTGTTCAACACTCCTATTACATTTCCCATTGCTTGGCACAACTCCAAGATTGACGGCGTAACCGGGCGTGTGAGCACTACCGACATCCATGGATTCCAGGCATACACTACCTTCGGGCACACGCGCGCCAGGTATTTCGGTCCAGAAGCCGGGGGCTTGATTTTTCAGGGAACTGCAGCCCAAACGGGCGTGTTCCGCATTGACCACGATCAAGCGTTTCAGCAGACAACGAATCTACGCTATCAGTACCGCAGTACCGGCCCATGGTTCAGCTTTATTTGGCGCTACGATAGCGGCTTGGTAGTCAGCGGCGTGCCGGATGTGGAAGCGGTAACAGGACTCACGCCTGCCCAACAAGCGGATATTGGATTCTCTTGCAACGGCATAACGGCAACGCTTGGAAGTCCCATTACCAGTTGCAGCGGCATTGGACGGTCAACTTTGCTTACTTTGCCCCAAACAGGGACGGAAAACGACGACCACAATCCTGACCGGGTTAAGGCAAGAAACCTATTTGACTTGGCTGTAGGGACAGACAATTTTCTGCGTAGTGAAAACAGAAAAAAAGTAGCGATTCGCTTTACGGTCACGAATCTGACAAATAAACTCGCCCTGTATAACTTTTTGTCCACATTCAGCGGCACGCACTTCGTCGCTCCGCGAACGTATCAGGCTTCGATCAGTTACCAGTTCTAATGAAATAAAAGAGGTGCAGAACTGATTCTGCCCCTCTTTGTGAAATTTAGATTACAGTTAAGCTACTCTGGTTTCTAGGACCGGAGTTTCCAAGGCGTTTGCTAAGGCTTTCTTCGTTTTCTCGGCCAGGTTGCGCAGCCGAGCGTGCTTGGGGCGGCTCAAACGTTTTTCAACACCACGCCGGGCGCGCAACAAACGAATACGGACAGCAGTTTCCGACCAGCCATGCTGACGGGCGATCTCCTGAACTTTAAACCCTTCAATATAATGACCTTCCAAAACAACACGGTCATTCGGCTTGCAATCATGGAGGATGCGTTTCACGTCAATCGCGGCTACATTCATACGTGGCGGCGCTTGCAATTCGGGTAAAGTTTGCGTTTGCGGTTCACGACGCAGATAAGTTCTGTGAATGTTGAGGGCGATGCTGTTTGTCCAGGTAAGCACGAGATTGGGATCTCGAAGCTGCTCACGACGTTCCCAGCCTTTTGCCCAAGCTGCTTGCGCGGTATCGAGCGCGGCATCATAAGAAAGGCCCCGCGACACCAGGAACCGTACCGTCAAATTAAATCCTTTTTGATAAGCCTTGCCGTATTCTTCGTTTGTCATTTAGTCCACCGCTCCTCAAATAATTTTCCTGTGAGTTCACAGGAGTTGATGACCTGTTGCGATCATCTTCGGAATCTGTATTACTTTAGATTCCGGGTGACTTATAGGCAGTTTTTATGCCAACAGACAAATCCTAAGGGAGGTAAAGCTTGTTGAATCCAGCTAAACGACTTGATAATAAGAACTTAGCCAATAATCTTGCTGTTTCTAAGCCTCCAAAGCGCCACCTAGGTATAAGCTACACCCATAGTCAAAGGTGAAAAAATTTCTGCTTTCCTTGCGAATGCACGAAACCTTTTCACTCTAGAAGAAGTTCCACCCCCAATAAAAAGCCCCGCTTTTTCAGCGGGGCTTCGAAACTTCTGCAAACGAGAAAACAGGCGCAACTTACTTCTCAACGGCTGCTGAATGTGAGGGGGTTTCCGGCTTATCGGCTTCTTCCGCGCCCATTTTCAGGCTGTCTTTAAAAGAGCGAATGCCCTTGCCTAAACCTTGACCTAACTCCGGCAGCTTCTTCGGGCCGAACACAAACAGCGCTACCGCAAGAATTACCAGTAAGTGCGTCGGCTGCAATAAATCATGTATCATTTCCATTCCTCCCGACGAAACGCTTTCTGCCGCTTCAATCGTTCTGCTTCCTTCTAGTATATGACGAAATAAACATGCATTCAGTTAACATCTTTTAAAGGGTGCGGTTGACATCCATCGGAGCCTCGGCTATATTTCTGAAGAACCTGAAGTATCAATGAGTTGAGGCAGCCAATCTACTTGCTTGCTGAGTCAGGGTAGGTTGCTATACCGTTCAGTCGTGCTTGCCCAACATAGGAATTTAAACCAGTCATGGCCGGTCCATCAAACGAGTACCTGGAAACACCTTCAATCGCTGACAGCGCGGATTATCAGGCGTTTCTAGACGATTACAGCCGTCATTTCACCACAGGCAACCGCGAGGTTCTGCAAGGGCGCGTCCTGAGCGTAACCGAGAAAGAGGTCATTGTCGATATCGGGCGAAAAAGCGAAGGGCTGGTGCCGGCGTCACAATTTCCGCTTACTGACGGCAAACCGGCAGTTAATTCAGGCGACACGATCGAGGTTATGTTGGACCGGAGCGGCGAGCAGGTAGAAGGGTACATCCTTCTTTCGTACGAAAAAGCTCACCGTATCCATATTTGGGACGATTTGGAAAAGGCTACCGCGGAGGGAATGCCCGTCCGGGGAAAGGTGGTCAATAAAGTCAAGGGCGGGCTGGCGGTGGACATCGGCATTATTGCTTTCCTCCCGTCCTCGCAAATTGAGTTGCGGCCGCTTCACAACCTTGATGGGTACGTGGGTCAAGACCTGGAGGTTCGGATTCTTAAGCTGAACCGCCGCCGGGGAAACGCCGTGGTTTCGCATCGCGTTCTTCTGGAAGGTGAGCAACTGGCCCGTAAGTCGGAAGTGCTGTCGAATCTTTATGAGGGCGCTGAGGTGACGGGCGTGGTGAAGAACCTGACCGACTACGGCGCGTTTGTCGATTTGGGCGGAATTGACGGGCTTCTGCATGTTAGCGACCTCAGTCACGGAAATGTAACACATCCGTCGGCGGTGATTCAGGCAGGCGAGCAGGTCACGGTAAAAGTTCTAAAATTCGACCGTGAAAAAGAGCGTATCTCCCTGGGCCTGAAACAAATGCACCCGGACCCCTGGCTTGATATCGAGGCGCGCTATCCCTTGGGAAGCCGCGTCCTCGGGCGCATTGTCAGCGTGACGGATTACGGCGCATTTGTCGAGTTGGAGACCGGGGTGGAGGGGCTGATTCATATTTCGGAGATGACCTGGAGCCGCCGGATGAAGCACCCGGCGAAGATCGTCAAAGCCGGAGATGAAGTGGAAGCGGTGGTTCTCGATATTAAGCCGCGAGAGCGCCGCATCTCGCTAGGCATCAAGCAATTGGAAGCAGACCCATGGACAACGGTAGCGGATCGGTATAGTATTGGTTCGGTAGTGGAAGGGCGCGTCCGTAAGCTGGCCGACTTTGGCGCGTTCGTGGAAATTGAAGAAGGTGTTGATGGTTTGGTGCATGTCTCGGACCTGTCTTGGACAGCGCATGTGAAGCACCCCTCGGAGGTGGTTAAAAAGGGACAAAGCGTACAGGCTGTCATCCTCAATATTGATGCCCCAAACCGGCGATTGTCGCTCGGCATCAAGCAACTGCAGCCTGATGCCTGGGAGACCTTCTTCCGCACCCACCAGATAGGTGATCTGGTAAAAGGGCGTATTACTCGTGGAGCTGCTTTTGGGGTATTTGTGGAGTTACTGCCGGGCGTGGAAGGGCTTTGCCATCACAGTGAGATTGCCGAAGGCGGAAGCCGCAGCGGGGCGCTCCAGCCTGCCGGCGAGGAACCGGCGTTGCCGATGGGCGAGGAGTTCGAATTTAAGATCATCAAGATGAATGAAGCGCAAAAACGCATTGGCTTAAGCCAGCGAGCCCTCACGGATGACAATGAGCGGGACCGAATGCAGCACTACAAGCGGCAGGCAGCGGCAGCAACCTCCACGGTGGGCCATGCCATCAAACAGCACCAGGGGAAAGATCGGAAGCAGGAGCAAGAATAAGGCAGCCATGACGAAAGCTGAGCTGATCGAAGAAGTGTCAAAAGTAGTGGAGATGACCCGCAAGGATTCGGAGACAATCGTGGAAACGATCTTCGACAGCATTGTAAACAGCCTGCATAAAGGTGAAAAGATTGAAATTCGCGGGTTCGGTAGTTTCCGCACCCGCCAGCGGCAGCCGCGCGTGGGCCGTAATCCGAAAACCGGGTCGCGAGTAGAAGTTCCTTCGAAACGCATCCCGTACTTTAAGCCAAGCAAAGAGTTGCGTGACTTGGTAAACGGCGCGCGAGAGGCACCGCCCAACCACGATCCTTCACCGGCGAGTTCCGGGTCTGAAAAGATTCCGGCTGCGCCGCTAGCCGGCAGCGACGATACAACTTCGTATCGTTCCTGATTCTCCACAGCTTTCACGATGGAATACTTGTGGACGCCGTGGCGCTCCACGTACATGAAAGAAAAGAAGGATAAGACGAAGTGCGTTTTCTGCGAAGCAGCCGCCGGTACGGAAGATGCCGAGAATCTGGTGGTTCATCGCGGGGAATTTTGTTTTGTCATTTTGAATCGGTATCCGTACACGAGCGGCCATCTGATGATTGCTCCCTACCGCCACGTTTCGCGGCTGACCGCAGTAGATGAGGCGACTACAGCGGAAATGATGCAACTGGTTCGCAAGGCGGAAACGGTTTTGCAGGAAGCGTACTCTCCCGATGGGCTCAATCTGGGAATGAATCTGGGTGAAGCAGCAGGGGCCGGAATTGAGCAGCATATTCACATGCATGTGCTGCCGCGCTGGAAAGGTGACGCCAACTTCATGACCAGCGTGGGAGCAACGCGCATCATCCCGGAAACCCTGAACGG
>CAXTWT010000174.1:0-10105 GCA_964247955.1 uncultured Bryobacteraceae bacterium
ATCCTTCAATTCGAGGACGGCTCAACCATGCACATCAAGCTGGCGGAGCCGACCTCCAGCGTTATGGTGCGCGACGCCCAGAATAAAATGGAGTACGCCGATTGAGCGCATGAGGCTTTCCGGTTTCCGCTGGATGGCATGGTGGTACCTTGCTATCGCAGCGGCATTCCTGCTGCTGGCCGTCAGCCGTGCCATGACGGGCGAGAAACCCTGGTTGGTCGGCGTTCGCCTGGTCATTTCCGCCGGCTTTGCAATCCTGGCCGTCTTCGAGTTCAAAACGAGGCGCAAGGGGAAGTAGAACGCTCGGCGCAAACGTTAGGATGAACTTGTCAAGATGCTAGGGCGAGCTTGACGTTTTGAGGAAGTTCTTGTTGTTGAAGCGACAGGATGATGGGGGAGTTATAGCCTTTTAATTTCTTCAGCGCGCTGATTAAAGTAGCGGCTGTATAAGGATCGGCCACAAAGTTCCATTTAGACAGCCAACACTCCAGAATTTCCGAAGCCTCCTTGATGTCAGATGAGCCAAGCACAAAAGCGATCATTCCCAAATAAGGAGACCCTTTCTTCAGCACTTCGACAAGATAGGTGGAAACGGTCTGATCGCGGCAACCGATCCGAAGCAACACGGCGGCAGCAAACAACTTTACATCATCGTTCTTGGTTTCCTCGAAGGATTTTTTCAATGGATCAATAATGGAGCTTCCAAATGCAACAAGTCTCTCGGCGATAGGAAATCGAGCCTCGGATGTAGTTAAAAGCTCTACAGCCGCTCTTTCCAGTATGTGACAAAGCCTTTGTGCTTGCTACAAAGCTTCCGCCTGTTCGTCGATAGTTCCTTCTTTTAGGGTTGACAATATCAGCTCTGAGGTAGAGCGAGTAAACGTCAGCGGATCATGTCTCGTCTTTAGCCAAGCGGTCCAGTTCGTCCCATACCGGCGCCAAGCTGATCCGGAGATCGCCAGCATGCAGTTCCTCGCGTTGAATCGTGAAGGTGTCGCCGCCGTGAAACTCGTAAGCCAAACGCTTTTCCGTGTTGACGATCCAGACATGCGGCGTGCCCCAGGCCGCGTACATCAACGCTTTCCAAACGAGATCTTGTCCTGGAGAAAGGATCTCGACAGCGAGAAATCCGGGTACGGCCAAGTGGCCGTTCTTGGCGCGGGTCAGCGGTGGATAAGCGACCAACACATCTGGGCTGAGATAGTCGGGTTCCTCCCGTTCAGCATGTTCCGGTCGTGCGATGGACCATTCCGTATAGGCGCGGCCATTTGAACCGCGCAGCGTCTCGCGCAGCAGGACGTGAATCTCCGATTGGGCGCAGGCGTGGGAAGAAAGCGGCACAGGTCGTTCAATCAGTTGGCCGTCGATGCGCTCAAAGCGTGTGTCGTCGACGGTCTCCGGCGCGATGAGATGAGTGGACATAGTTCCTCCCGGCTTGGCCTTTGGTTTCCATGTGGGCGATCCTATCTCAGAGTACACGTCAGAACAGGTAAACCGGCGGCGTAATGCCTTTCAGCCGCAGATACACTTCGCACTGCGCCCGATGATGTGCTGTATGCACGAACATGTTGAGGATCATGTCGCGTCCGTTTGGTTCCGGGCGATCCCTCCAGCCCGTTTGGAACGTTTTCTGCAACTGCTCGGCGGTAAGCTGCGGCAGAATCGCCAACACGTAATCAAAAGACTGCCCAAGCGCTTTGATCACGGTGTCACGATCATGCACGTTCATCTTGGTGTTTGGGTCCGAGGGCGGCTTTACACCGGAAAGCTGATAAAAGCGATAGATATTCGCCCCGGCAAGATGCACCATTTGTTGACCGAACGTCATCTCTTCGGGAGTCGGTTTGAAGTCGTAAAATTCGCCCGGCATGGCCTCAGCGACCTCCAGCGTGAACTGTTTGGTTTGCGTCCAGTCCTGGAGGAATTCATCCGTTGTACGTAAGGAAGACATGAGTTGCCCAGATCCTATTGATGCACGAGCTTGATATTCGTACTCAACAGGCTGTGAGGACCGAGATAGTACTCCCAGCGGCTTTCGCGCCACATATACTAAGAACAGATGATTTCACTCCTACGGCTTTCCTAGGGCAACTTAAACCTGAAAAATTGCTTTGTAGGCCCTTGGAAATCCCATGTCCATTGACGCGAACCTGTCCGAGATTTCAAGTTCTAAACCGGAAGGGGTGGAACAGTCTGAAACGCAATCGGTAATCACCAATACCGATATCAGTCCGCCGCGCGGCAATCCCTTTCCTATCGTGGGAGTGGGCGCGTCTGCGGGTGGTTTAGAAGCATTCGGCCAGCTTCTTTCCAGCCTGCCTGCGGATACCGGAATGGCGTTCGTGCTGGTGCAGCATCTCGATCCCCAGCATGAAAGCCTGCTGGCGGAAATTCTGGGCCTGCGATCCAGAATGCCGGTCACGACCGTGCGGGACGGCATGCGCGTCGAGCCGGACCAAGTCTATGTGATCCCGCCTAATAGCAGCATGGTCCTGCAGGACGGTCATCTGCGCCTCGCTCCACGGGAAGCGGGACTGCACATGCCCATCGATATTTTCTTTCAGTCTTTGGCAAAGGTCCAGGGGAGCCGCGCTATCGGCGTGGTGCTGTCCGGCAATGCGTCCGACGGCAGCATGGGTCTTCGGGCCATTAAGGCCGAATGCGGCCTCACCTTCGCCCAGGATCAGGCGACCGCGCGCTTCAGCGGCATGCCTCGCAACGCGGCCTCTACCGGCGCTGTTGATTTCGTGATGGCGCCTCAGGAGATCGGTCAGGAACTCGGGCAGTTGGGGCGCAATCCGTTGCTCGTCACCCCGCAGCCCGGCAAGGCGGAAGCAGAAACCCTGCCGGAAGGCGACGGGGAACTCAGGCGCGTCTTTGCGCTCCTCAATGCGGCGACAAAGGTTGATTTCACTCACTATAAACCCACCACGATTCACCGCCGGATCGGCCGCCGGATGATCGTGCTTCACATGGAAAGCCTGGCGGAGTACTCCCGCTACGCCGAACATCATCCCGCCGAACTGCGCGAACTATACCGTGATCTGCTCATCAGCGTCACAAGCTTTTTCCGTGACCCCAACACGTTTGGAGCGCTTCGCTCTTTGTTGTCGCAAATGATTGCCGAGCGTTCCGATACCGATCAGCCGATCCGCATCTGGGTGCCGGGCTGCGCGACCGGGGAAGAAGTCTATTCGCACGCCATAAACGTCTACGAACTGCTGCAGGAACAGCAGTTACGCGTACCGCTGCAGTTATTCGGAACCGATATCAGCGAACTTGCGCTGGAACGGGCGCGTAATGGCGTTTACTCGGAAAGCATCAAACAGGATGTCTCCCCGGAGCGCCTGGAGCGATTCTTTACCAAGGTGGACGGCGGCTATCAGATCAGCAAAGGGCTGCGCGAAAGCTGCATCTTTGCCCGCCATGATGTCACAAAGGACCCGCCCTTCTCGCATCTCGATCTGGTTAGTTGCCGCAACGTGCTGATCTACCTGGATGCAAAGATGCACCGCCGCGTCCTCCCGGTGTTTCATTACGCGCTGAAGGAAACAGGTTTGTTACTGTTAGGCAGCGCCGAAACGACCGCCGTCGCTGCCGATCTCTTTGCAACAGTGGACAGCCAGCACCATATCTATCGGCGCAAAATGGTAACGACGCATCTTCCTTTGGACGGAGGCATCAGATTTCCCCTGCGCGAATCGGCGCTGCCCGAGGCGCTGAATGCTCCATCGACCACTTCCGACCTTCAAAAGAGAGTAGACCGCGTACTCCAGAACCGATACTCTCCTCCTGCCGTGCTGGTGGACGCGGAGTTGCAGATCCTGCAGTTTCGCGGCCACATCAGTCCTTACCTGGACCCAACTCCTGGCGAGGCGAGCCTGAATCTGTTGCGCATGGCGCACGAAAGCTTGGTTCTTCCACTGCGGCGTTCGCTTCAGGCCGCCGCTGAGCGGAACGTGTCCGTGCAGGAAGCGGGGATCATTTTCGAGAACGGGACGCTGCGGGAAGAAATCACCTTGGAAGTGACTCCCATCGTGGGCGCAGGCGCTGGAGAGCGTTACTATCTGATAGTTTTTGTCCACAGAAACGCGGCGCCGGCCGAGGCGCTGGCCGAGGCGCTCTCGGCGGAACCGACAGTGGTCGACGCGCATGTACTCCGCCTGGAGCGTGAACTGGCCGAAGCAAGAGAGTACCTGCGCAACTTAACAGAGGATTACGAAGCGAACGTTGAGGAGTTGCGGGCCGCGAACGAGGAAGCGCGCAGCTCAAATGAGGAACTGCAGTCCACCAATGAGGAACTCGGCACCACAAAAGAAGAGCTGCAATCCACCAATGAAGAACTGCTGACCGTCAACGAGGAATTGCAGAATCGCAATAGCGAATTAAGCTCCACCAACAGCGACTTCAAAAACCTGATTACCGCCGTCAGCCTCGCCATTATCATGGTTGACGAAGATCTGCGAGTTCGGCGCTTCAACGTGGCTGCGGAGCGATTGCTGGACCTCGGTCCCCACGATATTGGTCGTCCCATCGGGCATGTGCGCGGGCAGATTGAAACACCCAGGCTGGAAAGCCAGGTGCGAACGGTGATCGAGTCGCTGCAGCCTTTCCAGGAAGAGTTGCAGGATGGAGAGGGCCGATGGCACTCGATGATGATTCGCCCGTATCGCACGGTCGATAATCACATCGCAGGCGCGATCATCACCATTCAGGACATAGACCCTTTGAAGCGCGGGCTGGCCGCTGCCGAGGAAGCGCGCGACTACGCGGAGGGCATGATCGAGACCGTGCGCGAGCCCTTGGTGGTGCTGGACGCCGACCTACGGGTGCAGCGGGCCACGTCCGCCTTTTATGAAACGTTTTTGGCTTCCCGCGAGGAAACCGAAGGACGTCTGTTCTACGACCTCGGCAACGGCCAGTGGAACCGTCCGCGCCTGCGCGAGTTGCTCGGCGCCGCCCTGTTCCGCCAGGAGCCGTTTCATGATTACGAAATCGAGCATGATTTTCCGCACATCGGCCGGCGAACGATGCGGCTGAATGCGCGGCGTATTCCCCTGCCGGACTCGAAGCCCCGCGTTCTGCTGCTGTCCATCGAGGATGTCACGGAACGGCGGGAGATAGCCGAAATCCGTTTTCAACGCCTCTTCGAAACAGCGAAGGACGGCATGGTTGTCGTGAACGCTGAAACTGAAACGATTACCGACGTGAATCCATTCTTTTTACAGCTTACGGGCTTCGCGCGCGATGAAGTGGTCGGAAAGCGTTTTTCCCAAGCCCCTCCCTTTGCAGGCATCCCGCAAGTGGCTTACTTAGCTGCGGCCACAAAGGAAACCGAGGTCCTCAAACGTGATGATGTGCCGCTTCGGACGCGCCGCAGCAGGGAAGTTTACGTCGACCTCACCGCTAACCTTTACCAGGTCGGCACGCAGCCGGTTATCCAATTCAATATACGGGATGTTACCGCTCGTAAAGAAGCCATGGAAAAGCTGCGTGAAGCCGAAGAGCGCTTCCGCTTGTTTGTGGAAAGCGTGCGCGATTACGCGCTGTTCCAATTGGATTGCGAGGGCTCGGTTGTGAGTTGGAACAGCGGCGCTGAACGGCTGCTCGGGTGGAAGGAGGAAGAGGTCATCGGCAAGCGCGCCGACATCGTCTTCGTGCCGGAAGATATTGAGCGGGGCGCGCCGCAAGAAGAACTGGAAACGGCGCGTTCCGCCGGACGCGCTCAAGACGATCGCTGGCACCTGCGCAAAGACGGCAGCCGGTTCTTTGCCAACGGCGTGCTGACCCAGGTGCGCGACGAAAGTAACCGCTTGCGCGGCTTCGCCAAAATCATGCGGGACGTTACCGAAAGCAAGCAGCAGGAAGAGCAGCTCCGGCGCTCGGTGGACGAAAAAAGCATACTGGTCCGTGAAATCCACCATCGCGTTAAAAACAACTTGCAGATGATCGTCAGCCTCCTCAGCCTTCAGTCCAATCAGATTAACAATCCGGAACTGCAGGCGGCCTTCGAGGAAACAGAAGCGCGCGTGCGGGCCATTGCCCATATCCATGAGCGCCTGTATGCGTCGGACGATCTTGCCGAAATAGAGTTCGGCGCGTACCTGACGCAACTCGCCAGGGAGTTGCTTGGGCTTTACACCACCGTTCCAAACGCCGTCGAGTTGACCTTGAGCGTGCAGGATATGGTGCTTAGCATTGAGCAGGCAATTCCCCTTGGACTCGTTGCCAATGAATTGATTATCAATAGCCTGAAGCACGGGCTACGGGGAAGAACGGGAAAATTAGAAGTGAGTCTGGCGTATCTGCCTGACAGCGTTCCGACACAGCCGGAGGGGACGCTGGATCAGGGCTGGGCGCAGGTTCAGGTTACTGACAGCGGTCCGGGGTTCCCTGCGGGCGCGGATCTGACCGGATCTTCCTCCATGGGCTTCCGGCTCATTAATCTGCTGACCCAGCAATTACGCGGAGTACTGGAAATCGGAAAAGGGCCGGGCGCGAACGTATGCGTCAGGTTTCCTCTCAGCATAGATTAGGGCAGTTCGGGTTTGTCGGATCATGATGAGTGCGCGCATTTTAGTCGTTGAGGACGAGCAACTGATTGCTGCGGATCTGGCAGCAAAGCTGGCACGCATGGGGCATCAGGTGATCGGCACGGCAGCTTCCGGAAAGGAGGCGATCCGAATGGCGGAATCCTTGCGGCCGGAACTCGTGCTCATGGATATCCGCATCCAAGGCCCCATGGACGGTAGGGAAGCGGCGCGCCGCGTGCAGGCCGTCAGCGGCGCGCCGGTCATTTTTATTACAGCCTATGCGGAAGTCTTCCTGTCCGACCCCACGCAGATGGTCCCGCCGGGCCTTTGCCTGAGCAAGCCCTTTTCCACGTATCAACTCCAGACCGTGGTGGACACGGTGCTGAAAAAGCAAACTCAGTGAGGGCGTGCATTTAAGCTGTGAACAGTGAGTCCACAGGAAGAATATGCATCGCGACGTAATCGCTGGCTGGCGGAACGGCAGATTTCCGAACGCCTTTTTATCCGCATCGGCAACTGGCGTCTATCCCTGGGCATTGCCGAAGCCGTTCTCGCCTATTTGGTGTTCGGCCCTCATCTGGTTTCACCTTGGCTGCTGTTCCTTCCGATACTGGCCTTCATTGGATTGGCGGCTTGGCATGCGCGGATTTCGCGTCGCCGTACGCTGGCTGACCGGGCGCTCCGTTTCTACCATCGCAACCTTGCCCGCCTCGATGACAAATGGGCAGGCGCGGGCAATGCCGGGAACCGTTTCGAAGACCCCTCCCACGTTTACAGCGGCGATCTGGACCTTTTCGGCAAAGGTTCGCTGTTCGAGCTGATCGCCGATGCCCGCACGGCTGCCGGTGAAAACACGCTCGCCGGGTGGATGCTCGCGCCGGGGAGCCGCGAAGAAGTTCTTCTCCGCCAGTCAGCGGTACGGGAGTTGCAAGACCGCCTCGATCTGCGCGAAGATCTGGCCTTGCTCGGCAGCGACGTGCAGGCCGACGTTCACGTCGCTGCGCTCCATCGCTGGGGCACGGCTCCTCCCGTCGTCTTCCCGCCTGCCTTGCGCCCCCTTGCGGCGTTTCTGGCGGCTCTCGGCGTCTTTCTGCTTATTGCCTTTTTTGCTCAGCGTGTTCCATTCTGGGCGCTGGCGTCCGTGGTCGCGATCAACATTGCCGTCAGCTATGCCTTGCGCTCTCGCGTAAACCAGGTTCTCGAAGCAGCGGAAGCACCAGGCCACGGGCTGGATGTGTTGTCCCTAGTCCTTGGGAGGTTGGAGCGCGAACCTTTCCGCTCGCCGTATTTACAGAACCTGCATGCGCAATTGAGGGTGGAAGGCGCGCCCGCTTCCGCCCGCATCGCGCAACTGCGGCGCTGGATCGACTGGCTCGATTCGAGCGACCATCTGCTGGTGAAAGCCCTTCGTCCCGTCGTGCTTTGGCGCGAGCAAATCGCCCTGGGCATTGAAAACTGGCGCAAACACTCCGGGCAGCATGTATCGCAATGGCTGAGCGCCGTCGCCGAACTGGAGGCGCTGTCGTCTTTTGCGTCCCTGGCTTTTGAGCGCCCCGCCTGGAGCTTTCCTGTTTTAACGGAAACATCCGAACCTCATTTGGAAGCCCAAGCGATTCAGCATCCACTCATCTCTCCGGGTCGCTGCGTGCCGAACGACCTCAGCTTAACCGGGGAGTTGCGGCTATTGATCGTTTCCGGCTCCAATATGTCCGGCAAAAGCACTCTTCTTCGCGCCATCGGACTGAACTGCGTGCTGGCCTGGGCTGGCGCGCCGGTAGCGGCCCGGCAACTGCGGGTCTCGCCTCTGCAACCCGGAGCCAGCATCCGCATTACCGACTCACTTCTCGACAACCGCTCCCGCTTTTTCGCCGAAATCACGCGCATTCGTCAAATTGTCGATCTGACGAAAGGAGACCGTCCGCTGCTGTTTCTTTTGGACGAAGTCTTGAGCGGCACCAACTCGCATGACCGACGCATCGGAGCCGCCGCGATTATTCATAAACTGATCCATTCGGGAGCAGTCGGCTTGGTTACTACTCATGACTTGGCCCTGGCTCATATTCAACAGGATCTTGGGCCAAAAGCGCAAAACGTTCACTTTGATGACCGCATCATCGATGGGCAAATGGAATTCGATTACCGCTTGAAGCCGGGCGTGGTCACGCACAGCAACGCGCTCGAACTCATGCGGGCTGTCGGCCTGGAAGTGTAAGGGACAGGTCCCGCCGGAAGAAGACCACATCGGGAACCGGATTGTCGTTATAACGCTCGACCGGCACAAAGCCCAACGCAAGGTAAAGACGGTGAGCCGCTTGCATGGCGGTAGGAACCGTATCGAGATACATGGCGGCGTAACCCCGGCGTTGCGCTTCGACAATCAACGCTTCCGCCAGTTCCCGGCCAATGCCCTGCCCCTGAAACTGGGGCCGCACCCACAAGCGTTTCATTTCGCATCCCTTTTCAATCGGCTTCAGCAAAATGCATCCGGCAGCTTCTTCGTTGCCATCGCCGTCACATACCAAAGCCAGGAGGGTAACCTGATACGGCGCAGGCAGCCCTGCCAGCTCTTTCTCGTAGTTCGCCAAGCAGATATGCTCCGCCCCGAGGGAGGCATTCAAATGAGCTGCATACTCGCGCAGCAAGGCACGAATGGTATTGATCTCCTCTTCTGTGTTCACAATGCGGATCGTGCAGGCCACAAGACTTTAAAATACAGGAGTGAGCTTTTCAGTTATCAGAACTTGCCCCGATTGCGGCGCAAAAAACCGTGTAGGAGCCAAGCATTTATCCGACACCGGACGCTGCGGCTCGTGCAAAGCGACCCTGCCCCCGTCCGCTGAGCCGATTGACGTGGACGCCTCCGCCTTCGACGAGATCACCCGCGAAGCCCGCGTCCCGGTGCTGGTGGATTTCTGGGCGGCGTGGTGCGGCCCTTGCCGTATGGCCGCGCCGGAGGTAAAAGCCTTGGCGCACGAAATGGCTGGACGCGCCTTGGTGCTGAAAGTCGATACCGAGAGCCACCCGGAACTCGCCGCGCGTTTCCGCGTACAGGGCATTCCGAACTTTGTCGTGTTGCGCAACGGTCAACCGATTTTCCAGCAACCCGGTCTGGTAGACCGCAGCCAAATGCGATCCTGGCTGGAAAGAGCCGGGGCATCCCGTTAATGAGATTTCACCACGCTGATCGTCACCTGTGAAGGGTACTGCGCCGAGTGATGCACGGCATTATGCGCCACCACGCCTTTGGCTTCATCGTAGTTATTGCCGCCCGTGTTCAGGTTGCGGTCGAAGCGTGGGAAGTTGCTGCTGGATACCTCGATGCGGAGGCGATGACCAGCCTCAAAGTAGTTGCTCGTCACCATGGGCTGTAAGGCGACTTTATAAACTTTTCCCGGCTCCATCCATACCGGCGGCTTGTTGTAGCCTTCGCGATAGCGAACCCGCTGAATTGTTTCGTCCAGATTATAAGCCGGGCCGTTCGAGTAAACGTCCAGCACCTTTACCGTGAAGTCTGTGTCTTTGGCGTCGGACGAAACATAAAGCGTTATGTCAATCGGGCCGCTCACTTCCGT
>CAXTWT010000175.1:0-2430 GCA_964247955.1 uncultured Bryobacteraceae bacterium
CGCGTGATCGTTTCGTTCAGGAACTTGGCGTCAGCCGGGTTGCTCGCAGCGCCCGCTGTGTGGCCCCAGAGCGAGGGAATCGGCACCAGCGAGACGCGGGGAATAAAGGCGGCTTCGTAGCGGGCATCGCCTACAGGGAAGTACAGGTCGGTTTCCGAAGGCATGTATAACAGTGGAACCTTGATGGAGCGCAGGGCGCGTTCCACGTCTCCTCCGAACCCCGGCGTGCCTCCGACATCGTGCCGCTCCCAAGTACGCATCTGCAGAATCAAGTCGTTCGCGTCCGCGCCCGGAATGAAACGCGTGCGACGGCTTTGCAGGAACTGTTCAAAAGTCGTGCCCGGTTTCGCGGACGTACGCCACAACTCGCGACGCCACCATTCCTGCGAGTAAAGCCAACCCATCCAGACCGTCGCAAACGCTTCCAGTCCTTTGATCGGCGGGGTCCGGTAGTCGCCGTTTTGAAAGGCTTCGTCGGCGGTCAGTGCGGCGATCTGTCCTTCCAGTCGCACTACTCCGTGCGGATAGCATTTCGCGGTGCCGGAAGTGGCGACAATGCGGTCAGCAAAGTCTGGATAGCTCACGGCCCACTGAAAGGCTTGCTCGGCGCCCATGGAGAAGCCGATCAGGGCGCGCAGGTGCGTCACATGAAGCTCCTCGGTCAGAAGCCGATGCACCGCCTCCACATTGTCGCGGATCGTCATCACCGGAAAGTGCGGACCGTGGTAAGGCTCCGGCGTATTGCTCGGCGAAGAGGAACGCCCGTTGCCGAACAATTCGGTGGCGACCAGAAAAAGCTGGGAAGTGTCCAGGGCACGACCGGGGCCGATCAGCCATTCATAGCCGTGAAGATTCGCCATGTAGTGTGAAGGAAGCAGGATGGCGTTGTCGCGAGCAGCATTCAAATGACCGTAAGTTCCATAGACAAGATGCGCCTGCGGCAGAATGATGCCGCTCTCGGTGCGAAAGTCCGTGATGAAAAAATCATGCTGCTCGGCGCGATCCGAGGCGGCAGTTTGCGCGAGTAGCACGGGGGAAAGCAAGAGCAGAAGAACAAACGTTTTCATTGCGCGATTTCCGTCACTTCCCTTGACTCGCAATTGGGTAACCCTGCCATAAATACTCCAGCGCTTCGGGCAGAGTTTGCTGTTTCACTGCGCGGTCGGTATGCCCGGCATTCTGCGCAAAAACAAACTGATAATGATAGCCCTTGGCGGCCAACACCTTCGCCATGTTCTCATTGGCGAGAACCCAATCGTGCATGTTGTCGCGCATGACATTCGGATTGAGCAGGTCCCGGTCACCCACCTCCATCCAGAGGCGCAGCGACTTGGCCGGACTCTCCGGGATCAAGTGTTCGTGGAACTCCCAGGCACCGTGAGGAGTCTGGGAGTTCGGCGGCCACTGCTGGTTCACATAAGTGCCGGAGTAAGTGAGAACGCGGTGGTAGAGTTCAGGATGATACCAGGCAATAATCAAGGCGCAGGAACCGCCCGAACTGCCGCCCATAGTCGCCCGCCCCTCGGGATTTTTTGTCAGCTTTACATGGGCTTGCTGTTCCACCAAAGGCAGCACTTCGTTTTCTACAAACTCCGCGTACCGACCGGACATGGTGTCGTATTCCAGACCGCGTTCACTGCCCTGGGCATCGCCCCCACCGTTGCCAATGGAGATGGCGACCATGGCGGGCACCCGGCGCTGGGAGATGAGGTTGTCCAGGACTGTAAACAGCAGGCGGTCCGGTCCATCCGCCCCGACGATAAAAGGCGCAGCCGTGCCGGGAACGTATTGTTGAGGTACATACACCGCCACACGGCGCGTATAAGGAGCCGGGTGGCTGGTGGTGAGGATCAGCTTGGCAGGGTCATTGGGGTCTGCCGTGCCGAAAGTATGAGGCTCGCGCGCAATACCGGGATAGAGTTTGCTGTCGGATGAATTCATCGTGAACTCAAACACCGTTCCCTGCGGCCCGCCTTCCCTCACGGTCGCTTCCGGCGCGGGATTGTGCGTAGGGCCGAGAATGAAATTGCCGTCGGCATTGGGCGAAGCATTAGCCCCATCCGGCAACTCTTTCGCCGTAACATAACCGGGAGTGCGGGCGTCGCGGGTAGGCGGCGTGGGTCGCGCCGGGCGTGAAGCCGCGCTTGACGCTGGTTGTTGCGCCATAGCCGGACCGAAATCCGCCGTCAGGCTGAAAATGAACGTGATGGAGAAAAGTCGTAACATGGGAAGGCACACGCCATAAACTGTCGATTATAAACCTCCTCAGATGGTTGGTCCCGTCAGTCACAAACCTTGTAAAAATTTTAAATAAAATGTTTTCAAATAATTACGGGTAATCCTATGATTTGCCTTGTTTATAGGGTTGTTTACTCGTGGGCGAAATGCCTTTAACTTTTCCCGTTCCGCCCAAGACGGAAGCACGTCCCA
>CAXTWT010000175.1:2530-10068 GCA_964247955.1 uncultured Bryobacteraceae bacterium
GGAGCAAACCGGCAGGACTGCTGTAAGCTGCTCGGACTTGAGGTATTCACTTACGCCTCCGAAATTATTCAGATCGAGCGCACCGTCGGTCGCGCCTTAACGCAGCGAGGACTGTTCCCGCTTGCCTCTTATTTTGCTCCCTCCGACTTGCGCTCCTACAGAATCGCTGCCTGACTGGCGCGTTCCCGTTAGCTGACGCTGTCGACAAGGTTTGCGCTGACGATATGAATCACACCGTTAGTGCATTGAGTCAGAGCGGCTGATGGCGGCATCTCCCACCCGTACCGTAGCGCCTTGCACGCTGACGGGAAGCGAGAGGCCCGCCACGGTTTTTACATTTTTCAAACCTTGTAGATCATCGCTTTTCATCGCGCCGGAAAGCATATGCCGCTCCAGGAATTCTAGCGGATCATCCGGCGCGCTCTTCCCTATTGCCGCATTGCTGGGAGCAAACAATGTATATAGCCCGCTACGTCCCAGCGCACCGTGCAACCCCGCCTTTGCGATCACGTCATAAAACAAAGAACACTCTTTAATCCCAGCAAGAGTCTCGTCCATGGTGTGCGTTTGCAGCCTGTCACCAATACCTGCATCAACCGTTTGGTCTCGATTCGTTCCGTCCTGCCCCGCCATATTGTTCTCTCACCAGCAAAGACCGTGCGGCGGGTCAATGTGTTTCAAGCGACCTCGGCGAGGTTCCCCATTGCAGGTTGGGTGTCGGCCCCATCTCAAATTCCAGTTTTCCTCCCGCAATGATCTCGGAATGATAAATCCAGGCACGCTCCAACGGTTTTCCATTTAGCCGCGCGGATTGAATGTAAATGTTGTCGCGGGAGTTATTGTGCGCCTCCATCGTAAATGTCTTGCCGTAGTAGTAATCGGGATCGAGGTGAAGAGTGACCTCCTTAAACAGCGGGCTGCTCAGGTCATAGTAAGGGCGCGGCCCGCAGCCGCCGTCCATCTCAAACAAACCCATCGCCATCATCACGTAGACCGCGCTTAACTGACCTTCGTCTTCCTCGCCGATCCAACCAGACAGCGGCGAGGTGTTATACAGCTCGCTCATGACCTGCCGCGTGTACTTCTGCGTCAGCCAAGGCTTGCCGGAGTAGTTGAACAGAAACGGCGCTTGCAGGTTCGGCTCGTTCGAAAGATCCACGTAACCCTTAGCGAAGCCTTCTTCCAAGCGGCGGTTGAATTCGTCCCGACCCATTAATTGGATCAGCCCGCCCGGATCATGCGGCACAAACCAAGTGTAGATCCACGGCGTTCCTTCCATGAAGCCGGGACCGTTCCAGCCTCCTTCGGTGCCGAAGTGAAACAGATCAAACGGTTCCACCCAAGAGCCATCCTTGTGTCGGCGATGCGCCCAGTGTTGCCCATCAATCTGGTTGCGGTAGTTCTGCGAACGTTTCAAAAAGAAACGGTAGTCTTCTTCCTTGCCGAGCGCGTGGGCCAGTTGCGCGGCTACCCAGTCATCATAGGCGTACTCCATCGTGTTCGAAGCCGCACCGGATTCGTCCGGCACGTAGCCGTATTCGTTGTAAACCTGAAGGTGGCGGTTTCCCGCATAGCCGCCGCATCGGTAAGGTTCCCCCGGCGTGGTCAAGTCATGCCGAATGGCAGTAAAGGCTTTTGGCGCGTCCCAATCGCGGATGCCTTTCTGGTAGGCGCTCACAATAAGGGCGTTGTGATGCTGCGAGCCCATGATCGGCGAATAGCCGCCGTTCACCGGAGCTTCGGGAATCCAGCCGCCGTTGTCAAAGGCTTGCAGAAAGAAGTGTATCCAGGAGGAGGCCAGTTTCGGGCTGACCAAAGTCCACAGCGGGAACAGGGTCCACTGCGCTCCCCAAAGCCCGTCGCTGCTGTACATTGCATCGGCAGGAGACGCAAGTTGGCGGCGTTTCCTGCAAACGTCCAGATACGCGCCGTCGGCATCATTGATAACGCTTTTGGCGGAGTAAGACCGGTACAGGCAGGTGTAGAACATTTGGCGGTCAGCGGGAGTTCCGCCCGAAACTTCGATGCGGTTCAAGATCGGATTCCAGGCATTCCGCGCCTGACGGACTACCGCATCGAAATCCCAACCGAAGGGCTGCATCTCCGTTTGAAGATTGGAGCGCGCGCCTTCATCGCTCACGAGGGAAATGCCCGTTCGGACTTGGATGACCTCGTGCGCGGCAGTACGGAAGTTCAACACGACTCCGCAGCGGTCCTGACCCTGAAATTCGCGGATATTCTTCTCGTAAGTAACGGGCGTTTTCCAGTCTCCGTACATGCCTGCGACCGGCTGCGCGCGCCGCCATCCATCCAGGGAGCCAATCGGTTTATCGATTTGAATCACGAAGTGAACCGTGTAATCCGGCGCATATTGATTCGATTGCCGGACAAAGCCGCTCAGTTCGGTGGGGCTGGTCTGGTGAACCGAAACTTCCCGGATCTGGTTCTGCTCCTCCGCAGGAAATGCGAAGTCCATTAGCAGGTGTGCGGCATCCGTTTGCGGGTAAGTCAACCGCAGCATGCCGCAACGCATCGTAGCAGTGAGTTCGGCCTTCACGTCGAAGTCGATCAACTGCACGCCGTAGTATCCGACGGAGGCTTTCTCATCTTCCTTGCGGATGCGCGAACGGTAGCCCGCCGTCCACATCTTTCCGAACGGGCCGTCAGGCGAGCCGGGGAAGACGCGATAGATCTGTTTTCGGGATGTAGGTCGCCTGTCATCGGCATCAGGCTCACGCCGCTAAGCGACATAGCATGAAGATGGCTGAATCCCGAGATGCTACCGACGGTGTATTCATAACCGCCGTTCCAGACGTTTGTTTGATTGTCCGGGCTTAGCTTTACCAGCCCGAACGGAAGCGTAGAACCGGGAAACAGCATCCAACGGGAATTCGAAGTGCCCGTGAAAAGGTTGACTTCGTCTAGGGGATCACCCTCGCCGAAAAGAGCACCTGCCGCCAAAACCGTAATCAGCAGCAGGCGCTTTGCCATGTTAAAAGTATAGTTTCAGAGCGAGTTGTAATTGCCGTGGCGTGTTCAGCAGGTCGGAACTGCTGGTCAGTTTGCCGAAGTTTTGATTCTGAATTTGCGTGTTGCCGGTTCCGAAGTGAACCCGGTTGAACAGGTTAAAGGATTCGGCGCGGAACTCCATGCGTACCGACTCGTGAATCGGAAAGCTCCGGGTGAGCGAAACATTCTCGTTGTAGTACGGGAATTGCCGCACCTTCGGGTTGTAACGAGTGGCATTGCCGAAGCCGAGATCACCGTCTTGCGGGTTTTTGAGGTCGCCCTGATGCGGGAACGGCCCACTGCAAGTCGCGCTTGCTGAAGTGCAATATGGGGTGAAGAAGCTGTCCACGGATGGGTCAAAGCCGCCGTTCCAGTTGGGTTGCCAGCCGTTGTAGGAAGTAATATACGGCGTGGTGCGACCGACCTGTGACCCATACAAAGGCAGCGTGTAACTGGTGCTGATGCCGACTGGCAAGCCGCTCGAATAAGTGAGCACCCCGTTGACGCCCCAGTTGCCGAGAATCCAGGCTGCCGGACCATGCGTCAGATATTGCCTGCTCTTTCCGACTGGAATATCATAAGCAAAACCGGCCTTGAAGTTATGAGGAACGTCATACTCGCCGATAGATTTCTCAAGACGACGGTTATACTGATCTGCCGCATAGTACCCATTTCCCCAATAGCTGTCAGAATCCGTCAGGATCTTGGAAAAAACGTAGCTGGTCTGGACAGTCAATCCGTTTGTGTACCGTTTCTCCAAACGGATCATCGCCGCATGGTAAGTGGAATGCCCGCTATGGTCGCCTTGACCGCCGAATGTGTCGATGCCTGTATATTGCGGGAAAGGTCGGAGAGACTGACGGACTGTTCCAGTGAAACCCGGATAAGGCGCTTTGATGCCATATTGATTCGCTAACGCAGATCCAACGTTGCTATTTAATACAGCGGTGCTTTGGGCAATACTGCCGAAAGCAGTCAAGTATGCCGGGTTGACCTGATTGTAGTTGAGCAGTTGGGACTGCAAGTGAGACCCCATTACGCCGTTATACGACGCTTCCAGAATCATGCTGGAAGTGAGTTGACGTTGAATGGAGAAGTCGAAATTGTTGGTTTCCGGCGCGCGCACCGTTTCGTTGCCCTGCCACCAAGTCACGCCTGCGCCATTCGAGACCGACGGATTGATAAAGGGCGGCGCGGTCCAAGGCGGCATTCCCTGGTTTAGCAGGTACGTAGGATTAATTCCGTTGCTCTGGTTGGGAAAGGACTGCGTCAAGGTGAAGCCCATGTTGTGAGCCGAACCGGTGGTCGCCATTAGCGGCGCAAAGGAGCGCGCATACGAGCCGCGCAGCACAGTTTTACCATTCAAAGAGTAAGCAAATCCGATATGCGGGCCGAACGCTCCGTAATATCCGGGCACCAGGCTCCGCGAGCCTTGACGTCCCGGACCGGAGCCCGCGAAGATCACCGCTCCGGGAATGCCGCCCGCGCCGGGATTCGGGGTAGTCGGAGAAAAATCGCTCCAGCGGTCATCCAAGCCGGTAGGCGGAAGATTGGTTTCCCAACGCAAGCCCAGATTCAGCACCAGCTTTTCATTCACCCGCCAGTCATCCTGGGCGAAACCAGCGAAATAGGAAAACTGTTGGCCAATAAAGCGTGGCGTGTCAATTGACCCAGTATCAGCGTAACCGAGGAGGAAGGAAGCAAATGCATTGCCGCCCTGATTGGAATCAGTAACGCCTGGAACGCCGGTCTCGGTGTAACTGAAGCCCACGCATCCTGCTTCGCACTGCCGTCCGAAGCCGTTGTAGTGATTGATCTGGAAAGTGCCGCCGAACTTCATGGTGTGCGCGCCCTTGACCCAGGTGAAATCATCGTTATAGGCGTAAACGGTGTTTTCTGATCCGTTGTTCGCTACGCCGCCCCAGGTTGTGTAGACGCCGTCTCCGCCCGAGAAAAGGTTCACTAGATTGTCATTGCAGTTCGGAACGTTGCCTAAACAAAACTTGTTTTGCCAGTTGCCGATGTACTCTTGCGGGGAGTCATGGTTCTGCCGCCAGTTGTTGCCGCCTGCGTAGAAGTGGTTGAACTTTGTAGGGCTGAGCGTCCAATCCCAACTGAAGCGCAGCACGTCTGAAGCCTGATGCACATCGTTATAATTTGAGTACAGCCCAGGTAAAGTCGCAGAACCTTCCGTACCCGCCACTACTGATTCACGATCATAGCCGTAGTACCCGGAGATGCGGTGCCTTTCGTTGAAAACATGATCGCCTTTGATGCTGATCTTATTCACAGGCTGAACGTTGGAGCCGTTGGCGATAATGTAGTTGTTGGTGACATAACCCGGCGTTCCGGGTTGCGCGCCTGTGTTTGTCGTTAGAATGCCGCTCCCTTGAAACACCTTTAGCGCCTGTATCGACGCAGGATTAAACATGCTGACGGGAATTTTATTGCCGGGGAATTGAGTTCGCGTGACGCTGCTACCACTAGTGACCTGCGTGGTAGGGTCGTAGATCGGAATTTGAGCGCCGCTCTTTGTCACCCAGTTGCTGAAATCGCCGTTGTACATTTCCGCCGTAGGCACGGTCGCGGTGGCATTGGTAGCGCCGTTGCGATTCCGGAAGCCTTCATACGAGAAGAAGAAGAACGTCTTATTGCGCCCGTTGTACACTTTGGGAATCCACACGGGGCCGCCCACGGTTGCGCCAAAATCGTTCTGCTTGTAAATCTGGCGCGCTTTGCCCGCTCTGTTGCTGAAAAAATCGTTGGCGTCGAAGTCAGTGTTCCGCAGAAACTCGTAAGCGGAGCCGTGAAACTGATTCCCACCAGACTTGGCGACAAAGGTCATCACGCCGCCGCCTGCGTGGCCGTACTCAGCCTTGAAGCCGTTGGTGTTGACGTTGAATTCAGTGATGGCTTCGACAGAAGGAGCATTGGACGCTACCCAGCTTTTCGAAAGCGCGCGCGAGGTATTGATCGACACGCCGTCGAGCGTCGCTTGATAACTAGCCGCTTGACCGCCGCCGAGAGCGAAGCCGTTATCTCCACCGACGTTTTTCGCTTCCGGCGTTAAAGTGGCCAGATCAAACGGACTACGGACAGCGCCTGCCACCACCAGCGGCAGCGAATCCACCAGCTTTTGGTTAACGGTAACGCTCACCTTGGAGTCTTCGGAGTTCACTTGGAGAGCAGTGGCTTCCACCTCCACGACCTGACGCGATTGTCCGATCTGAAGGCTGATATCAGCCCGAAGCGAGGAAGCGGCATCCACCGTCAGATTCTTGACTTCAGATGATTTGAAACCTTCCTTTTCAAACTGGATGTTGTACGTGCCGACCGGAACCTCGGCGGCAGTGAAATCACCGGAATCGTTGGTGATCGAATTGATAATCTGACCGGTCGCCACATTGGTGATGTTGACCTTGGTTTGGGGCACAACGGCTCCGCTGGTGTCGCGCACCGTGCCGCTGATTGTGCCGCGCTCTGATTGACCGGCAAGAATGCTGCCAAAAGCCAGCATCATTAAAAAAACGAACACACGTTTCGTTGAGATCCAACTTGGGACCATAAATAGTAACTCTCCTCACCTCCAGCAAGAGTCGGCACTCTTTGAGCAAGCCGAATCCCCCGGGTAGTCAAAATGCCGCCAGCAAGACCAGTAGCGGCTAATAGTTTTTTGCTATGTAGCGCAGTTTACCGAAATTCAGCACCACCGTCAAGGGGAGTACGTAATAGGAGTACCTATTGGTTGATGACAGAACCATCCGCACGGCGCACCACGCCCCAACCGCCGTTCAGTTTCTTGCGATCGCCCCGTTCGCTGCCGAACGGATATTTCGCCGCTGCCTTCTCATTGATTTCCACGCCCCAACCCGGTTTCTCGTTGGCGTAAACATAGCCTTCCTTGAAAACCGGATATCCGTCGAAAACTTCCTGCACGCGGTCGTTCGGGAATGTCCATTCCTGGACGCCGAAGTTATAACAAACCAGATCTAGAGCGACGTTGGCGCAGTGGCCGACGGGAGACACGTCGCCGGGACCGTGCCAGGCGGTTCTGACTTGAAAGGCTTCGGCCATGGCCGCAATCTTACGGCATGGTGTTAACCCGCCTGCTTGCGAGACGTGAATGCGGATGTAGTCGATAATGCTTTCTTTAATTACAGTGTTCCACTCGTGCGGGTTGTTGAAAAGTTCGCCCATCGCGATAGGAGTCGTGCAGTTGGCGCGGATCTGGCGGAAGTAGTTGATGTTTTCCGGCGATAAAGCGTCTTCGAGGTAAAACATCCGGAACTGTTCCATGTCCTTGGCAAACTGCACCGCCAAGCGCGGCGGAACCCGCTCGTGTACGTCATGCAGCAGTTCAATATCGGGACCCAGTTCTTTGCGCGCTGCCTCGAAAAGCGACAACGTACGCCGAACATACGGCTCGGGCTCGAAAACTTCATCTTGCGGCTCGGCATTTGGCGATTGCGGGCTGTTGACGGGCGCTGCTCCGGCTCCATAAGCAGCCATGCCCGGCACTCCCACTTGCA
>CAXTWT010000176.1:0-10037 GCA_964247955.1 uncultured Bryobacteraceae bacterium
AACAGGATCGTGTCCTGCTGCACGATGCTGACGTTTTCGCGCAGACTCTGCAACCGGATATCGCGCAGGTCCATCCCGTCAATCAGCACCGAACCGGCGCTCGGGTCATAAAAGCGCAGCAGCAACTGCGCCAGCGTGGACTTGCCCGCGCCGCTCGGTCCCACAATGGCGACGACCTCGCCCGCCCTTACTTCCAGGTTGATGTCGCGCAGCACCGGCCGCTCCGGCGCAGCCGGGTAACAAAACGAAAGGTGGTCAAACCGGATCGCTTCCTTGAACTTCGCAAGCCGCACCGCGCCGGGCTTGTCGCTGATGTGCAGCTTTTGATCAATGTAGCCGAACACTTCCAACGCCGCCCCGACTGCCTGCTGAAAGATGTTGTGAATGTTCGTCAAGCGCTTAATCGGCTCATACAGCATAATCAGCGCCAGCATAAACGCGCTGAACTTGCCCGCCGTAAGCGCTCCGCCTTTCACCTGCAAACGCGCCAGCCACAACAGCAGAACAATGCTGGCCGCCCCGAAGATTTCAATAATGGGCGAAGCCAGCGCCTGCTGCGCCACATAGCGGAGGCTGCCGGTTTTCAACCGCTGGGCCGCTAAACGGAAGCGCTTCGATTCAAAATCCTCCGCGCCGAAGCTTTTGACCACCTGATGCCCGGTAATCGTTTCCTGCAGAATCTGATTCAGCCCTGCGGCCATATCCTGCGCATGGCGGGTGGTGTGCCGGACTTTACTGCCCAGGCGCACCGTCAGCAGCGCCACCACCGGAAACACGAGCAGGCTGATTAAAGACAGCCGCCAGTTCAGGCTAATCATTCCCAGCAGCAGAAACAAGGCCGTAAACATCTGCCGCAGCCAGTCGGCCAGCATATTGGACACGGCTACCTGGATGCGCTCGATATCGTTCATCACCGACGACATAATCTTGCCGGTACCCTGCTTCTCAAAAAACTGCGCATCCTGCTGCAAAACGCGGTCAAATACTTCCTGCCGCAAATCCATCACGGCGCTGATCCCGACCAGGTTCACCAGATAATTGCCCAGGTAATCGCAAACGCCCTTCGCGACAAAGCACATCATTAAGCCAATCGCGACCATGCTTGAAATGTTGTGAATGAAGCCCGGAATCACATCCCGGAGATGAATCGTGAACCCGGTGTGAGGAATCGTGAACAACATGGCCGGGGCGTTATCGGTGGGATTCGGATTCAGCACTCGATCCCAAACTAGCGGGATCAACCGCACCAGAACTCCTTGCGACAATCCCACAATCGCCATGAAGACCACGGAAGCGAACAGGGCAGGCAGATACGGCCGCACATACCGCAGCAGCCGCCGGAGGTCGCTCAAGCGTGCGCCTCTTGGAAAATCCGCAAGCGTTCAAGCGCCGCAATCACCCGCGACACGCTGACATTACTGATGCCGTCCGGCGCGACCACCACTTCGCACTCGGTCCGCCAAGGACCCCAGATCGCCGGATTGGAAGGGCCGAACAATACTACTGTTGATACGCCGAAGGCTGCCGCTATATGCGCAGGACCGCTATCATTGCCGATAAACAGGTGGGCCTTCGAAAGAACCCTTTTGACTTCTTCGAGGGTGCCGCGAAACACTTGGTGCGCCACAAACGGAGCAGGGTCATCGCCCGGCCCGACAAGGAAAACAGGCTTGATATTCCAGAGTTGCAGATATCGCGCTACTTCGCAGAACCGCTCCGGAACCCATTGCTTATCCGGCGCGGACGCGAACGGATGAAGCACGGCGTACTTGCCGGACAGGGGAGACTCGCTGCAAAACAGCTCGCCGCGCGGCACATCGCGCAGGGGAACGCCCAAGGCGAAAACCGCCGAAGCCAGATGCTCCGCCGTGTGTACTGTGCGATGCACGCCCAGAATGCGCTGCGCGCGGGGAATCCGCAGATTGTAGGCAAACGTCACGCTATGGTTCGCAAATCCGGCGCGATGTTTGGCTCCGGAAAGCGCCGTCATCCACTGGCTGCGCGTGCCGCCGTGAAGGTTCAGGCACAAAGCCGGTTTCCAGCCGCGAAGAGCCTGCCAAGTGGGCGGAAGGATTGCGGACACTCCCCCATTGCCCTCGAACACCGCCCGAAAGCGGTCTTCAACCGAAATGCCGAGGAAAAGGTCAGGCCGGAACTGCTTCAGCAAAGAAAGAGCGGGCGTCGTCAGAACGCAATCGCCCAGCGAGCGCAATCGGACGACGGCAACGCGGGAACCCTCCGGTAACTGCTCCAGAACTGTCATGGAAAATCCTACGCTTCCACAGTGGCTTGATCAATTAGCATGATCGGGATATCGTCCCGCACCGGATACACCCGCTTGCACTCCGTGCATTTCAAGCCGCTTCCGTCTTCTTTGAGCACCAGTTTGGCTTTATCAACGGGGCAAACCAGGATTTCCAGCAACTCTTGCGCGACTGCCATGGAAGTTACTAGTTTATCAATCTGTCGGGCTGCCGAAACAGGGGCCGGAGAGGAAATTTAACAAAAAGTAAAACCTGCGTGATCGATAAGCCGGTTTCTGTGTTCCGCCGAAGCGGACGGCAACCATTCCTCTAGGCCCGTCATTGCTGAAGAGCTCCAGCGACCTACCCGGAAGTGGTAACGGAGCGGGCCGCTCCTCCTCCCCTATTTGGTCTTGCTTCACATGGGGTTTGCCCTGCCGGTTCGATTGCTCGAACTGCGGTGCGCTCTTACCGCACCATTTCACCCTTACCCATCGGCAAAGCCGACGGGCGGTATCTTTTCTGTGGCACTTTCCGTAGCCTGCGTCTTGAAAACGCAAACCCCCGGCCGTTAGCCGGCATGCCGCCCTAGGAAGACCGGACTTTCCTCCCGACGCGTTCGCAAGCGAACACACCCGGCGGTTGCCTGATCACGCAGGCACCTATCAGTATGGCAAAAGCGAAAATCCTTCCCGCCCAGCATGAAGGGGAAACCCACACGCAATCGAACCTTACATTTCTGACATTGCTGGATTACGTTTCTGCACCTACACTAAACAATGAACAAACTAACCAGGCACCAGCTTTGGGAGTACGGCGAGGAGGCAGAATACCTGGAAACACAAGGCAATGATTGGATTTTCATGATTGCTTATCCGGTACTTGAACACTTTCTAGGCGTTGATTGGTGCCGAAAACACCTATTCCGCAGTGGGCGCCTCAGTCCACCGGCCTCAAAATTAATAGGCGGCTGGTGTTTCCTGAAACGTGGATAAGTTTCTCATCATTCTTTAGGCGAACTCATCTGCCGCCGCCAGAGTGGATTGAAAAGGAACGGCAGAAATCTAAAGAATACGACCGCATCGTGGCTTAAATGCAAACAGAGTTTTCTTTGGTTGGGTAGCAGCCATACAACAAATTTCCCAGTATGTCAGCATGCGGCTAACTTCATCAACTTGTAGCTGTGTCAAGCCGGTGAGAGCAGCTGGAGCGGACCATCGCGAGTTCGCCCCCTTCGCTGTTCAGGCCAGAGCTTTTCCGTATAGCGCCAGCAAACGGCTCCAGGCTTTCTCGGCTTGCGGCTCGTTGTAGACGTGCGAATCCGGAGGGCACCAACCATGCGCGGTACCCATATACACTTCGATTTCCGCAGGCAGATTCGCCTTAGCAAACGCTTCCTTTAAAGCGTTCTTGTCATTGGGCGACCGCGCATCGTCGTTCTCCGCAATGGCGATGAGGAACTGCGCTTTGCTTTTCGCTGCTTCGAGATGCGGACTGTTCGGTTTATCGGTCACGAGCCCACCGCCATGAAAGGAGGCGACGGCTCCGATACGGTCGGGTACCGCAGCCGCTGTACGAAACGCGATCGGGCCGCCCATGCAATAGCCCTGCGTGCCTACTTTCCGATTTTTGGCAACGGAGGATTGCCCGTCCAGCCACGCGAGGAATGCTTTCGCATCGGTCATATGCGTTGTCTCGTTCAGCGTTTGCGCAAGCGGCCTCAAATCTTGGATGGACGTAGCGGAGCCGGAATCCGCCGTTGGCGCTTTCTTGGTGCGGTAGAAAGGATTCACGACCAGCACCGAATAGCCCGATTGGGCGAGCCGTTTGCCCATTTGTCGGAAGGCGGGTCGTAGCCCGAAAATGTCCGGCCACACGAGAACGCCGGGAGCTGTGCCGCTGGGGGGATGCACGAAATAGCAGTCTGCGGCGCCGTCCGGCGTGGTTACGTTCACATCCGATTCAGTTACGGAAGCCGCATTCGCAACCGGCGGCAACAGCATGGCCGCACCTGCCCCCAACATCATGCCGAACTGCTTTCTGGTTACCCGACCGAGCCTCTCATACTCTTGTCTGTCCTTCTCGAAGTGATCCTGATCACACATATTTGCTTTTCTATCGATTGCTATTTGCGCGGAAGACCGCACGCATCTAGCGTTATCTTACAATCAAATGGCGCCGCCATCGAAGGCGATCTGCGCGAGCGCGGCTTGTAATCCGTGCGCGACCTTAGCTTGGCCGATCTCATGGTCAGCACCCGGTGTAATTAAGAACCGGAGCAAACAACAGTAAGCTAAAGGTATGGCGGATGCAGAAATTCAATACGCGCCTGACGAGAACGGCGAAGCAACTGCAGTTATTGTGCCAATCTCTTTATGGCATGAAATTGAATCCGAGCGCGAAACCGCTTATCTCCTGAAATCTGAAGCAATAAAACGCCGACTCCTGGCAGCTAAGGAGCGGCAGGAGGGCATACCATTCGAGGCAGCGATTGAGAAGCTTGGAATTTGATGCGCAAAGTCTTCGTGCAAAGTTTCGGATGCCGCGCTTCCCAGGCCGATGGCGCCGCTATTGAAGGCGATCTGCGCGAACGCGGCTTGGAACCCGTGCGCGATCCCGCCGTCGCTGACCTCATAGTCGTCAATACTTGCACCGTTACTCACTCCGCCGATGTCGATGCCCGCCGCGTCATCCGTGGCTTGCACCGTGACAACCCGCAAGCCCAAATTTTAGTTACCGGCTGCTACGCCCAGCGCGCCCCGGAAGAATTGGTAAACATCGAAGGCGTGCGCTGGGTCGTCGGCAATTCCCATAAAACCCAAATCGCTTCGACCGTTTTAGACGAAAACGAAACCTATCACGGGCAAATTCTCGTTACCCCCTTCACGGCAGATTCCCCATTTGCCGCTGCTCCGGTCCGCGACATCCGCGAAGACCGCACCCGGCCTAACCTCAAAGTGCAGGACGGATGCAGCAATCGCTGTTCGTTCTGCATTATCCCCTCCGTCCGTGGCCGCAGCCGCAGCGCCCCGATCCCCGGCATTCTGGAGCAACTTCGCCCTCTCGCTGCCCGCTACTGTGAGATCGTGCTGAGCGGCATTAACCTGGGCCGTTGGGGCCGCGACCTTCCTGGTCGCCTACGTTTTATTGACCTGTTGCAAACCGTTCTTGCCGAAACCGATGTGCGTCGCCTGCGCATCAGTTCGGTCGAGCCGATGGATTGGAGCAGCGACTTGCTTGAACTCGTAGCGCGGGAATCGCGGGTTGCCAAGCACGTTCACCTGCCGCTGCAATCCGGTTCGGACGCCGTGCTGAAACGCATGTTCCGCAAGTACCGCACGCACCATTACGCCAGCCGTCTCCAACTGGCGCGGCAACTCATGCCCGAAGCCGCGATCGGTGCCGATGTGATGACCGGCTTTCCCGGCGAAAGCGATGGGGAGTTTGCCCAAACTGTCGAATTCATTGAAACTCAGCCCTTCACCTATCTGCACGTGTTTACCTACTCGGAACGCCCCGGTACCGCCGCAGCCGCTATGGACACACCCGTGCCGGTGGAAATCCGCCGCGAGCGCACACGGGTCCTCCGCGAAATCTCCGCCCGCAAGAACCGGGACTTCTGCCGCCGCATGCTGGGCCGAATGCTGCCTGCTGTCACGCTGGAAGAACCCCGCATCGCCCTCACAACCAATTTTCTTCGCGTCCATATGGCCGAGCAGCGCCCGCCCAATCAGTTGCATGAATTGACAATCGGCGCGCTTCACCCGGCGGGCTTGCAGGAACGGAGCGCCTTCCCGATTATTTAAAAGCCGAAGTACAGAGTAATCACTAGAACAAGCAGCCCCAGTAAACCCGTGCCGATCAGGGCGGCTTCCGCCCATTTGCGGGTTTCTCCCGGCCTTTGCGCCGCGCCGCCGATCAATGCTGCTATATGATTCTCCTTCACCACTACGTTTCTTATCGGCAAAATCTGCGGTTGGGGAGAAATTTCTTAACGTTTATATCCGAATTTTTGCAGCAGCGCTACCCGCGCCTGCACGTGCGACTCGTTTTCGACGCCTTTGGGACCGTACCCGTCAATTACGCCCAGCACCCCGCGCCCTTGCTCCGTTTCCGCCACAATCACCTCTACCGGATTCGCCGTCGCGCAAAACACAGCCGCTACCTCCGGCACCGCCTGAATCCGTCCCAATACATTGATCGGAAAACCATTACGCAACGCCACGACGAACACATGGCCCGCCCCGATAGCCGTCGCGTTGGCAATGGCATTCCCTTTTAAACCATCATCGTTGCCGTCAAACCGCGTCAGGCAATCGCCCGAAGCCTCGTTGAACGCAACGCCGAATTGTATATGCGGCGACGTGTTCACAATCGCCTCATAGATGTCCTCCACCGTCTTGATAAAGTGGCTCTGCCCTACGATGATGTTGCCGTTCTCCGGGATTTCGAGCCGGATCGCTTTCAGTTCCATAGCCCGTACTATAAAAGATTCACTCTGTCACTCGTACCGCAACGCCGCTATGGGATCGATCCGGGTGGCGCGTCGGGCAGGCAGATAGCTCGCCCCTAGCGAGACGGCGATCATCACCACCAGCGCAACACAAAGCGCCAGCGGGTCATACGACTCCAGCCCAAATAGCTGGCTCTGCACCAGCCGTCCGCACGCCAGGGTCAAAAGGAGACCTAAAACACTGCCAGTCAGAACCATTCGCAAAGCCTCCCGAACCACGGCCCACAAAACATCCGTGCGTTGAGCGCCTAAAGCCATGCGAATACCGAACTCACTCGTTCGGCGCGTCACTCCGTAAGACACGACCCCATAGATTCCGACGCAACACAGAAACGCCGCGAGCAGCCCGAAAATCGTCGAAAGCTGCGCCATCAAACGTTGGTTCAGCACCGAATCTTCGATCATCTGCTGAAGCGTGGTTGCGTCGTCCACCGGAAGCTGGGAATCAATAGCGCGGACGGCTTCTCTGATCTCCGGAACCACTGCTTTGGGATCGCCCACGCAACGAGCCACCAAATTATAAAGAAACATTCCGTGCTGCGCGTGCGGATAAAACGCCGCCGGCATGGAGTCTTGTTTCAGGCTCATGTACTTCGCATCTCCCGCCACGCCGACCACTTCGATGTTCTGCCATTCGGGATTGTCTCCCACGGAGAACGTCCGGCCAATCGGCGAGCCGCCCGGAAAGTAAGCCCGCGCCATGCTCTCATTAATCACAGCGACTTTTTGCGACGCAGCGTGATCCCGCCAACTCAGACCCCGCCCCAGCACAACCGGCGTTCTCATGACATTCAAATAGTCAGGTCCGACAATGTTCTGAAACACATCCGGGTCCGCATCGGACTTAGGACGTCCCGGCACCGTCACCGGGTTCGTCCATCCACCGCCGAAGAGCGAAAACGCAAAGCTGGCTTTACTGACGCCCCGAAGGGAACCGACCTGCTGCTCTACTTCCTGCATGGTGCGTTCGAGCCGCGCATCCAAGCGATAACCCGTCGCGGTGGGATCTACATGCATTACCAGAACATGCCCCTGATCAAACCCGGTATTGGTGCCCAGCAGATTCTTCAGGCTCTGCAAAAACAAGCCTGCGCCCGCAAGCAGAGCCAGCGAAAGCGCCACTTGGCCCACGATAAGGCCGCGTGAAAGCCGGTTGTGGGCGGTGGCGCCCAGCACGCCGCGACCTTCTTTCAGAGAGGGCGCAAGCGACAAGCGCGTAGCATAGAGAGCCGGCGCTGTCCCGAATAAGAACACCGTCAGGGAAGCGGCAAGGAGAGTAAACCCGAGAACCTCCACATCCGGGGTAACGCGAATGGGAATCGGTTGAGACGCCGTAGCCAGCAGGAGACCACTGGTCCCCCACGCCAGAAGCGCGCCGAAAACTCCGCCCAGCAATCCGAGCAGTCCACTTTCCAGAAGCAGTTGACGGATCAAACGGCTTCGCCCAGCGCCCAACGACATCCGCACAGCAATTTCACGGCGGCGCGACGCTCCCCGCGCCAGCAGCAAATTCGCCACGTTCGCGCACGCAATCAGCAGCACCAGCGCGGCGACCGCCATCAAAATCTTCAACGGAGAAGCAAACTGCAGCCGGATTTGAGACAAACCCGTAGCCGCTGAATTCAATTCAATCCGCGCGTGTTCAATGCTGGCGAGATCTTTGGGCGAAGGTTTCGGCCCGGCATATTGGCGCAAAACCTGTTTGAAAAGCAAGTTTGTGTTGGCGCTTGCTTTCTCCATGCTGATTCCCGGTTTGCGCCGGGCGATGAGGTACAGCGATTGAAACAGGTTCTGCTCCAATCCGTTCCACCCCGGAGAAATCTCCCTTTCCATCGCCAAAGGAATCCACAGGTCCGGCGACTGCCCCACGGTCACACCAAAAAAGCCCGGCGGCGCCACTCCGATAACGGTATAGATTGTGGAGTTGATGGTGACAGCCGAGCCGACCGCCTGCGGATTGCGACCGAAGCGGCGCTGCCACCACGAGTAGCTCGCGACGGCCACCGGGTGTGCGCCTGGCGTCTGATCATCCTTTTCCGTAAGGGCGCGTCCCAGAACCGGAGAAACGCCGAGAGTACCGAAGTAACTGCCGGACACCAATTCCACATTCATCTTCTCGAAATCAGCTCCACGTCCAATGCGCCCATGCGATCCAAATATGATGCTGTCAATCGCCGCCACGTCGGAAAAGACCCGGTTCCCCTTCCGAAACTCCCGATAAAAGGGATAGGAGAAAAGCTGCCAGCTTCGGTCCGGCAATGTATCCTGGCTGCCCATCCATGTTCCTTCGCCGAACAGCACCAACTGCTGCGGCTTTTCTACCGGCAGAGAACGGAGCAGAACGGCATGCAAAAGGCTGAAAATCGCCGTATTCGCCCCGATGCCGAGGGCCAGAGTCAACACTGCAACCGTTGTCGAACCGGGATTTTTGGCAAGCATTCGAACCCCAAAACGTAAGTCTTGGAACAGATCACTGCGGAACCAACTGCCCGACCGATAAAACCGCTCCTCGGCTTGCGTGACGTTGCCGAAAGCGCGGCGGGCAGCCGCCAGCGCTTCCGCTTCGCTCAAACCTTCCTCTTGTTGAAGCCGTTCTGCTTCCCATTGCAGATGAGCGTGAATCTCTTCCTGAAAATCTTTGGGATGCCTGCGTCGCCGGAACATGCAATAGGGTCTCCTTTATGGGTAAAGACTTTACCCGAGTATAAATCTGCTTGGGTAAGCTGTCAACCCACTGAGGGCCTTTCTATAATTTCGGTAGTGCCCAAGCATGTCCGCCAAGCGCCCAAAAACTTCCTCGGAGGCGATAAACCCTTTAATGACCGAACCCTGCTGGAACACGTTCGCGCCCTGCCGCACAGCCGCGCCACCTATAAGCAGCTTGTCCGCGAATTGGGACTGGTCGGCGAAAACCGCGACGCCCTTGAAGACGCTCTCGACCGCCTCACGGAAAAAGGCTTGCTTGTTGAACTCCGCTCCGGCCATTTCATCGCCACCGGCCCCGATTCCGACTACCTGACCGGACGCCTTTCCGTTCATCGCGACGGCTTCGGCTTTCTCATTCCCGATCCTGCCGCCGGTCAACCGTCGGGAGGCGACATCTTCCTGCCCCCGAACGAAGCCGAAAAAGGCATGCACGGCGACCGAGCGCTGGTGCATGTGGTCCGCTGGTCTGCGGAGGGTCGGGCTGAAGGCGAGATCGTCCGCATTCTTCGCCGCGCTCATGTCACCGTGGTCGGCGAGTTCCGCATCCGCAAGCGCGGCAGCTTCGTCGTGCCGTC
>CAXTWT010000177.1:0-9943 GCA_964247955.1 uncultured Bryobacteraceae bacterium
CCTCTACCACACCCACTAGGAGTTCTGCCACACTCTTCTTACACCGAACTCGCGTTAGATACTGGTATTCGTGAAAACCGCCGCACTTCTCTTCTTGACTCTCCTTGCTCCAACGCACCTAAGCCCCCAAACAAGCCGAGTAACGGCCCGCCAAATCATCGAAAGAATTCAAAAACAGATCGGTGTGCCATTACCGCAAGACACTGTAGACACATTCAAGGCAGGAGATCCCGATAAGCCCATTACTGGAATTGCCGTCACCATGATGGCAACCTACGATGTGCTGGAAAGAGCGGCTGCTTCCGGCAAGAATTTAATCATCACCCACGAACCAACCTTTTACAACCATCGGGACGAAACAGCGAATTTAACGCAAGCAAACGACCCGGTGCTGGCTGCCAAGCAAGACTTCATCGAAAAGCATGGGTTGGTGGTGTGGCGCTTTCATGACGGCTGGCATAGGCGAAATCCCGACGGCATTCTGCTCGGCATGACTCGGGCGTTGGGGTGGGTGGATTATCAGAACTCCGAAAATCCGCACTTGTTCCAACTGCCTGAAACCACGCTGGGCAACTTAGCGAATGCAGTGCAAAAGAAACTCTCCATTGGAAGCATGCGGGTAGTAGGTGATAAAAACATGAAGCTCACCAAAGTAGCCCTACTGCCGGGTGCCGGTGGACCAGCGTCACAGATCCGGCTCTTGGAGCGCAATGATACCGAAGCCCTGCTCATCGGTGAAGTGCCGGAATGGGAAACGATTGAATATACAGCAGACGCCGTGAGCCAAGGAAAACACAAGGCACTTCTTTTGCTGGGCCACATTCCTTCGGAACAGGCTGGCATGAATGAGTGCGCATCATGGCTGCGCACGTTCATTAAAGAAGTGCCGGTAGAGTTTGTTCCAGCAAAGGAAATGTTCTGGAGCGTGCAGTAGAAACTACTGCTTGGCTGTGACGCAGTATTGATCGAAAGCTCCGACCAGCAACTGGGCAATTTCCGGTGCTTGCCGGGATTCAATCTGATGGCGGTGCAGCATAAAAACCGGCTTGCCGTCCCGGAACAACGCCATTGATGGCGAGGACGGAGGCAAACCGGGCAGCAATTCCCGAAGACGCGCTACCGCTTCCAGGTCCGCGCCCGCGAAAACCGAGGCAACCGTGTCCGGCTTGACATCGTTGGACAACGCCATCCCAACCGCAGGCCGCGCCTTACCCGCAGCGCAGCCGCACACAGAGTTTACGATCATCAGCACATTGCCGCTGTTCGGCCCAAGCAGACGGTTCACTTCGTCCGGTGTTCTGGCTTCGGCAACGCCGTACTGCGTCAAGTCAGCCCGCATGGGGGCGATTAGTTGTTCAGGGTATCTCACAAAGTCTCCGATGATTTACGAACCAACTCTACCATTCTGGACTTTGGGTGTCGCCAAATAGCCGACAATCGTATCCTTGCGGACTTGATTCACAACAATTTCGTCGGGCTGCCTTGCCTTCAACGTGTAGAACTGGATTGGTTCGTTCAAAGTCCGATCTTTCTTTTCTACAAGCTTGTCGTCGGCAGTAATGGCAATCGTAAACCGGTTGCGCTTGACATCCACTTTCTTCAGCTCAACCAGAACATCGCCCACTCGCGTTGGTTGTTTGGATTTGGTAATGGTAAATTCCGCATAATTCCGCTCGCCCAGATCTCGCAGCGCTTGCAGCTCTTTAGAGTTAGTCGCAATCAGGCTTGAATGGCTATCCAACTCGCCTGTTGCGCGCTTCAGGTTGGCAACGGTCTGGTCAAGCTGACTTTTCGTGTTTTGAACATCGGTTTTCACGGCTCCCACGTCAGTGCTAACGCTGGCAAGCTGCGTGTTGGTTGTGTCGGCAGTTTGCTTGACAGCAGCAATCGCTTGTTCCTGCGCGGCCTGCTCCTGGGTCACTTTACTTTGCAGAGACTCCACGCGGCGCTGTGCGTCAATTTTGGCCTGACCAACGGCTTGGGCAGCCGCCCGGCGCGACTGCGCCAGCTCGGATTGCAGTGCTTGCACACGTTGAGTGGATTGCTGCACTGCCGCTGAAGAATCTACTCTCATCTGTTCAATAGCGTTTGACAGCTTAGCTACTTCGTTGTGACTGTCCGCGCGCATATGATCTAGCTGCACAAACAGATAAATATTGGAGCCTAGCAGCAGGAGTAAAGACCCGATTAGCAGCGGTGTCTTCCAATTGGGACCTGCCGGTGAGGGAATAACATAGGTAGGCTGTTGTGGTGTGGTGCTCATAGTGGTGGAACTACTGGTTAAGCAATCAGCTTGTCTAAAATCTAATTGTAACTAGGTGATTAACAAGACGTGCCCTATATCTATTATGTTTCAATGCCGTTCAACATGTCCGCTGTCGTGGCTGTCGGCGGAAAATTCAGAGAAGCTTGCCTCGGAATACCGGGTTCAAAGCAGTGGCGGCAGCGTGCTTCGTAGGCGTCCGCCGCTCCTGTTAACAGCAACTCGCCCGAGTCCACCAACCTTTGCGAATGCTTGGCAGGAGCGCCGCAGCGCATGCAAACCGCCAGCATCTTGGTAATCGATTCGGCAATGGCGAGCAGCGCGGGCATCGGCGGAAAGGGCCGTCCCATAAAGTCCGTGTCCAGGCCCGCGACAATTACCTGCTTGCCGTTGTCAGCCAGATAGTTTGCTACGTCCATCAGTTCCGGGCTGAAAAAGTTGGATTCATCGACCCCGACGACTTCCGTTTTCCAATTCAGCCGGTCCAGGATCTCCTGAGCAGATCCGACCGATTCCGAGCGCATACGGAGGTTAGCATGGCTCACGATCTCGTCGGTTGCATACCGGTCGTCATGCGCGGGCTTGAATACCTGCACCCGTTTGCGGGCAATTTTGGCGCGGCGCAGCCTTCGAATCAGTTCTTCGCTTTTTCCCGAAAACATCGGTCCGCAGATTGCCTCGATCCAGCCTCCGTTCGGGATAACTATTTCCATGTACCTATTCATCCTTGTACCATTGACGTGAATGTTTTCACAGCGCCTGATTCAACCTGAACTGCTGGACAGCGCCGAACCGGAGGAAGCGCGCCCGAATTTGAAAGATCTGGTCCGAATTAATCGCCGATTTGGCGGGCACTCGACCATTTTGAAGACTCTGGCGCGAGTGGCCCCGAAAGGGCAGGCGTTTTCACTTCTGGATATCGGCGCCGCGTCCGGGGACTCGGCTCGCATCATCCAGGCCGCTTATCCATCGGCAGCAATCACGAGCCTTGATTACAACCTTGTCAACTGCGAAACGGCCCCTATGCCTAAGGTGATCGCCAATGCTTTTCAGCTTCCCTTCGCGCCGGGCAGCTTTGACTTCGTTTTTTGCTCGTCCTTTTTGCACCATTTCAGCGACGGGCAAGTCACGGAATTTTTGCGCAGCGCTTACACGCTTGCCCGAAAAGCAATCATCGTTTGCGATATAGAGCGGCACGTTCTCCCGTACCTGTTTCTTCCCGCTACTCAGTTTTTGTTTCGTTGGAATCGGCTTACCGTGCATGACGGCATTATCTCGGTGCGGGCTGCATTCCGCGCCGGTGAATTAATGGCCTTGAGCAAGAAAGCTGGGCTGAGGAACATAGAAATCACAGTACACCGGCCAGCATTCCGTCTTGCCATGATTGCCGGAAAGTAAGAATTTTTTAGTCCGGTGGACAACTCGGAGGAAGACATCCACCGGACAGCGCACAGAAGCCTCACAGCCCGTGCGAAACATATCGGCACTACTGGCCCGATCTTACGGAAAGGAAACTGCCGAAATTTGTTGCTCTACTACTTTGACGCATCTGCTTCTGAATCGATGCTATTTTCAAACAGATTCAGATTCACTTACAGTATGCAACTTCACAACGCTTTCGCGCCACACTACCGGGGTGGGATCACCGACCACAAACCAATAACCAAGTACTCCCAGTAATAGAACTCCACAGGCGATGACGAAGGAGAAAACAAACGAGTGAGTCTCGCGAAGAACTAAGCCGCTGACGTAAGGCGCGATCACTCCGGCGAAATTGCCGCAACAGTTCTGGAAACCGGTCCACTTTCCAGCCGCTTCCGAACCGGACAGAAACTGTGAGAAGGCCCAGTGATTAGAAGAAAATCCTCCCATGACAAAACAGGCCAGCACAAAAAAGAAAACGGATTCCCATTCCTGCGTGACAAGAAAAGCAGGAATCATGCAGAGACAGCAAAGGAGCAAGCCAATGCAAATAAAGCTTTGGCGGACTTTGCCGGGCCGGTACCCGCGACGGATCAGCGCATCCGCCAAAAGGCCCAAGAGTATCGATGATGTCGCGACTGACCAGAACGGCAGGGAAGCAATCACGGCAAGACGGTCTTTTGTGTAATGGCGTTCATGTTCAAAGTAGTAAGGAAGCCAGGTCAGAAACAGATACCAAGTGTAATTGCCGCCAAACAGCCCTAATACTGTTCCCCAGAGAGCGCGTTTGCTGAGCAGCTCAGGATAAGCGGGAACGGAAGCCGAAGATTCCCTTACGTGATGTCCTGAAAGCCTAGGCGCCAGCAGGCACCACGGAAGAAGCCATAACAGGCTCGCGCCGCCAATTGCAAGAAACATATAACGCCACGACAGCCAGTTAATCAGGTGAACGCCCAGAAAAATGCCGAGAGCGGGCCCGACTTTCGATCCGGCATCGATAGCGGCATTGGCTGTTCCGCGCAACCGTTCAGGGAAAGTGGAGGCGATGATCTTGGAGTAAGCGGGATAGGCAACGGACTCCCCGACTCCGAGAACGAGACGCAGGGCTAAGAAAACTGAAAATGATGTTGCCAGCCCGGTAAGGCCGGTAGCTGCCGACCAAAGGAGAAATCCCGCTGCATAGACCCAATTCACATTCCAGTGATCGATGACTTTGCCGGCCAAAATAGCGCAGAAGGAATAAGTAAAGAAGAAAGCGCCCAGCAGCACGCCTAGTTTATCGGGCGCGAAATGCAGATCTTCTTCGATGCTCCTGGCGGCAACGCCCAGGTTTCCACGGTCAATGTAATTGATGCCGACCGATATAACCAGCAAGCCAAGAGCGAGCCAGTGCAGTCGGTGAGGGCGCAAATGATCTGTCTGCATCCGTGAAAGACTTTATCAGAGTCAACGGAGATAGAAAAGGCTGAGGCGCGGAAGCGCGGCGCGTTCGAGCAGCGCGGTATCAATGTAACGGTGTTGGAGAGCAGCAAGTTGATCCGCTGTCATTTTGCTGCGATAGGGTCGAAGCTCATTGTCTAGGGCTTGACGAATGGCGAAGAGTTCTTTGTCGGTTTGAGAAGCACGCAGAACCGCAACCATCTTTTCTTCCAAAACTGTCAGGTGCTGTTCCAGCTCTTCTAAATCGTTCGTGCCGCTTGTCCCTTCGGCGGCGAGGGCATCCAGTGATGCGGCAATTTCCCCCAACGCGCTTTGGTCCTTGCCGCGCAATTGCGCAGCGCAGGCGCCGAGATAACGGGAAATCTCTTCAGCGGCGAACGGAGCGGCAGCGGACTGACCGGACCTCGGCGCGGAAGCACGCGCTGCTGCTTCCATGACAGCCTGCGCGCAATACGCAAGAGAGTTCACCAGGCGGCGTTTTGTTTTGCGGCTGCGCCACTTTTCAAAGGCTGCATTCACGCCTCTCAGAACCGCTTCAAGCGGAACGCCGGAGGTTCGCCAGTTCTCAATGAGCGCCCAATCCAAGGGAGACAGCAGAAACAAGCCAGTACCGCGAGCGCGCTGAAAACACTCTTCCACTTCCGTGAAGTAGTTGAAGTAATTTCCCGGCCAGTTCGCCTCCCCTTCCCGTTCAGCCCCTTGCGAATCCGGCGTGCCGGGAGTCGTCAAGCGGCAGGCCGCACACCACCGGCCGCTACCCTTTCCAATTGCCCTCCTTCGGATCGGATAAGAAGGAAGCCGTTCTCATCCAGCCCTGCGGTTATCCCTCTTGTTCCGCTATCTTCGATGACGATCTTTCGATCCTTCACATAGCTGGAAACCTTAGCAAAGGCTTGCGTAATCGCCGGAGGGCCCTCTGCCCGGAGAAGGTTCGAAAAAGCATCGATGGATTCCAATAAGTTCACCAGCACGGTTTCTCTCGCAACACTGCCGCCTGTTGCCAGTTTCAGGGAAGTGGCGGGCGTGCGCAAGCCGGGTTCGAAGGCGGTATTGTTCACATTGATTCCGATGCCTGCAATGATGCAATCCCCTGCCAGATGCGGCAGAATGCCCGCCACTTTTTCTTCCCCAATCAGCACGTCGTTGGGCCAGCGCAAGTCGCAGACCAGGGGAACGGATTTTTGAATAGCGGCAGCGGTTGCCAAAGCCAGCAGAAGACTGATGACCGGAAGTTGCTGCGGCGGAAGCGGCAAGCGAAGCAGGAGGGAGCTATAGATTCCCGCTTCCGGTTCTGAAATCCACCGGCGGCCTAAACGACCCAGCCCGGCAGTTTGTTCCTCGGCGATGACCAGCGTGCCGTGCGGCGCGCCTTCGCTCGCCAAGCGCGCGGCTTCCGTCATGGTGGAGGTGATGGTCGGAAAGTAATGAATGCGATTCTGCGGGCGCAGACTTTGCACGTACTGAACATCAAGCGGCATCAGCTTTCCTCCAACTGGAGGCTGAAGCTGATATCCACAGCAGGGGCGGAATGCGTGATCGCTCCGCAGGAGATGTAGTCGGGCCCAGCTTCGGCATAAGCCCGGATCGTATCGAGAGTAATGCCGCCGGAAAGTTCAACGGTCGCGCGGCCTGCAATATGGAGAATCCAATCAGCCGCTTCCGCCGGAGAAAGATTGTCCAACAACAGATGCTTCGCTCCGGCCGCGAGAGCTTCGTCGAGTTCGGCGCGGGTGCGCACTTCAATTTCAATGGGACCGGCAAAATCGCGCGCGTTTTGAAGTGCTTGCGTGACGCCGCCAGCCGCCGTGATGTGGTTGTTTTTGATGAGAACAGCGTCGAACAGCCCCCTTCGATGGTTGGTCGCGCCGCCCGCTGCTGCCGCCATTTTTTCCAACTGACGCAATCCGGGCGTGGTTTTGCGGGTATCCAAAACACGGGCCTTTGTGCCTGATACGGCATCGGCATATTGACGGGCCAGAGTGGCAACGCCGCTCAACCGCTGCAAGAAGTTCAGCGCCACGCGTTCGGCTGCCAGCAGGGTTCGCGCCGGACCGGAAACTTTCGCAAGAATATCGCCGGATCGAATGGGATCGCCGCTTGCTTTCCTTAAATGAACATCCGCTCCGCCGCAGATCTCGTAGACCAGCGGCAGCAACTCAACACCGGCAAGAACCAGCTTTTGTTTTGCCAGAAAGCTTCCATGCGCCCGCAGATTTTCAGGAACTGTCAATTGAGAAGTAATATCGCCGCTGCCTATATCTTCCGCCAAGGCGCGCTCCACAGCGCCGCGCGCTTCCCCGTGCGACACGTCAAACATGGTTCTTATTGTTCCCCAAGCGAGTCGCGAAGTTTTTGAAGCTGAATTTCGTATTCGGCCAGTTTGGCGCGTATGCCGTCCACGACTTTGGCAGGAGCGCGTTCAATAAACGTCGGATCGCCGAGTTGGCGATTGGAGTTGTTGATGTTCGCTTCCAGTTTTGCGATCTCTTTCAAAATGCGCTGTCGGCTTTCCGGCGAGGCCGCGCCATTTTGCGAAGGCGTAGGAGCGTGGATGTAAAGATCGAAATTAGGAGTGGACTTAGTCAAGCTCGCTTTCTCTCCTTGGGAGTTGCTGCCGTCACGGACAAAATCAAGTTTGACCAGGGTAGCGGCTAAAGCGCGGCTGTCTGCCGTGAACGAAAAATCCCTGATTTGCAGCGCTGCCGGGTATGTCGTTTTGGGGTCGAGTTTATGATCCGCGCGGAGTTCACGGGCGGCGGTAACCACTTCCTGTAGGAGTGTAAATTGACGCAGGTTTTCCGCTTCCGCTTGGGTATTAGTTTGGTGCGGAAACGGCGCAAGCGAAATCGATTTCGGCTGCCCTTCATTCGCAGCGGAGCCGTGTATCAGCCTTTGCCACAACTCCTCAGTTAAGAAGGGCATAAAGGGGTGAAGCAGGCGGAGCGACGCTTCGTAGATCGCGAGGGCCGCACTCCAATGATGGTCGACCCCCGACCCTTCGCGGAAGCGCAGCTTTTTAATTTCCAGATACCAGTCGCAGAACTCCTTCCAGATGAAATTCCAGAGAGTATCGGCTGCTTCGTGATAGCGATGGGTTTCCAGCGCACGGCTTACCGTCTGCCGGGCTGACTCGAAACGTTCAAAAATCCAGACATCTTCGGGAGCATCGGACGGATTTGCCAACTCTTCATAGTGAGGAGTCCAACCGGAAACGCCGGACCGCTCCATATTCAGAAAAAGCAGGCGCGAAGCGTTCCAGATTTTATTTGCGAAGGCTTGGCTGGAAGCAATGCGATCCTCCTTCAGCGCGATATCGGCTCCCGTAGCAGCGGAGATGAGCAATGCGATGCGGAGGGCGTCAGTACCGAAACGGGCGATGATATCCAAAGGATCGATCACGTTTCCCTTCGTTTTGGACATTTTCTGACGCTCGGCATCGCGCACCAGTCCGTGCATGTGAACTTCGCGAAACGGCACGTCGCCCGTGCATTCAATCCCCAGCATGATCATGCGCGACACCCAGAAGAAAAGAATGTCAAAGCCGGTAATCAGCAAGGATGTCGGATAGAACGTCCGAAAGTCTTCGGTGTTGTCGGGCCAGCCGAGGGTGGAAAAGGGCCACAAGCCGGAACTGAACCAGGTATCGAGAACATCGGTATCCTGCTCGACTTCCGTGGAATGGCAATGCGAACAAGTGGCAGGCATTTCCCGCGCCACGGTAATCTTGCCGCAGTTTCTGCAGTGCCAGGCCGGAATGCGATGGCCCCACCAAAGCTGGCGCGAGATGCACCAATCACGGATGTTTTCCATCCATTGAAAGAAGACCACTTCACGGTCATCGGGAACAAAGCGAATGCGACCGCTCCTGACTGCTTCCATCGCCTTGGCGGCTAAAGGCTTCATGCTGACAAACCATTGATTCGAGACGAGCGGCTCGATAACCGTTTTGCAGCGGTCGCACTTGCTGACGTTCACAACGTAAGGCTCGGTTTTCTGCAACTCGCCGGTTCCTTCCAGAGCGGCAATGATTCGTTTGCGCGCTTCAAAGCGGTCGAGACCGGCATAGGGACCGGCAGCAGCGGTCATGCGGGCGTCTTCGCCGATCACTTTGACCGAAGGCAAATGGTGCCGCTTCCCTGCCTCGAAGTCGTTGGGATCGTGGGCGGGAGTGATTTTAACAACGCCGGTGCCGAACTTGGGATCGGCCATGGAATCGGCAATGATCGGGATCTCGCGATTCATCAGCGGCAAGCGGACAGTTTTGCCGTGCAGATGTTTGTATCGTTCATCATCGGGATTGACGATCAGCGCGGTATCGCCGAGCATGGTTTCCGGGCGCGTCGTGGCAACAGTTAATCCACCATCGCCCTCCGTGAGCGGATAGCGGATATGCCATAGGTTTCCGTCAATGGATTCGTGAATGGTTTCCACATCGGAAATAGCAGTTTGGCAGCGCGGGCACCAGTTGACCATGTACTCGCCGCGATAGATGAGACCTTTTTCCCAAAGGCGGACAAAGGTTTCGCGCACGGCCCGGGACAGGCCGGGGTCCATGGTGAAGCGTTCGCGGGACCAATCGACGCTCGCGCCCTCGCGCCGGATCTGATTGTTAATGCGCCCGCCGTACTCTTCTTTCCATTGCCAGACACGGCGTTCGAACTCTTCGCGGCCAAGCTGCTTGCGGTTGAGACCTTCGGCGGCAAGCTGGCGCTCGACTACCATTTGCGTGGCGATCCCAGCATGGTCGGTTCCGGGCAGCCACAGAGTGAGTTCGCCTTTCATGCGATGCCAGCGCACGGCGACATCCATAATGGTGTG
>CAXTWT010000178.1:0-9907 GCA_964247955.1 uncultured Bryobacteraceae bacterium
AGCAGAAGAATAATGTGACGTCTTGTGTTTTTCGGATCATGCTGTATCAGCATGTGATCCGCCTCTAAAACCGCATCTACCAATCGGGCGCTTGATGATCCGGAGTTCAACTTCTGCATGGCATCGTCCAGCTTGTCGGGATCATCGGTAAAAGTCTGTAGAACCTGCATGCGGTGATCAAACGCGAGAATGGCCACATCGCCGCCTTCGCCGGTGACTAAGCCATGCAGCAGCAACCCCATTTTTCTTAATTGAGGAAGCACGGGCTCAATATCCGCGTTGGCTTGCACGGCCAATACCACCGACATCGGCAGTTGCGTAAACTCTGCCGAAATTTTTTGTGCCTTGTCGTTGTCGTATAACTCAAACTCGTTTGCCTGAATGCCGTTCACGTAACCATGCCCGTCCGGATCAAGAACGGTTGTCGGAACGAGCACACTGCGAACCGTAGAGACAAACTTCGGGTCCGTGTTGCTTTCTCCCATGACATCGCCGATGGTCACTGGCTGCTGATTTTTGCTGGCATTGCTTTGGCCCGCTGGAGGAAGCTGCTTCGGCGGAGGCCCGAGCTGCCCCGGCGGAGGCGGAGGTCCGGGTGGAGTCTGCCCCGGCGCTAATCCCTGCGCAGCGGCAGCGACGCCGCATACCAATAACAACATTGCGGCCAATCCCGTGGTTTGCCCCTGTTTCATCACTCTTGAGATGTCTCTATTATGCCTTGAGTTTCGATTGGGGCTGTACTTTCTCCGGGAGGAGCATTGTGCTCGGTACGTCCGCTCAGCAAATCAATGACATGCGGCACCAGGTTTTCAATCGCATGGAGCGAGTGCAGCGCGCCGGAAGGCGAGCCGGGCAGGTTCACAATGAGACTTCCCTTACGAGTTCCCACAACGGCCCGCGACAGGACGGAGAACGGAGTTTGTTCTAGCCCTTTCGAACGCATCAGTTCCGCCATTCCGGGAAGCTCACGGTGAAGAACCAAGCGCGTCGCTTCCGGCGTGACATCGCGAGGAGCAATGCCGGTTCCGCCCGTCGTTAAAATCAGCGCAGCAAGGGGGCGTTCTGCCCATTCCCTAATAGCCCTGGCAATAACCGCTTCCTCGTCCGGAACCGCCTCCTGCACGGCAACCGTCCAGCCCAGTCCCCGGCAATGTCGCGCTATTGCAGGTCCTGAGATGTCTTCCCGCGTTCCTGCCGTGGCGGAATCACTGACCGTTAGGATGCCAACAGTAATCATGCTTTCTTTTCCCGCCGGTACGCGCCCGACTTCCCGCCGGTTTTCTCCACAAGATGAACGGCGCGAATCTCGATGCCTTTGTCGAGAGCTTTGGTCATGTCGTAGATCGTTAGCGCCGCCACCGAAGCCGCCGTCATTGCTTCCATCTCTACACCGGTACGGGCGGTTGTCGTTGCCGTGGCGAGAATTTCAATGCCTTCCGCTTGGATCTCAAACTGGACGGCAACATGGCTTAACGGCAGTGGATGGCAGAGCGGAATCAAGTCCGAAGTCTTTTTCGCCGCCATAATGCCAGCAATCCGGGCCACTTCCAGCGGGTCACCTTTGCGGTTGTGCGGCAGCGCTTCCAAAACAGGCCGCGCCATGGCGACAAAGGCACGGGCCGTGGCGGTGCGCTCCGTTACAGTTTTGCCGCCCACGTCCACCATCGAAACCTGTCCGGCGGAATCGTAATGCGATAGCTTGTCTTTTGCTTCTTCGCTCATGGCTTCAGCATGACCCGGATCGAATCGCCTGGTTCCCAAGACTCCCGGTCGTGATCGGCAATCAGAAACACATTGGCTTTCGCCAGCGCCGGAATATCGCTCGAACCCTGCCAGGGTATGTGGCGCAAGCCTTGCCCATCCGCGCTGAGCCTTGCCGGAAGAAAGCGGGTCAGGCCGAGCTTATGGCGAAATGGCGCTTCAAAGCGGGCGGAAAGAAGCGGCAGGATCGGCTCATTGTCTCCCGCCAGCAGTTGCAGCGCAGGCCGCGCGAATAACTGATAAGTAATAAGCGACGATCCCGGATTTCCCGGCAAGCCGAAAACCGGTTTGTTGCGAAGCGTGCCGAATACGGTAGGCTGCCCCGGCTGCACGCGCACGCGCTCGAAGTGAAACTCGACTCCCAGCTCGCGCAGGCACGGCTTCACGAGGTCGTATTTGCCTGCGGACACGCCGCCAGAAACAATCAGGATGTCGTGTTCAAGGCCCTTTTGCAATAGTTCCATCAATGCTTCTTTGTTGTCGCGCGCTACCGGCAGGATCGTCGGCTCTCCACCTGTTGTTCGTACCAGCGCCGCCAGCATGAAGGAGTTGGAGTTGCGGATCTGGTGAAGGTCCGGCTCCGCTTGGAGTTCAACGATTTCATCGCCGGTCGCAAGGATTGCCACACGCGGTTTTCGCACCACGGCAACCTGGGCATGACCGGTCATGGCCAAAGTGGCAATATGGCTTGCGTCGATTCTTGTTCCTGCCGGAATCAATGCTGAACCGCGCTTCGCTTCCGCGCCTCGGTTGTTGATAAACTGGCCCGGCTCAGCTTTTGCATTCACACGCACGGAGTCGCCTTCGCGATGCGCATGCTCCACCATGACGACCGCGTCAGCGCTTTCCGGCACAGGCGCTCCGGTCATGATCTCCAGAGCTTCGCCTGCGTTCAACGGAGCGCTCTTGCCTTCACCGGCGCGAACCTCGCCCCGTATCTTCAAGGTGCCTGGGAGGTCGGAAGCACGCACGGCAAATCCGTCTCGCAGGGAGCGGCGGAGGGCAGGGTAGTCGCGGTCCGCTAGTGTCAATTGCGCCAGGGTGCGGCCATGCGCTTCGGCTAAGGGAACAATTTCTTCTTCGGAGCTTCGAGGCAGCGCACGTGTTACTTCTATAACAATCCGGCGTGCATCTTCCCAATCTAGCGCCTTGCTGCGCGTACTTTCAGGCACGTTTGGATTGTAGCGTCCCCAAGCTAAATGCGCACGAGATATGCTAAGTCTGGCAATCTTCTCGTGTGAAAACCAAAACTTCGCTTGCGGCCTACCTTGTACTTTTCTGTCTTATAGCAGTCACGCTTGTCTACCAGCTTGCGGGAGCAGCAGCGTTGGTGGATTTTTTATTTGATCTGCGCAAACACGCTGATCCTCCTGTTAATCTCGACCATACTAATTTAGCTATCACTGAGACCAAACCGGAAGCTCAGAAAGCAGGGCTTGCAAAGGGCGATATTGTTGACAAGCTTAATGGCCAAATTTTGAATGGGGGCGCTCAATGGCGGGATCTCGCGTGGCGTGCGCATCCCGGCGACACTTTTCACGTCGAAGCGCATACGCCTGGCGGCAAAACCAAAGTTGCCATTATAACTTTCCAGGAAGTGAGACGTAAGCCCTCGTTGGGGGAGTCCACACTCCTTATTTTTCTTCACATTGCCATGCCGCTCTTTTGTCTGGTGTTGGGCTACTGGGTGGTTTTAGCCAGACCGGGAGACTCAAATGCATGGCTCATTTTTATTCTGCTGACCGTTACTGAAGTTCTTTTCCCTATTACCACTTCATACTGGCGGCCCGGCGGCTGGCTGATGTTGCGCTTGAGCTGGCACCTGATCCTAACGGCTGCTGGCGATGTTGCCTTACTGTGGTTTGGATTCTACTTCCCGGAACGCTCCCGCATTGACCGCCGTTTTCCACTCATAAAGTGGATTATCTCCTTTACTTTCGTGCTCCTTTTGGTTGCAGCGCTTTGGGAAGATTATGGTCAGTGGTACGACAAAACAGCGGCCTTATGGCGCTCCTGGTATGGTCCAATTGAAAATTATATTTGGAGCTACTCCATCTTATGCTGCACGGCGTTCTATGCGCTTGCAGTTGCCGATAAGCTTCGGTCAGCATCTTCAGCCGATGCGCGGCGTCGTATGCGTGTGCTTGCTGTTGGATCAGTCGTCGGGATAGGGTCGGTCTGGTTGATATGGGGCTTTCTGCCTCGTTTCGGCATTGATCCGGATCAAGCTCAATGGTTAGGTTATCTCAGCATTCTGCTCTTTCTGATTTTTCCGCTCAGTCTCGCCTATGTCGTCATCGTTCAACGCGCCTTGGATGTGCGCATTCTCCTGCGCATTGGAACAAAATATGCGCTCGCCAGAACAACATTGTTGGTTGCTGAAATAGCACTTGCGATTGCCCTCATTTTCGGCTTCATCGTCCCGGTGTTTGGCCGGGAGCACAAAAATTTTTTGGACATTCTGATTTCTCTGGCTGCGGCAGCTTTCCTCATTTGGCTGTTTGCCTTGCGCGGCAGCCTCAGCAGCCGTCTGCAGAATTGGCTGGACCGGAAGTTTTTTCGCGAAGCTTACAATTCCGAGATTCTTTTAACTGAGTTAGCAGAGCAGGTGCGGCACTTCAAAGAGCCGCAAGCACTTCTCCATACTGTTGCCTGTCGCGTGTCTGAAGTCCTGCATGTGCCGCAAGTAGCCGTGTTCTTACGGCAGGACGGGCGCTTTCAATTACAGCAGGTAATAGGGTTGAGTACCCCCGCGTATGCTGAGATTCCGGCCACGTTTGAAATGACACGCGCAAATACGCGTAAAGCGCATTCCCAAATCTTACCCACCGAGCAAGTATTTGCCGAAACCAACATGGAGGTCCTGCTGCCGCTGCTGGGCCGGGAGCGCTTGATGGGATTGATGACGCTTGGCCCCAAACAGTCCGAAGAAGCGTACTCCGCTTCGGATTTGCGCCTTCTCGATTCCATCGGCACGCAAACCGGCTTAAGCCTCGAAATCACGGAACTCGCCAACTCTCTGGCAAGCGAAGCAGCACAGCGGCAGCGCATGACCCGTGAACTGGAGATTGCCCGCGAAGTGCAGGAGCGGCTGTTTCCGCAACAGATTCCCGTTCGTGACGGCGTAGAGTTAGCGGGTTACTGTCGGCCTGCGCTCGGAGTAGGCGGCGATTACTACGACATGATCGACTTCGAGGATGGGCGGATCGGCTTGGCAATCGGCGACGTTTCCGGCAAGGGCATTTCAGCAGCATTGTTGATGGCGAGCCTGCGCGCTTCGCTGCGCGGCATGGCGATGGAAGGTCCTCTTGACCTTGCTTCATTGATGAAAAAATTGAATCGCCTCGTGTATGAGTCGTCCGCTGTGAACCGCTACGCCACGTTTTTCTTCGCTGTTTATCAGCCGCAATCACACGAGCTGCGCTATGTCAATGCCGGTCACAATCCGCCGATGGTCTTGCGCCGCACGGATAGTGGCCGGGAAACTCTGCGCCTGGAAGCAGGCGGCGCGGTTGTTGGTTTATTGCGGGATCTCGTGTATGAGGAGCAATCGGTACAGCTTCAGCAAGGAGACATTTTCCTGGGCTACACGGATGGAATCAGCGAAGCCATGACGGTCGATGATGAGGAATGGGGCGAAGAACGGTTGCTGGCAACAGCGGAGGGACTTTGCGCAAAACCGGCAGCGGAGATGATCGCCGCTATTTTTGCTGCCGCTGACTCATTTACCGCCGGTGCGACTCAGCACGATGACATGACGCTGCTAATTATGAAGCAGTCCAGCCCGTCATCTCGCTTGGCTGAACGTGTTGCAGGCCGATAAGCGGCCGGAGTTCAGCCCGCGCTGAAACCATTCGTCGCGTTGCGCGGATGTGCCGTGCGTAAAGGTTTCAGGGCTGACGTGTCCTGTAGCCATGCGCTGCAGCCGATCATCTCCTACGGCTGCCGCCGCGCCCAAAGCCGATTTCACATCGCTGGCGTTGGTGATGTTGCGTTGCTGTGTGGAGTTGGCCCAGATGCCTGCAAAGCAATCCGCCTGCAATTCCAGGCGCACGGAAAGAGCATTCACAGAATTAGGATTCTGCTCTTGCAGCGCGCGGACTTTCGGCTCGATGCCGAGTATCTTTTGCACGTGGTGCCCAATCTCATGCGCGATCACGTAAGCCTGTGCGAACTCGCCCGGAGCCCCGAAACGGTTCTTTAATTCATCAAAGAAGCTGAGATCCAGGTACACTTTTTCATCTTCCGGGCAGTAGAAGGGACCGATGGCGTCCTTTGCCATGCCGCAGCCGGACGGGTAGGCATTGCGAAACAGAACCAGTTTGGCGTGACGATAGGGCACATTTTCGGCTTGCGGCAGGATCGTCGTCCAGTTTTTCTGCACATCATCCAGAACAAAGGAAACAAACTGCACTTGTGTTCCTTCGCGAGCGTCCTGCTGCGTGTTAGGCGCTCGCTGAACAACCGGGGCGGTTTCCGGCGCGCCGCCCGAAAAGAGAGTAAAGAAGTTACGCCCGAAAACCAAGCTCAACAGGCCGACGATCAGAACACCGCCGATTCCGAGATGGCCGAACCCGAATCCTCCAAAGCCGCCGAACCCGCCGCCGCTGCTGTCGTCGCGATGATCTTCAATATCGTTGCTGATGCCGCCCGGAGTCCATTCCATAGTTTGCCTTCTTAAGCATAGACCGGGAAGGCGCGAAGCCTGTTTCGCGCCGGGTAAAGTACCAGGGTCCTATCGCCCCTGATGAGCTTCCGCATCGGCGTTCCAAATGTCAACGGCCCACTTCCAACTGCCGTTATCCTGCTTCCAGACCACCACATACTTGACCGTCGTGGGCGAAGTCGGCTGATCGGTGTGCATCTCGGCCCGGCCTATCTCGAAGGCTGTTTCGCCCGATACCTGCAAATCCAGCGTTGACAGCTTCAGCGATTGAATATTGAGCGTTGCAACCGTTTGTTCCCAGAAAGCGCGAATATGGTCGATGCCGGTGAGCATCTCGGCTCCGGGAGGCAGCAGTCGCGCGTCGGAGGTGTAAACGCGCTCGACTGCGCTGAAATCGCGTTTGCTGATCACATCTTCGAACATCCGGTTCACTTCTTGCAGCTCGGGATGGTTGGGGTCGTTAGCCATGGATTCTCCTGTTTCTCACCTTATTGATGTCAAAGCGGGAAAGTTCGGAACAAAAACTCAAGCGGGGCGCTTGGGCAGCGTAGAGCCGGACAGCAAATGCCGGACTTCCGCCATCAGTTCATCGCGCGTATACCGGCCCTTTTCCATGATGCGCTGCACATAGCCTTTCAGCCTGAGCCGCTGCTCCGCGCTCAAATCTTTGGCGGTGATCACGACAATGGGGATGTTTCGCCAATCTTCGTGGGCGCGAACTTCGTTCGCAAACGAAAGGCCGTCCATGCGCGGCATCTCCAGATCGAGCAGAATTAAATCCGGCCGGTGTGATTGAAGCGACTCCAGCGCCGTCAAACCGTCTTCCGCCTCGACAATGTAGCAGCCTTCCTTTTCCAGCATCTGCCGAAGAAGGTTTCGCATGTCAGGATCGTCATCGACCACGAGCAGGCGTCTTTGACCGCCAATGCAGAACCGGTCAATTAAACGGCGAAGCTGGTCGCGGCCCACTGGTTTCACCACGTAGTCGGCAGCGCCGAGCACGTAAGCAAGATCCTGCTGCTCCACCATGCTGACCACTACAACCGGAATGGCGCTCAGGTCTTTGTCCGCCTTTAAAGCGGCCAGAACGGACCAGCCGTCTATTCCCGGCATCAGAACATCCAGGATGATGAGTTGCGGACGGAGTTCCCGCGCCAGCCGCAAGCCTTCATCGCCGCTGGCCGCAACCGCCGACGTATACCTCTCACGGGCCAGAGAGCGGGAAAGCAAATCGCGCGTGTTGAGATCATCATCGATAACTAAGACATGCACGCCGGGGCGGATCTCCGTTGCGCTGGCTTCGACACCCGTATTGCTGCGTTGCTGGGGCGCGAACGAGACGGGCACGCGCACCGTGAAAATTGAGCCTTTCCCTAGCTCTGATTCGACGCTGATAGTACCACCCATCATCCCGACAAAACGGCGGGACAGCGCCAAGCCGAGGCCGGTTCCGCCGAACTTCTGGCTGACGGCGCGATTCGCCTGCGTGAACGGCTCAAAGATACGCTTGACTTGCTCGGGAGCAATGCCGATTCCCGTGTCGGAAATCTGGAACACGAAGTGCGGTCCGAGGTCCCCTGTTTCGCTGCGCTGGACCTGCAGGCGCACAACGCCGCCTTCGGTGAACTTCGCTGCATTGGAGAGCAGGTTCAGCAGGATTTGGCGAAGCTTAGTGGAATCGGTCCGCATGGAGCGAAGGTCCGGCTCGATTTTCACTTCAAAGCGGTTACCGTTCTTATCTACTAACGGGCGCGCGGTCGCTACCACCGCCTCCAGCATCTCGCTTGCAGGGAACTCCTCGACATGCACTTCCATTTTTCCGGCCTCGATCTTGCTGAGGTCAAGAACGTCGTTAATGAGCGCCAGCAGATGCTTGCCGGCCAAGCGAACCCGCTCCAGGTCGGGAATCATTTGCTCAGCATGCAGGTCTTCGGCTTCTTCCTGCAGCATCTCGCTATAGCCGATGATGGCGTTCAGCGGCGTGCGCAGCTCGTGGCTCATGCTGGCGAGAAACTCGCTTTTAGCCTGGTTGGCAGTATCGGCTTCGGCTTTCGCCAGCGCCAATTGCTCGGTGATGCGTTTGCGTTCCGTGACATCGATTCCGGAAGGCACAAGATGCGTAATTTCTCCTCCGGGACCAAGCATCGGCGCGAGGGAGAAATCAAAAGCGGCAAACTGATCTTCGCCCATTCTTGCCTGGAGATCGAAGCGGGAAGCTTGTCCGTGACGGGCGCGCTCCGTAGCCTCTTGCAACTGCTCCTGCACCGGGAGCGAATGTCCAAACCAGTACGTGTCCCAGATCGGCTTGCCCAGGACCTCTTTCGCCGACAATCCGGCAGCGTGGAGAGCCGCTTTGTTAATTTCCGTAAGAGTTCCGTCCGGTTTCATGACGCCGACGTACGCAGTCAGGGAGTTGAGAACGTTTCGTAGATGTTCTTCGCTGGCGCGCAGGGCTTCTTCCGAACGTTTTCTTTCTGTAACATCGACGCAAGCTCCTGTGATGTAATCGGGGCTGTTTTCCTTGTCGAGAAAAGTCCGGCCTTTGCAAAACAGCCAATGGGCGGTTCCATCCGGCCAGACTGCCTGGAATTCAACCTGCAGCGTGCATCCCGCTTTTGCACAGTGTTCGAAATGCTCGCGAACAGCATCGCGGTGATTCGAGTGAACCACGGCGATCAACTCGTTCAAACGGCGTGGAGCGTTGTCTTTATTAAGCCCCAGCAGTTGAATAAGATTCTCACCCAGGGCAAGCTCGTCGGCGCGGATATTCCAGCGAAAAGTGCCGGTCGCGGACGCATCTAGGGCTGCCTGCAGCCGCTCCCGGCTTTCGCGCAGATCCCCTTGAATTTCGAGTTGTTCGCTAACATCCGTATTGGTGCCGAACCAGCATGCAATATCGCCGTCGCTGTCGCGAATGGGCAGGGCGCGCGAAAGAAACCAGCGCCACTGGCCGTCTTTGGCGCGCATGGGAAATGTGTCTTCCCAAGGCTCCCCGGTTTCGAGCGCGCGGCTGAACCGCGTGACAACTCCTTCCACGTGATGCGGATGGTGAACGCTGCGCCAGCCCCAGCCTTGCATCTGCTCCGCAGTGGCGCCGGTAAAGTCGTACCAGCGTTGGTTGTACCAGAAAATCCAGCCGCTTTTATCCGCCATCCAGGCTAGCTGCGGGATGGAGTTGGCAAGCGTGCGGAAAAGCTGCTCTTGCCGTTCCAGCGCCTGCATCGTCCCCTTATGGGCGCTGAAATCAAGAACTATCCCTTGAAACCAGAGCGGCTTTCCCGCCTCATCGTATCGCAGCGATCCTTTTGCGCGAAGCCAGTGCGCGGAACCGTCGGGCCAGACGGCGCGATACAGAACGTCATACGGCTTGTGCTGGTGGATCGCGCTTTGCACCACTGCGTCCGTGTGAGAGCGGTCATCAGGGTGAAGACAGGCCAGAAAGCGTTCATAACTCATTGGCTCTTCCGGCGGCAGCCCGAA
>CAXTWT010000179.1:0-7477 GCA_964247955.1 uncultured Bryobacteraceae bacterium
GGCAAAGCTGAATAGGAGCCGCTTGCACGACGTTCTGGGTAAAAACCGCAGCAGCGCAAGCCGGGCGGTCGGCAACAATCAGTCCGACGTCATCTTTTTCTACCTTGCGGATGCCCGCATACGTCGCGGCATAGCGAAAGCCCAGAGGCAGGATCACTGTTCTTCTCCCATTCCTTCACCGGATACAGGCCCATAGCCGTTACTAAAAGCTTCCGCCGACATCCTCTTTTTGCCGGACGGCTGGACTTCCAGCAGTTCGAACGCGGTACCGCCGCCGCATCCGACCAGCAAACGTTTTTTCTCCATCCCGATTCTGCCCGGCAACAGCGCAGAGTGCGAAATCGGAGCGGCGCGGGTAATTGCCAGCGGCTGCTGACGAAAGGTGGTGTAAGCGCCCGGCCAGGGATCGAAACCGCGCAGGCGATTGTAAGTTTCTTCGGCTGTTCGGAGCCAATCAATACGTCCGTCTTCCTTTTTGAGAATTGGCGCAAGAGTCGCTTGCGAATGGTCCTGCTTCTCACGGCGAACGTTGCCTGTTTCGATCTGCCGAATGGTTTGTATCAAAAGCTCAGCGCCGGTTTCGGCGAGCCGCTGACTGAGTTCCGGCGCTGTTTCGGCAGGGCCGATCTCGCAGGACGCTTTCAGCAGGGTATCACCTGTATCCAGTCCGGCATCAATCTGCATAATCGTCACGCCTGTTCGCTTCTCGCCGTTAGCGATGGCCCACTGGATCGGAGCCGCACCGCGATACTTCGGCAGAAGTGACGCATGTACGTTGAGAATGCCGTGAGGCGGCAGGTCGATGATGCGTTGCGGAATGATCTGTCCGTAGCCCACCACCACCATAAGATCTGCTGCGAACGATTGCAACTGCTCGACAACCTCAGGCCGCCGGATGCGTTCCGGCTGGTGAACCGGCAGGCTGAGCGTCCGCGCCGCTGTTTTGACGGGCGATTCTGCTAATTGATTGCCGCGTCCTTTGGGCCGGTCAGGCTGCGTGAAAACCGCTGGGATCTCGTACCCGGAAGCAACCAACGCTTCGAGTGACGGAACAGCAAAGGCGGGTGTGCCAAGAAAAATCACTCGCATGGAGAATTTTCGGGCGTGCTTACTCCCACTCGCCCGCTTTTTGCAGCTTCTTGATTTTGCGCCGAATAATGTCGCGCTTCAAGGCGCTGAGATGGTTCAGAAACAGAATGCCGTTCAAATGATCAATTTCGTGTTCCAAAGCGCGGGCCAGCAGTTCCTCCCCCGGCAACTCGACCGTTTCGCCTTGGACGTTCTGTGCGCGGACAACTACTTTATTAGCGCGCGTGACCGGCTCGCGAAATCCCGGAATGCTCAAGCAGCCTTCCTCGCCGGTCTGCTTTCCCTCCCGGAACGTGACTTCCGGGTTGATAATGATCACCTTCTTCGACTCATCTTCTCCAACACTGGTATCAATAATGGAGATCCGTTTCAGCACTCCCACCTGTGGAGCAGCCAAGCCGACGCCTTTCGCGGCATACATGGTTTCCCACATATCAGCGATCAACCCGTGCAGTTCGGGAGCGTCAAACTCCGTTACCGGCTCCGCCCGTTGTTCCAGCACCGGATCACCATACTTAAGAATCCTTCGAATCATTTTGCATGTAAGCGAACAACCTGGGAGAAAACGATTCGGGCGCTTTCTGCAATCCCGTTTCTCACAGGTTCGCTGTGTCTTTCCTAAAATTCCTTTACTTGGGCGATGTAACCGTCATAGTTGCGTTTTGTTTCCCGAAGGGAATCGCCGCCGAACTTATCCAGAAATGCCTGCGCCAGAACCAGCGCAACCATCGCCTCGCCCACAACGCCCGCCGCCGGTACTACCGCCACATCGCTCCGTTCATAAGCGGCAAGAGCGGGTTCGCGGGTAGGCAGGTCAACGGACTCCAGCGGCCTGCGCAAAGTTGAGATCGGCTTCAGAAAACCTCGGACGACGACATCCTGGCCGTTGGTGATGCCGCCCTCAAGACCACCGGCGCGATTCGAGCCGCGACCGAACGCTTGTTGTTCTTTATTGTAATGAATCGTGTCCTGTACAGCGGAACCGTACGACCGGGCGCCTTCTTCCGCGTGGCCGATCTCGACGCCTTTTACTGCCTGAATCGACACAATCGCCTGCGCCAAGCGCCCATCCAGCCGCGTATCCCAGGCAATGTGCGACCCCAAACCCGTCGGAAGTCCATGCGCCACCACCTCAAAAGCGCCGCCGATGGTGTCGCCGGTGCGGTACGCGTGATCGACCGCTTCCTTCATGCGCCGTTCGGTATCAGCATCGACACAGCCGAGAAGAACTTCCTCGCGCTCGCTCAAGGCCAGGATCTCTTCCCACTTCGCCGGGCGCTCCAGTTTCACCGGGCCGACCCCGACCACATGGCTCAGCACCTCCACGCCGAACTGCTGTAGAAACGTTTTTGCCAGCGCTCCGATTGCTACCCGCGCCGCTGTTTCCCGCGCGCTGGCGCGCTCCAGAATATAACGCGCTTCAGGAAAGTCGTACTTGATTGCGCCCGCCAAGTCCGCGTGACCCGGCCTGGGGCGGCCTACGGCCTTTTCTCCACCGGCAACGGCGTCTTTTGACTCCACCGGCAGCGTTCCGGTCCAATTCTTCCAATCCTTGTTTTCAATCAGAACGGCAATCGGAGAACCAATAGTTTGCGAGTGACGCACGCCTGAAACAATCCGGACACGGTCAGTTTCGATCTTCATCCGCCCGCCGCGTCCAAATCCCTGCTGTCGACGCCAGAGTTGGCGATCAAGATACTCCAAGCAAACGGGCACGCCTGCGGGCAAGCCGGTCAAGGTTGCTACCAGGCACTCTCCATGCGACTCACCTGCTGTTTCAAAGCGCAACATCCAATGTTTTCATAGTAAGACGCGTTCGCTCCGCATCTTCAAAGAAGATGAAATGCGATTTCAATCGTGACTTTCACGTTTACCGGCTTTCCGTCCTTTGTTCCCGGTTGAAACTGCCATTGCTTTAAGGCTTCCATGGCAGTCCGGTCCTCCTCGGCATTTAATCCGCTCACCACGTGCGGCTCGGAAGAATGCCCCTCGACAGTAATAATCGTCGAGATCTTCACAACCCCTTCGATAAACGCTTCCTTTGACTGGCTGGAGAACGCCGGCTCCACATAATGCAGAAGCTTAGGCGCTTTCACCGCGCCTCCCGGCTCGTATACTTCCGCCCCTGCTTTCTTATCTTTTTCTGTTTCCTTTTGCGACTGGTCCGCTTCAGCCCGAAAAAGGAACAGGCTGGCAACGAAGAGTGAATAGAGAAACACTCGCCTGCTTAAATTTAGGTACACGTCTCCCTTCCTAAAAGCAAGCGAGTGCTAAAAAAGACGGAGAACCTTCCGCTCAGGTTACGTTGACTCCACAAGCGACTCGACGTTAACGGAGTAAATCGCCCATTTCCCTTCGCGGTCGCTTCCGAAGTAAACGCGTCGGCTGTCTGGTGAAAATACCGGAGCTACTCTTCTTGCGTCCTTCGCGCCGTGTTCGCACAAGGTCAGTTCGCGACGGCTGGCGCGCAGCAGCAAGACCACGGTAGGTTGAGCCTTGCTCCGGCTCGCTCCGACGAATACCGACCCGTCACCGTTCGGAGCGAACGACGCAAACTGGCTGGTGGGCGTCACCAGTTGCTCGGCGCACGTTTCCGGAAAAACTTCGTGTATTTCGGACCGAATGACGCCGTTGCCCGAAGATTCGCGCAGGAACAGCACAGACCGTCCATCCGGAGACCAGCACGGGTTGGAGATACGCCCTCCTGCCAGTCTGACCGCTTTGCTCGGCGTGCTGCCAAACGGCACATACCAGAGTTCCTGTTCCTCCCCGCCGGAAGTTTCACGGCCAAATAAGCCAGCCCCACCGCCGGGACGTACGGCGCACCATTCCGCGACTCCTTCCGCCAACGTCCTTTCCTGATTCCCCAGTAGATAAAGGTTGCCCTGCCGTACAGCAAGGAGGTCCGCCAGCGACGGACCCAAGCTGAATGCAGTTATATTTTCACCCAGCACGTGAGTTCGCTTGCCGTTCAGCCCGGTTTCCTTGAGCGTGGAACCATCCAGAAAGGTCAGCGTGTGATAGGCCGCATCCAGGCAAAGCGACTGCGGCTTCACGTCGTCTTCGCCCGCCTCAAGCTGGTTAATCGCGCCGTTTCGAAGATTGAGCTGAAAAGGCAGGTTACGGCCCGTGCGGTCCGAAGAAAAAACCAGGAATCGATCCTTTGCCGAAATAAACCGGTTGGTTACCGCCGGAAGAAAACTGTTGCTGGCGAGATTCGTCAGCCGTGTAATGAGATTTTCGGTAACCGGATCAAACAGCCGGACAAACTCGCTTCCCCCTGGAACCGGCTTCGGCTTCTTCGGAGCGGATTGCGCCCGTGCCCATCGGAGACTGATCGGCAAAGAAAGAAAAATGGCTCGTCGGGTAATAGTAAGTGCCACTACCGAAGAAGACGCTTTTTGCAAACCGCCGGATACAGCTTACAGTCCTAGATCGCTGCCGGCAGGCTTCAGGAAGCCTCTTACCAGCTCCGTTCTGGATCGTTCGTTACGCCCTAAATACCGGTAGGGATTGATGGGAGTGCCTGCCAGCCGCACTTCATAATGCATGTGCGGCCCGGTCGCTTTGCCAGTTGCTCCCGAGTAGGCAATCACCTGCCCTCGCCGCACCTCTTCACCCGGAACGGCAGAAAATTGGGATAAGTGCGCATAATACGTCTGGAATCCATTGCCATGGTCCACAACTACCAGCTTTCCATAACCGCCCGACCATCCGGCAGATAAAATCACACCATCGGCAGTGGCATGCACGGGCGTTCCGATCGGTGCCGAGATATCAATTCCCGTATGGAAAGCGCCTTCGCCCGAGAAAGGATCAGATCGTCCGCCAAATGAACTCCGCAAGACGCCCTCAATCGGCCACGCGCTGGGTTGCAGATGAGGCTGCCACTGGTAAGCATAGCGGTGGTAAATTCCTCCAAACGAGGCGGACTTCAGAAAATTGTACTCCGCAATAGATTCCTTTACGGAAGGAGTGACAGTCTGGCTTACAGCGGTTAATTCATGATTGCTGCTCGCTACGTTGGGCGGATTAATGCCGTAAGCAACAGAAACTTCGCTTGCCAGCGTTTCGAGCGAAGCCATTTGTTCGCTATGCTGCCGGGAAACACGCTGCAACTCCTGATATCGGTTGCGAAGCCGGTCAAAGTTCGCTGTCAGTTCGTTGTAGCTTGCCACCTTCGACGACATCCTGACGTAGCTGGAAAAAAGTCCGCACGCCAGAACCAAAGCAATCATGAAGCTTCCCAGTACGTAAGCTAATGCTTTGTAACTAACGTGTATTCGTTTGACTCGCCCTTCGGAAGCGTGAGCGAACTCAAGGACGAACAACTGTTGATTCATTCCATTCCTCAAAGCGCACAACAGCCAGGACAACCCCTGACGGTGCTAATCGTTCGGTGTATCTAAATGAAAGAACTTTTAGATTACCCTTTCTGACAGCCTACGTCAATAACTTTTATGGTGTGATATATGCGGGTAATGATCTACTAACGTCAACTTGGCGTAAGCAGGACACCTGCGAGGAGTGGGTGAATTAGAAAACCGATAAGGACGACGGTATCGCCTTCGACAAACATGGGGTGATGGGCGCCCCAGTTAACAGTGGCATGGCCGAAAGCGACGGAGTGCGCCGCCCAGCAGGAGACCCACCCCGAGCAACCCCCAGCTCCTCGGTTCCGGCACGGGCGCAACCTGCGACGGACCGACCGGGGCGGCAATGGCTTCCACAAACAACGTGCCGTTCCCAATTGGGCCGACCAGGGTGCCAGCTCCGGTATTCAAATCCACCATGTAGAATTGCGAACTGTATGGCCCCGGCGTGCCGCCCCCATAAGTGAGCGAAGCGTACGCCGTCCCGGTCAGGCCGGAAATGCTAAGGCTGCTGAGGACATCCGAAGCTCCGGGCACGCCTATCCGTCCTACTGTAGTAAACTGCGACTGGTTTTCGGGATTGTCAATAGAGAGACCATCCCCGAAAAAAGTATACAATGTGGTCGTGTTCGCCCCGGCATAGTTGTTGGTGTAGGCCAGCCCACGCGGCTGTCCGGGCGAAATGCCGTCCTGAATCACCGCGCCCGTGTCCACGTTCACCCGAAAACTGAGGGGTTGATTTTCTCCTCGAGTGCTGATCACTCGCAACAGACCCATTACGGGGTTGAACGCCGCCGTTACAATCTGGGAGCTGAACGCCGCGTTGCTGAGGAGCAGCGTCGCTTGGGCTGTAGCGGGATCAATGCGATAGACATTAGTGCCCACCTCCGTATAGAGTTGCCCATCCGCCGGACGGATGGCAAGGTCCGTCGGAAATCCACTCAGCCCGGTGATGCGCTGGGAAGTGGTAATCACCCCCGGCGCGGCGCTGTCAAAGCGGAGTAGGGTGTTGACGGTGACCGGCCCGTTCGCTGTCTCGCTCAGGGCATAGATGGTTTCGGCGTGGAGCGACGAAAGGCTTGCTCCCGCAAGCGTGATCAGGGTACATAGGGCAGAAATGCATTTCAACATAGTGGGTTTTTCCTTTGGAGCGACCGGCAAACTTTGAGACCTGCCGTTGCTCGATTCTATGCAAAGGGACCACGCCAGGGAAGCAAAATCGAATGTCAAAACGGTTTATTTGTTGTTCAAGTGGAAACTCCGGCAAGTTGTTCCTCACGCTTTGTGTAAGTAGCCATACATTACTTGAAAATCGAGGGATGAACGGCGCGAAAACCCCGAGGGAAGTGGCTCGACCGGCTGTAGCCGACGACGGCGGCGATCTCTTGGATGCTGTGCTTGCTCAAACCGCCTGCTGGCGCAGGCTTTTTAGTGCCTATACCGAATTGGCGTCATTTAGTTTTGCCTGGAAAGGCATAATCAAACCATGTCTTTCGAACATGAGGTTCAGGTTGCCGAGCTTTTGGCGCAGGAAGCAGGCGCTCTGGCGCTCGACTATCAGCGCCGAGGGGTTACGCCGGAAACAAAGCTGGATGAATCTCCGGTAACAGTTGCTGATCGGGCGTGCGAGAAGCTGATTGTAGACGGAATCGCCCGTGAGTTTCCCGAGGACGGCGTTCTCGGCGAAGAAGGAGCGAACCGGCAGAGCCGCAATGGCCGCAAATGGATTATCGATCCCATCGACGGGACCCGCGATTTTGTGCGCGGCATTCCCTTATGGGCGGTTTTGATTGGTTTGGAACAGGGCGGAGAGATTGTGGCGGCGGCAGCGCATAGCCCCGGACAAGGCTTGTTGCTTTCGGCAGGTCGCGGTTCCGGTGCGTGGTGCGACGGTCGCCGTCTTCAAGTTTCAGACAAATCAGACCCGTCAGACGCGGTTCTTTCCTTTAACGGCTTCAACAAGGCGGGAATCAGCCGTTTTGCAGCGCGTCTCCTGCCGTGGGTGGGCCGTTTCT
>CAXTWT010000179.1:7577-9831 GCA_964247955.1 uncultured Bryobacteraceae bacterium
AAGGCGGGAATCAGCCGTTTTGCAGCGCGTCTCCTGCCGTGGGTGGGCCGTTTCTGGGCGGTGCGCAGTTTGGGCGGCGCTGTGGATGCGATGCTGCTGGCGCAGGGGCAGGCGGATGTCTGGATTGAACCGAACGCCGCGCCGTGGGATTTAGCGCCGTTAAAGCTGCTCGTGGAAGAAGCCGGGGGCCGGTTTGGAAGCTTTACAGGCGAGAACACAATCTACGGCGGAAACGCTTACGCCTGCGTTCCGGGCCTGGAGCCGTATGTCCGGGAACTGCTCGGCTGATGCTGCCGCGCGGCTTACGACCGATCATTATCATCTAAAAGGAAATGGACTCTTACGAGGCTTTACGCACCCGCTCGGCTTGGATTGATCTGTCAGCGCGCGGCAAGATTCGCGTAGTGGGCGAGGATCGCGCGCGTTTGCTGCATGCCATGTCTACCAACGATGTGCAGCATTTGGAGCCGCATGCCGGATTGTACGCTTTCTTTTTAACTGCGCAGGGCCGTATTATTGCGGACGCCTATATTTACAATCTCGGCGACAGCCTGTTCCTGGACACGGAGCCGGAAACGGGCGCAAAGCTTCGCGATCACCTGGACAAGTACATCATTGCGGACGACGTGACGCTTGAAGATGAAACCGAAACGTGGGCGGCCATCGGGATTGAAGGACCGCAGTTTACAGAAGCAGCCGACCGCCTTTCCCTTCCCGTGCCTCCCCAAATGTATGGTGTTGCCGAATGGCAAAGCGGGTTTATCAGCCGTACAGCGGTAACGGGTCGCGATGGAGTCCGTATTTTTATTCCAAAAGAACACAAGGAAGACCTGATCCGGCGTATAGAGGATTCCGGCATTCCCGGAGCCAGCGCCGCTGACGCCATGGTGGTCCGTTTAGAAAACGGAGCGCCACGCTACGGGGAAGACGTCAGCGAACGGTATCTGGTGCAGGAAACGCAGCGGTTGGAAGCGGTTCATACCAACAAAGGCTGCTATCTCGGCCAGGAAATTGTGGAGCGCGTACGCTCGCGCGGACAGGTACATCGGCTGTTAACGCCGGTTCGCATCGAAGGAACGCAGCCGCCCGCTCCCGGCGCCAAGTTCGGCGCAGACGGCAAAGATCTCGGAGAGATCACGTCTGCCGCTTACTCTCCCGCTCTTGGTCAAGTAGTTGCTCTCGCTTACGTTCGAGCGGAAGCGGCACAGGGCGAGCGTGAACTGTATATGCAAACGGACAATGGGCAAGTGGCTGTATTTATTCCTGCCCGGATCAACAAATCTGTTCTAGCTACATCCGAGAGAAAAACGTAACGCGGAACAAACTTCGTGCATTCGTCCTGCACTTAAACTTGCGACTCGACGGATCAGCCGCTCCTGAGTAATCGTTAGAGCAGTATGCAAATTGACCACGCAAGGTCCTTTCATTCCGTCCTCGATGTCTAGCACTACTTCGGAGGGCACACCTCGTATCGTTGATGTAATAGGTGCTACGGTAACCGTTGCCAGATGACCAATCACGCTGTCGCGAGTGAGTATAAGAACAGGCCGCTGTTTATCTGGTGGTGCAAATCGGCATAGATAACCTCACCACAGCTCAGTCCTCCGGCCACGCCGCGATATTCTCCCAGGGACGGAACTCCTCACTTTGTTGCGGTTGAGCCAAATAGCCTTGACGGTCCCGCTCCTCCAGTTCCAAATTATGCAGGTGTTTTAGATGTTCTTGTAAGGCATGGCGGATAAGTGCCGACCGGTTTATTCTTTGTCGCTTTGCCGCAAGATCAGCAGCTTTCAGGAGCTTTGCATCAAGTACAACCTGAATGGTTTCCATTGTAGGTGTTCTTCCACAGTTTACTCAACAAGGCTTTTTGGGAATTGCCTGAGCTCGACTTTGGCCATTGGTGAAACAGAGCGAGGCCGAGCGGCGGCAGGCTGAATGCGTCCCGGCCAAAGGACGGATTCCAGGCTCACTTTGCCTGTTCGCCTCGCCCCTGTGGTCCTGACGTTTGCGCCGCTCTTCCGTCAGCGCGTTTGGCCGCACGCACAAGCTCTACTGCTCGGTGCGATGCTCGCTCCGGGCCGGCGCACGGTAACGAGCTGTTTGCGCATAGTTGGATTAAGCCGAGAGCGTCACTTCGTCAATTATCATCGAGTGTTGAGCCGCGCCCGCTGGTTGGGCTGTGAGGCGAGCCGCCTCTTGCTCGGCCTGCTCATTCGGCGTTTTGCGCCGCACGGTCCGTTCGTGCTGGGTGTTG
>CAXTWT010000180.1:0-2575 GCA_964247955.1 uncultured Bryobacteraceae bacterium
TCTTTGCCGATTGTCAGCTTGCCTTCTAAATAAACATGCGCCAGCAGCCGGGTACGGGCCCCAATCGTGACGCCGCTGCCGATAATGCAGTAAGGACCAATCTCAGCGTCACGGGAAATAATGGCGTCAGGGTCGATGATCGCGGTGGGATGGATGGCCATCGTCAGGTTGACTGCGTTGTGAGGGTCTCGGGTGCGGGCTGTCCGGCAGCCATTCGGTCTGTCAACTTACACATCAGGGTCGCTTCCGCGACAATCTGGCCGTCAACGGTCGCAACACCCTGCATCTTGGCAATAGAAGTTTTCAGGCGCAGGAGTTTCATTTCCAGGCGAAGCTGATCGCCGGGAACAACCGGCTTGCGAAACTTGGCGTCCTCCACGGAAGCCAGGAACATCAAACGGCCCCGTGTGTGAGGAGCCAGTTTCGCCACGAGAATACCGGCGGCCTGCGCCATAGCTTCTACAATCAGCACGCCCGGCATCACAGGGAAGCCGGGGAAATGACCAGTGAACTGCGGCTCGTTGATCGTAACGTTTTTAATGCCGATGATGCTGTCATCCGTAATCTCAACGATACGATCAACCATCAACATCGGATAACGATGAGGCAGAATGGCCGTGATCTCTTGAACGTCCATCGATGTCATGTGGGAAGCGACTATGATAACAGCCAGTGAATCCTCATCTTTCTTACGCCGAAGCGCGCCGGAAACAGATCGTTGCTTCCATCAAAGAACTGGTGGAATGTGAGTCGCCCACCGACGCGCCGAAGGAGGTCAATCGGTTTGTTGATCTGCTGATTTCGCAATCGGGCGACATGGCCCTTGCCAAACGGATTACATCAAAGGGCTTCGGCCATCACTTGCGACTCGAATTTAAATTTCCGGGACGGCGCAAAGAAGGGCAGATCCTAGGTCTTGGGCATTCCGATACGGTCTGGCCGATTGGAACTTTGCAAGCGATGCCGTTTCGACAATCAAAGGGTCGGCTGTGGGGACCGGGCGTGCTCGACATGAAGTCCGGTTTGACTTTCTTCCTCGCGGCAGTGCAATTGCTGCGCGAACTGGATATTCCGGTCCGCCGCAAGATCGTGCTGCTGGTGGTTTCGGATGAAGAAGTGGGAAGCCCCACCTCGCGGGCGATTACCGAAAGGGAAGCGCAGCGCAGCAACGCAGTGCTGGTGCTGGAGCCGGGAACCGGATTAACCGGCAAGCTGAAAACCGCCCGCAAGGGCATCGGTCATTACGTGGTCTCCGTTAAAGGGAAAGCGGCGCACGCCGGTGTGGATTTTGAAAACGGAGCAAGCGCGGTTCTCGAAGCTGCGCGGCAAATCGAGAAGATCTCCGCGATGACCGACAGTCGGCGTGGAATCACCGTAAATCCTGGAGTCGTCAGCGGAGGAACACGCTCGAACGTAGTGGCGGCGGAAGCCCGAATCGAGGTTGACGCCCGCGCCGTTCGGATGCGTGACGCGGAAGCCCTCCACCGCAAGCTACAAACACTACGGCCCGTAGACAAACGCTGCCGGGTGCAAGTGGAAGGGGAACTCAACCGCCCCCCGATGGAACGCACCCAAGCAATTGTCGGACTATTCAGGCAAGCGCAGAAAATCGGAACCCAACTGGGATTAACCATTGAAGAGTCTTCTACAGGCGGCGGTTCAGACGGAAACTTCACGGCAGCCTTAGGCGTGCCGACGCTCGACGGCTTAGGCGGCGTCGGCGAAGGCGCGCACGCCCCGCACGAAAGCATTCTGCTCGACCGCATCGCCGACCGGGTAGCTCTTTTGGCAGGATTGCTGTCGAACTTATAATTTAGTAAGGACGCGGCAATGGCCCAACTTACCCTTCAGATCCCAGAACATTTAGCACAGCAATTGGAGAACTTGGCCGCTGCACAGGACAAGAGCGTGGAACAAGTTGCGCTGGAACACCTCCGCTCCCTCAATGCCACACCAGGATCGCCGTCTGCAATCCTGCGCGTAATAAGCCAACCTCCTTATCCCGATTCTTCGGTAGTCGACGAGCTTGAAGCAGCTATCCGCGATGGCCGATTAGCGCCTGGAGAGCGGAATGTTTTTGAGGAGTAGTTTTGGTGCCTATATATCTGCTTGACACAAACGCGGCAAGCGATCTATTACGAGTAAAAACGCCATTAAGCAACTGGCTGTCACATCTTCCTACAAATTCTAAAGTCGTGACATGCACCATTGTCCGTGGCGAGATTTTATTTGGAATCGCCCGGCTAGCTAAAGGAAAGCGCCGGGATGAGCTAGAAACTAAGGCAGGGCTGCTATTTGACTCAATTCCATGCGAACCGCTACCTGCAAGCGCGGGTGATCACTATGCAGCCATCAAGCTTGCGCGCCAACGAAGCGGGCTGGCGCTTGACGAAAATGACCTTTGGATAGCAGCCACGGCATTGTCCTTAGGTGCAATTTTGGTGACCCGTGACCGGGACTTTAACAGCATTACCGGTTTACCGATTCTTAGCCTAACCTGAATCTGCTTTATTGTTCCGAACGGCAGCCTTAGGCGTGCCGACGCTCGACGGCTTAGGCGGCGTCGGCGAAGGCG
>CAXTWT010000180.1:2675-5428 GCA_964247955.1 uncultured Bryobacteraceae bacterium
ACGGCAGCCTTAGGCGTGCCGACGCTCGACGGCTTAGGCGGCGTCGGCGAAGGCGCGCACGCCCCGCACGAAAGCATTCTGCTCGACCGCATCGCCGACCGGGTAGCTCTTTTGGCAGGATTGCTGTCGAACTTATAATTTAGTAAGGACGCGGCAATGGCCCAACTTACCCTTCAGATCCCAGAACATTTAGCACAGCAATTGGAGAACTTGGCCGCTGCACAGGACAAGAGCGTGGAACAAGTTGCGCTGGAACACCTCCGCTCCCTCAATGCCACACCAGGATCGCCGCCTGCAATTTTGCGGACAATAAAACAGCTTCCCTATCCGCATCCTTCAATCATCGATGAGCTTGAAGCAGCTATGCACGGACAATCCAACTTAAATTTTTCCTGTCTCAAACTCCCAAACCGTATAATCTATTGAGATAGCAAGTTCCGTAAAGCTACTAGCGTTTCTATGAAGGGCAAAGTCACGAGTCTCGTGTTGGTAGGCGGCGCGTTTGCGGTAGCGGCCCTTACGCAGGACAGTTCGCCGAACCTGCTCGTTGGTTCGCGTGTTCTTACTGCTTTGATCACAACCGCCTGGTTCGGCGCAATGGGAACCGGGTTGTACTTTTGGTCCAAGTATAGTCGGCAGGAAACGTCTCAGGGCGAAACTAATCCAGTGCAAGCAAACAAAAATCCATTTTTGCAGAAATTAGCAGCAGCTCTCGGGCAGAACAAAGGAACATCCGTGACGGAAATCGCTCCAAACAGCCAAGAAGTAGTCTACCAAGAGGACTCTGAAAAGGTTTCCCGGTAACACAGGCATCTCCGCATGAGAAAATAGTTTCTTGCGGATCGTTCCTGACGGCATCTATTACGCTGCTGCGCTTGCGGTAGTCGGGGCAGGTCTAACTTACCTCGGATATTGGCAAGTCAGCATGGGGTTCTATGCTTTAGCGGCGTTCTGCCTGTATTTCTTTCGTGACCCGGAGAGATCGCTATCGGCTGACGAGGTCATTTTTTCCCCGGCTGACGGCAAAGTGGTTTCCGTCCGTCAACTCTCGCCGGAAGAAACACGAATCAGTATTTTCCTGAACATCTTCGACGTGCATGTCAACCGTGCGCCCATTGCCGGGACCATCGCCGAAGTGCTTTACCGGAAAGGCCGGTTCCTGGTGGCCAGCCATGAAGCAGCCTCAGTGGAAAATGAGCAAAACACGTTAGTGATCGACGGGAAACGTGGACGGGTTGTTTGCCGCCAAATTGCCGGTTTGATCGCCCGGCGGATCGTCTGTTATAAACAAGCAGGTGATTCGGTTCTCGCCGGCGAACGCATCGGATACATCAAGTTTGGATCGCGCGTAGACGTGGTCTTCGGCCCGGAATGGAAAGCGGCAGTAAACGTCGGCGATAAAGTATCAGCCGGAATTACCGTGCTGGCGAATCCTTCGTCCCTTGAGAGGCCCTTCTGACATCGCAGGAACAGTTAACAGGATCAAATCCGCTTAGCAAACGGCCTCGTCGGGCGGCCTATGCGCTACCCACTTTATTTACGAGCGGCAACATCTTTCTTGGCTTTGTTGCGATTCTTCAGGCGTTTGAAGGCGCATTGCAAGTGCGCGGCGGCGACTTCGGCAACAATGCCCATTTCGCGCTCGCAGCCAAGTTGCTCGGCTTTGCCGTTTTCTTTGACGGGTTGGACGGCCGAATAGCACGCATGACGAACACCGTCAGCGACTTTGGCCGCGAGTTGGACTCGCTCGCGGATGTGATCACCTTCGGCATTGCGCCCGCTGTCCTCGCTTTTTTGTGGGGAGTCTTGTTTGTTGCCGCTACGGATGACGGCAATCTCCTAAGCCATCTGAGCCGAGCCGGTTATTTGTTAGCTTTTTTTTACCTTCTCTGCGGAGCCGTGCGATTGGCGCGCTTCAACGTGCAGACTAATCCCATGCCCAAGAATCCAGGTCGTCCTGACCGGAAGTACTTTGTGGGCATGCCCATTCCCGCAGCAGCCGGATTTGTGGCGGCAATCGTTTTTGTGGACCCATCCCCGGTTCGCTCTTTCTGGTTCTCTGTCGCGTGGTTGGTTCTGGTAGGGATTGTCTCCTTGCTGATGGTCAGTTCCTGGCGGTATCCCAGTTTCAAGCAGATTAGCATTTCAAAGCCGCATCCGTCGCTGATGACGTTACTGGTCGGAGTGATTGCCGTTTCCATCTGGGCTTGGCCGCAACCGGTGTTATTGACCATGGCGATCACGTATGTGTCGAGCGGCATCTTAATTCGCATAGGCGGTTTAATCAGAAGGCGCAAGCGGATGCGCCCAACCGCCCCGGTACCGGAACATCAAATTGGCTAGGCAACTATCTTCAACTCAAATCGCCATACTTGGCAGTGAAACCCTTTTAGGCCGCGAGCTGCAGGAAGTTCTCGGAGAACGTGGAGCTGACTTCACGCTCAGGACCTATTCCGCCGGCGGCGAAGGGAATTTCGGAGAGCAGGAAGGCGAGCCGGTGTACGTCGAGCCGTTAAATGCTCAAACGGTGGAAAGAAGCCTTGCGCTCGTTATCGCAGGCACGCCCGAGGGAGCGGATAAAGGATATGGACTGGCAAAGGACACGGGCGGCAAGACGGCGCTGATCGATTGTACCGGTTATCTGGAAAGTCGGCCCGAAGCCAGAATTATAGCGCCATTATTGAATGAGCCGGAACAGGGACCAGGCTGGCTGTTTGTTGTGGCGCATCCGGCCGCCTCCGCGCTTGCCGTCA
>CAXTWT010000180.1:5528-9814 GCA_964247955.1 uncultured Bryobacteraceae bacterium
GGACCAGGCTGGCTGTTTGTTGTGGCGCATCCGGCCGCCTCCGCGCTTGCCGTCATCCTGAAACGATTAAACAGCTATCGCCGGATTGGGCGGGCAGTTGTCAACGTGTTCGAGCCGGCCAGCGAACGCGGCAAACGCGGCATTTCAGAACTGCATCAGCAAACAACCAGTTTACTTGCCTTCAAGCCGTTGGAAAAGCAGGTATTTGATACGCAAGCAAGCTTTAATCTTTTGTCGCGGTATGGGGAGGAAGCGCCCGTTCAGTTGTCTACGGTGGAACAGCGCATTGAACGGCATCTGTCGCTGCTTTTGAAGCATGGCGTTGGTAACGCAGTTGCTCCCCTGCCTTCCCTCCGGTTAATCCAAGCGCCTGTCTTTCACGGCTACAGCATCTCCCTGTGGGTTGAGTTTGAATCGGAAGCTGCCAAGAGCTTCAATGTCCGGGAACTGGAAGAAGCATTGGCGTCAGCGCAGATCGAAGTGCGCAGCGCGGGCGAGGAGCCGCCGACCGGCGTCGGTGTCGCCAGTCAGAGCGGAGTCATTGCAGGTGATATTCGAGTCGACAGAAACAATTTGCACGCTGTCTGGCTTTGGGCAGTGCTGGATAATCTGCGTGTCACAGCCGATGCGGCCGCCGATATTATCCGGAGTTTGGAGAGCCGGTAAACAGTGACTAGACGGAAAGCTTGCATGTTACTGGGAGCGGGTGCGGCGGCAGGAGCTGTCTCCTGCGGCTATCATGTCGGCGGAAAAGCCGACCTGGTGCCGAAGAGCGTACAAACCATTGCCATCCCCGCCTTCGTCAGCGGATCAGTACGGTATCGTCTCCTGGACGTATTGCCGCAACAGATTGGGCGTGAGTTTATTGCTCGGACAAGGTTTCGCATTATCGACAATCCAGGCGAAGCCGACGCTGTTTTGAACGGCACTGTCAATGCTGCCCAGGTATACCCAACCGTTTTAGATCCCAATTCGGGCATAGCAACCAGCGTGCAGGTGGTGGTGGTAGTGACCATCAATTTTGTGGAGCGCGCCACGGCCAAGATCTTGTATTCGCGTCCGAATATGGCCGTTCGGCACAACTACAGCATCGCAGTGAACCCGCATCAGTTCTTTGATGAAAGCGGCCCGGCATTTGATCGGGTCAGCCGGGATCTGGCGCACGACATCGTCAGCGCCATTGTAGAAAACTTTTGATTCCCGCGCATGACACCGGAACAGTTTCTCCTTCAGATTTCCAAAGGACCGTTAGCTGCGGCTTATCTTTTTCTGGGGCAGGAAGGCTATGGGCGAAGCTTGTGCAAAGAAGCGCTCCTCGGTCGGGTTCTGCCCGCCGATGCCCGCGCCGAGGGGCTGACGCAGCTTGATCTGGAGAACACCGAGCTTTCGCAGGTACTTGACGATGCGCGCTCGCTTTCTCTATTTGCCGCTGAACGCGTGTTGTGGGTAGGAAGCGCGGAACTGGCGTTACCGCGTCGGCTTTCCTCCAGCAGCGGTGACGAGGAGAGCGGCGAAGAGAACACGGCGGAGTCTCAATTGTACGCGTATCTGAAGGAGCCGACTCCTGGAACCGTGCTGGTGCTGGAGTGCAGCCGCTATGACTTCACGGGTGATGACCGCCCTAAAATCGAGCGGGTACAAAAGTTTTATTCCGCCATCCCGGTCACCGTGGAATTTCGGCAGTTTACCCCTGAGTCAAGTCGCTCCTTGGCGCAACAGCTAATCAATCAGCACAAATTGAAATTAGGAAACCGCGAGCTTGCCGTTCTGCTCGACGCCGTGGCGGGTGACGCCAATCGGTTAGCGGCAGAAATAGAAAAGTTGGCGCTCTTCGTCGGTACGGAACGGGCCGTTACCGTAGAGGATGTGCAAGCGATTGTTCCTCATGCGGCCCAGAGCACCATCTTTGCCTTGGTGAACGCGCTTGGCAAAGGCGACCGGATGGCGGCCCTGAACTCTTTAGATGTCCTGGTGCGCGAGGGCGAATATCTTCCGCTTGCTTTGACTTTCTTAAGCACGCAATTCCGTTTAGCATTAGCGGCCAAAGAAGCCCGCGTGACTTCTTCGCAACAGGCACAGAGCTTTTTTTCCAAAATGGGCGTTCGCATGTGGCGGGACCGCGCGGAGCAAGTCATTGCAACCGCCAACACATTTACCAAAGAAGCTCTGGCGAAAGCGGTTGCTGCTATCTACACTACCGATAAAAAATTTCGCGAAGGCTACCGGGATGACCGCCTCATTATGGAGTCGTTAATCTTAGCCCTGACCGCCGCTCGACCCTAGGCGCCGGCGCCATTCAAATAGAACCACCCCTGTCGCTACCGACACATTCAACGACGAAACCGCCCCGGCCATGGGAATGCGGAGAAGCACATCACAGTGCTTCTGCACATTCTGGTGCAGCCCCTTGCCTTCACCGCCGAGCACAATCGCTGTCGGTGAATGGTAGTCAACCCGGTCGTACAGTTCAGTGCCGCGCTCATCCAGGCCATAGATCCAGAAGCCGTTTTGTTTCAATCGGTCGAGAGCTTGCGTGATGTTCGTGACACGCGCCACCGGCAAATACTCCAGCGCTCCTGCCGCTGCCCGGTCCACTGTTTCGGTCAGCGGCGCTGCCCGGCGCTCGGGAACAACCACTGCATTTGCGCCAGCAGCATGAGTTGTACGGATGATAGCTCCCAGGTTGTGCGGATCTTCCACGCCGTCCAGCACCACCAACAGTTCCGCGCCTTCGATAACATCCTTTAGCTCGACATAACCCCGAGCCGACCCGAACGCAAGGACGTTCTGATGCGGGACGCCCTTGGCCGCACGATCCAGCACTTCGCGGGACTCGAAACGCACAGGGATATTCTGCGTGCGGCACAGATCAATGATCTCCTGCAGTCGTGGACCGGCAGCACCTTTCGCAATCAGGACTTTTTCCAGCGTGCGCTGCGCACGCAAAGCTTCTCGAACGGGATGGACCCCAAGCACTAATCGGTTCACAAAGAAAAGGCTACAACGTAGTCGCCCAAAGGCTCCTTCCCGGCAGGCTGATGACCCCCGGCGCAGATGACCAGATACTGTTTCCCATCCGGCCCGGCAAACGTCATGGGCATGGATCGCGCGCTGGTCGGCAGTTCTCCTTTCCAGAGTTGCTTGCCGGTTTCGACATCAAAAGCGCGAACGCCCGGATCGAGCGTGCCCGCTTGGAATACCAGACCGCCCGCTGTCACCATTGGGCCGCCCAGCGAAATCGAACCCCACTTCTCCGGCAGCTTGGGACCGAGTTGCCCAAGCGGAACCTCCCATTGTTTTTCGCCGGTGCTGGCCTTAATGGCAAGCAGCGTTCCCCACGGCGGCGCTGTGCAGGGGAGTCCTTTAGGGCCGAGCAGGATGCGGCGCATCATGCCGTACGGGGTGCCGCGCTGACGCGCAAACTCCCAATCGCCGTTTAATTTGCGGGCGCGGGTTTCACCGATTCTTCCATCAAACTCTTCTCGCGGAATGAGCCGCACTTCAGCCGCGACGTTATTTGTTGGAAGAATCAGCAAATCATGGTTTCCGTCGTACGCCATGCCGCTCCAGTTCATGCCCCCAATGTGGCCGGGAAGAGACAATGTGCCTTCGAGCGACGGCGGAGTAAAAATACCGCCGGTGTGCAATTTGCTGATCTCCTCCGCGCACCATTTGCGATCCTCCTCGTCAACTCCCCAGGCATCGGCGGCGGTCATGCGCTGCGTGGAAATCGGCGCAGGCTTGAGCGGAAAAGGTTGCGTGGGCGAAGCCGTTTCGCCGGGTACGTCGCTTTTGGGAACCGGGCGTTCCTCCACGCCAAAGATCGGTTTGCCAGTCTCGCGGTTCAGAATAAAAAGGTTGGCTGTCTTCGAGCCGATGGCAATAGCGGGAATCGTTTGGCCGTTGCGCTGCATGTCAAAAAGGAGCGGCGGGGTAGCAACGTCATAATCCCAAAGATCGTGGTGAACCGTTTGAAAATGCCAGACGATCTTTCCTGTATCCGCTCTCAACGCAACAACCGAATTAGCAAACAAATTATCCCCAAGCCGTTCGCCGCCATAATAATCCGGGCTCGCGCTGCCGATCGGAACAAATACCAAATTGCGGACAGGATCAGCGGCAATGACAGACCATGCATTGGCCGCCCCTGTTTTGGCCGCGCTTCCATTCTTCCAGGTATCCGCGCCGGCGGCGTGCGGATCTTGCGGGATCGGGTCCCAGGTCCATTTGAGTTTGCCTGTAGCCGCATCAAAGGCGCGTACTTCGCCGCTTGCCATGTTCGTATA
>CAXTWT010000181.1:0-9689 GCA_964247955.1 uncultured Bryobacteraceae bacterium
CAAGTCAATTGACAAACTCGCTCACACTGGACGTTCGCTGGGGCTACATGCATCAGATCTTCCCGTTGAGCTACCAGCCGGGCGTGGGAGCGAACAGCGTCAACACCGTGGACTTAACCCTCTCGACCGAGAGCGGAGCTGCGCCGTTTTCCTACGTCAATCCAGCCTCTCATTCACGCGCATCAGCTACCGCCTCTTACTATAAAGCTGGATTTTGGGGCGGCTCGCATGATGTGAGATTCGGTTTCGAATACGGACGCCAGAAGAACGGGAATTTGTATAACGTAAACCAGGGACTGAGTGCGATCTATAACAACGGAGTTCCGCTGCAGGCAACAGTCTTTAATACTCCGGTCAACGCGTTCAGTATTATTCACGATTCCTCGCTTTTTGCACAAGACGCCTGGCACGTAGGAAGGCGGTTAACACTGAACTTGGGCGTGCGGTTCGATCATTTCCGGAACTTTAATCCGGCGCAAAGCAGCCCGACCGCTGGACCTTACGTAAGTCTATTTGGTACACGGTCTTTTTCCCAGTCCCCTGACATTGTGAGTTGGAACAACGTTGCGCCGCGACTAGGGGTAGCCTACGATCTGACGGGCAAGGGCAGATCGGTGCTGCGGGCAGCCTATAGCCGCTTCTATCGAATCGAAGGAACGGAGTTGGCCGACGCCGTCAACCCGAACATTCTCAGCTCACAAACATATCTTTGGAATGGACAAACCACGAACGGAATTCCCAGCGGGTTTCTCAGTTCCAACAATCTGATTTCGTCATCGGGCGGCGTTTACACACAAATCGATCCTCACTTAAAACATCCTTATTCGGATGAAGTCACAGTGGGATGGCAGCAGCAACTATTCAGCGACTTTTCGGTTGGCGCTCAGTATTTTTTCCGTAACAATAAACATCAGATCGGACAAATCAATACCACGCGCACGGCGGCGGATTATCAGGCTGTGACATCGCTCGGAGGCGCGCCTATCGTAAACCCCTTGACCGGCGCAGCGCTGACGCTGTATAACTTATTGCCGGGGATTGCCAGCCAAACGAATCAGTTCGAAGTCACGAACATCAAAGCTTTAGATCATTATCGCTACGATGGTGTCGAGTTTACGGCGGCCAAACGCTTGACTTCCAAGTGGCAGGTACTCGCCGGGCTAACGATCCAAAGGGCAAAGGGAACCTATGGAAACGGTACGCCGAATGCATTGTCGGACGATTTCAACAATCCCAATCTCAACATCAACCGCCAGAACAACTATCTGTTTCTGGATTCAACGTATGTCTGGAAAATTGACGGCACTTATCAGTTTCCGCTCGGGATTTTAACCAGCATTAATTTTCAACACTACACGGGCTATCCTATCCGCCCGCAGCAAGTGTTTACAGGATTGAATCAAGGCTCTGAGACGGTGGCGCTTGCGCCCGCAGGCGACGTACGCCTTCCGAGCGTCGATCTGCTCAGTTTGCGCGTCGCTCGGCCATTTACATTTCGGGAACGCTGGAAAGTCGAACCGGCTATTGATCTCTTCAACGTGTTAAACAGCAATACTGTGACCAGCCTCGTCAGCACTTACGGATCGGCCTACCTGTACCCGACAAACGTTCTCAATCCGTTTGTCGCCCGGCTCGCTGTCAGGATTTCATTTTAGAGAATACGAAGCGGCAAGTACGATCTTCATGAAATGGTTCGCTTGGCTGGTCGTCTTCACATCCACGCTTTCGGGACAGACCGGCGAATTCCGCATTTACCTGATCCTGCACGCGGTCGGCTACGAGCGATACAAAATCACGCGAACTACTGCAGGCGTCACGCTGGACACGACTGTCGAATTTACCGATCGCTCCAACACCCGCACCAATTCCGCAACGCTCCGCATGAAGAGCGACTACACGCCGCTTCAACTCACCATACAGGGCAAGCCCGATTCCGTCACAATCGAACACAATTCCGCCACTGTGCAGGAGAACGGCAGCAAACGCACTTTCGCTCCTCCTGAGCGATACTTCACGATTTTCGGCTCCTCGCCCTTTGCCGTTCAAATGATGATGCTCCGCTATTGGAGTGCTCACGGTAAGCCGGCCAGCCTGCCCATGCTGCGGGCTGGCAGCACCGCCGAGCCGATTCAGATCAAGCTTGTCGGTCACGATGTCGTTGCTGTGAAGGGCAAACGCACCCGCCTTGATCGCTACACGGTCGCGAATCTTGCCTTCGGGCGCGAAATCCTTTGGATGAACTCCGGCGAAAACCTTGTCGCGGTTATGACCTTCGCCGGAGGCTTGCCGATGGAAGCAGTGCGCAGCGAATATGAGCCCGCTTTCCCGCAGCTGTACCGCAGCGGAGTCGCGCAGGAAATAGCAAATTTGAAAGCTCTCGCTCGGCAGGCGCCGCCGGAACAGACCGGCACTTTTGCCATAGCGGGTGCAACGCTGGTAGATGCTACCGGGGCTCCGCCTATAGAAGATTCTCTCGTGGTTGTGCGCCACGGCCGCATTGTGGCCGCAGGGCCGCGAACCTCGACATCAGTTCCTCGCGGAACACGAATGGTAGATGCCAAAGGCCAAACCCTGCTCCCCGGTTTGTGGGAAATGCATATCCACGCTTCCGGTGTCGAGTTCGGTCCCGCGCTGCTGGCCGCAGGCATTACAACCGCTCGCGATTGCGGCGGTGAATTTGATTATTTGATTGCTCAACGGAACCTGAGCGAAAAGAGCAATGTTCCCAGTCCGCGCATGCTGCTGGCCGGATTGGTGGACGCAGGTGGGCTGAAAGCTTTCGGTGCCGTTACCGCCGAGAATCCGGAGGAAGGCCGCGCTGTTGTCGAGCACTATCACAATGCCGGTTTTCAGCAAATCAAGCTCTACACGTATCTCAAGCCCGACGTTGTCAAAGCGGTTTGCACGGAAGCGCACCGTTTGGGAATGAGTGTTACGGGGCACGTGCCGCAGGCGCTCAACACTTTTGAAGGCATTGAAGCGGGCATGGATCAGATCAACCATTTGAACTATGTTTCCAGCATGCTGCGGCCTCCCGATCATCCAAGCAGCCCCATTGATGTGAACTCCGCAGCGGCACAGAAAGCCATTGCGTTTCTCAAGGCGCACGGCGCCGTTGTTGATCCCACAGCCGGATGGGGAGAAATGGCCAGTCATTCCCGCGAGGTGGAGGTCGCCTCTTTCGAGCCCGGCATTCTGCACGCGCCTTTTGTGCTGGAAGCAAAATTCCGCAGCATGGGCAGTAGCACCACTACCGCCGCACAGATGAAAGCGCGCACCACGCAGAATCTGGAGGTCATCCGCGCCCTGCACAAAGCTGGCATAACGATTGTGCCCGGCAGCGATACGGGTCTGCCGGGCTATGGCCTGCTGCGCGAACTTGAACTCTACGTCGAGGCTGGTTTTACCCCTCTCGAAGCCATCCAGTCCGCTACGATCATTTCCGCCCGCGCCATGGGCCTTGATCGTGACTCCGGAACGGTCGAGCCGGGCAAGCGCGCCGATCTCATCCTAGTCAACGGCAACCCTCTTATGAACATTGCCGACCTTCGCAAGGTCTCGCGAGTCATCATCGCCGGACGCCTGTACAACACCGCCCCGCTCTGGCAATCGGTCGGCTTTCACCCTTAAACAAGAAGAGCATTCTGTTCGTGGAGTCAAGCCGCTGGAAGTACTAATTCTTCTTGACACTACAGTGACTAAACCTTATAGTGAAACCATTCAAACCAGCCCCGTTGCTTTTGAAAGATTTCTTTCACAACTCCCGTTAGATAAGGACAGAATACTCGCTCACAATGCGATCCGCCATCTGCACAACCATACTACTGTTATGTCTGTCAAACTCCCTCCTTCAGGCTCAATTAGTTGCGACAGTGGAGGGAACGATCACGGACTCCTCCGGAGCAGTGCTTGCTGCTGCTCAGGTCTCGGTCCGCAACGAGGGAACCGGCCAGGAGCGCACAGTCATAACCGATACCGCCGGTCATTACATTGCGACCGCCCTGCCGATTGGAAATTACTCTGTTAAAGCAACTGCCTCCGGCTTTCAAGCAGCGGAGAGCCGCAATATCAATCTTGAAGTCGGGCAAAACCGTACCATTGATCTGACTCTGCAACTGGCTTCGGTCGGAACGCAGGTTCAAGTTTCAAGCCAAGTGGCCCAGGTGGAGGTGCAGCGCGCCGACGCAACACTCGGCCAGATCATTCACCCTGAGCAGGTCGCCCAACTGCCCCTGAACGGCCGTGATTTCGTGCAACTCGCGCTGCTCGGACCCGGCACGGTAAGGAGTCAACGGCCCAACGACTTCCTGAACCAAGGCGGAAGCAGCGAGGTGTCCTATCGCGGCAGTGTGTCTTTATCGGCGCAAGGCATGCGCCAGAACGCAAACGACTGGCTGTACGACGGCGTGGATGATAACGAACTGACCGCCGGAGGCGTCGGCACTTTGCCTTCGATTGATGCTATTTCCGAGTTTCGCGTGCTTACCTTCAATTACTCCGCGCAGTACGGCAGTCGGGCCGGTACGACCGTGCTGGTAAGCAGCAAATCGGGATCGAATCATTTCCACGGAACCCTGTTTGAGTACCTGCGCAATGACGCTCTCGATGCCCGCAACTTTTTCGACGGCTCGAAAAAAGGCAAATACAACCAGAACGAGTTCGGCAGCTCGCTGGGCGGCCCGGTCTTCAAGAACAAAACCTTTTTCTTTACCGATTTCCAGGTAAATAAGATCCGCAAAGGCAATCCAAGTCTATCTACTGTGCCGACTGCTCTTGAACGTCAAGGGATCTTTACCGAATCGTTCCCCGGCTCGGCAGCCGCGACGATTTATGACCCGGATTCGCTCAAAATCAACCCAATTACCGGTGCTAAAACCCGTTCGGCTTTTGCCGGCAACGTGATCCCGGTCAGCCGTCAAAGCCCAGTGGCGCTTGGGATTCTTAATCTTCTGCCGCTGCCCATCTTCACCGACCGGCTGGCGAACAATTACGTTTCCACTCCCGTCGAAAAGATTGATGATGCTTTGTGGGATTTCCGCGTCGATCATAATTTCACAGACAACGATCGTTTCTTTGGCCGTTTCACCTGGGACAACGCCAGCCGCTTCTACCCTTCCGGTCTTCCCGGTTTCGGCGCGGCCAGTGGCTTCTCAAGCAATGCGAACTACACTACCCACGCCCGTAACATTGCGGCTTCCGAAACGCACGTGTTTTCCCCGAATATTATCAATGTCTTTACGGCAGGCTACAACCGCGACTTTAACTATGTCCAGTCTGTTGGATTCGGCACGAATGAGTCGGCCAGGCTAGGCATTCCGGGTGCAAATTTAGGCACTCCGGAAACGTCCTCCATGACGATGATTCTCCTAACCGGTTTCAATCCGGTGGGAGACCGGCAGTTCTCTCCATTCCAGGGCGGGACAAACGTTTATCACTATACGGACGTGATTGACATTATCAAAGGCTCTCATGCGCTGCACACAGGCTTCATTTTCCGCGCTAACCAGGAAAATACGCTTGGCGATACAGCGTTTGCCGGCGTGTTCACTTTTAATGCTTTATTCACTGCCGCCCTCAACGCCGCCGGTGCGCCCAGCACGGGAGGCAACACCATTGCCAGCCTGTTGCTCGGCTACCCGACTTCGGGCGGGCGAAACGACGACCTGAACGGCTCTGTGCGCGGTCGGCGATGGAAGGAGTACCGTACCTTTGTGCAGGATGACTGGACGGTAACGAAGAGCCTTACATTAAATATCGGCCTTGCCTATGATGTCACCACGCCGGTCACCGAAGCTCATGACCGCTTCAGCAATCTGATCTTCAGCACGGGCCAAATCTTAACTGCCGGTCAGAATGCCGGTTCTACGATAGGCGTCAATACGGACTGGAGCGGAATCGAGCCGCGTTTCGGGTTTGCCTGGAGTCCGTTCGCGGACAAAAAGACTGTATTTCGCGGCGGGTACGGCATTTTCCACGATGTCGGCGCACAGGGCGGCAGCACAGGACCTTATCAGAACCCGCCCTACGCGAACGCGTACGCCTTTACCGCCGATAACATCACGCCGGTACGCACTCTCAGCACCGGCTTTCCCCCAAATAACCGGCCAATTGCTCTCAGCGCGTACACCGGTGATTGGCATGCCTGGGACCCGAACTTCAAACTGGGCCGCGTCCAGCAGTGGAACTTCAACATCCAGCGGGAGCTGCCGGGCAGCGCTGTTCTGACAGTGGCTTACGCCGGTACGCATGGCACGCGGCTGATGGAAAAGAATTTTAACTTCAACTCTGCGCCTCCCGGACCTTACAGCAACCCGCGCAGTCTTCGCCCCTATCCGCAGTACAACAACATCCTGATTACGGATAGCCACGGCTGGCTCCGTTACGATTCCTTGCAGGCGAGACTGGAACGGCGCGCCGCAGCGGGCTTGTACCTGTTAGCCGCTTACACCTACAGCAAGGCATACACAAACGGCCTGTCACAAGAGATCACCGGCGACCCTGGGCAAATTTTCTATCCGCTCAATCCTTATCCGAATGCCGATAAAGGACTCGCCTCCACTGACCTGCGAAATAACTTCACCCTGAGCTACTTGTACCAGCTTCCTTTCGGCAAAGGCCACAAGTATCTGTCAACATGGGATGGGTTCGGGCAGGCTTTGATCGGCGGATGGCAGGTTAACGGTATTACGATCCTGCACACCGGCTTCCCGCTCGGCATGACGACGGCGACAAATCAAAGCGGAACCGGCATCGGCAACCGCCCGAATCACGTGTGCGACGGCAAGCTGAGCAATCCCAGCGTTGGTGAGTGGTTTAATGTAACTTGTTTTACTGCCCCGGTTCCCGGCGCCTTCGGCAACGCCGCGCGCACGACTTTGTATGGTCCGGGCCAGGTAAATTTCGACACTTCCGTTTTCAAACCGTTCAAGATCACCGAGACCAGTGACTTGCAATTTCGCGCGGAGTTCTTCAACATCGCGAACCACGCTCAGTTTGCGGTGCCCGCAACCGCCTTCGGGGCTGTTACATTCGGAAAGGTTACCTCAACCGTAAACACGGCTCGGCAGATACAATTCGCGCTAAAGTACATCTTTTGAGAATCCGAACAAAGTTTGCTATCAGCCGCCGCGATCTCGTGCAGGGCATCACTGGTACGGCGCTTATGCCATCATGTCTGTCAAACGTCATGGGCCAGAATAACGCCGCGTCGCCCCATAGGGTCATTATCGACACTGATCCCGGAACTGACGATGCCCTCGCCCTATTTCTCGCCTTAAAATCACCGGAGTTGAAGGTTGAAGCGATTACGGCTGTCGCCGGCAACGTTCCTTTAAGTCTTACGCTGCCGAATGCGCTTCGTCTGGTCGAGATTGCCGGTCGTACCGACATTCCCGTTGCAGGCGGCGCAAGTAAACCGCTCGTGCGTGAACTCATTACTGCCACCTATGCGCATGGTGAAAACGGTCTCGGCAGTGTCCAGTTTCCCGAGCCTAAGACTAAGCCGGTGGCGGAGAGCGGACCGGAACTGATTCGCAAGACGGTTCGCAAAGCTCCTGGCGCGATCAGTCTTATTGCGCTTGGGCCTCTCACCAATCTGGCGTTAGCGTTCCGCGATGACCCGGAGCTTCCTCACATGATTCCCAATCTCACGTTGATGGGAGGCTCTCTCTCCGGCGGCAACGTTTCGCCTGCTGCCGAATTTAACATCTATGTCGATCCGGAAGCGGCAGCCGTCGTGTTCCGCTCCGGCATTCCCATTACTATGGTTGGGCTTGACGTGACGCGCAAAGCCATGTTGCGTGAAGAGAACATCCAGACCCTCGAAGCCGGAGCGAATCCCGTCAGTCGCGCTGCCGGGCAGATTACACGCGCCACCTTCACGCGTTTGCGCAAGGCAAACTCTTCAGCCATAGGGCCTGCTATGCACGACTCGCTGGCCGTCGCCGCTTTTCTTGACCCCTCGCTTGTTAATCTTCAGGATTACTGTGTAGAAATAGAAACTACGGGCGAGTACACGGCTGGTGAGACAGTCGGTTACCGCCGCGCTCCCCTGCGTAAATCACCGCCTATGGCAAACGCTCCTGCTCCAGCAGCCGATGCTACTTTCCGGCCGAATGCCAAAGTAGCAACTGACGTCCATGTTGATCGTTTTCTTCAGATGCTGATTGGCCGTTTAACAAGCTGACCGGAGGAGCTGAATATGAGATCAATGCTTGCAAAATTCCTTCTGCTTGGCTTGCTTCTCGCAGGCGGTATCTTTGCACAGGGGAAACGCTACGTCGTTATTGACCAGGATGCAGCCGGGCCGGGCGGAACTGATATGGCATCGATTCTGATCCTGCTGCAATCGCCGGATGTCGAAGTGCTTGGCATTACCGTAGTCACCGGCGATGCTTGGCGTGATGAGGAAACAGCGCATGCCCTTCGCCTGCTGGAATTAGTTGGCCGCACCGATATTCCGGTAGTTCCCGGCGCGGTGTTTCCGCTGGTTCGCACACAACAGTTCACGGAATTATGGCAACAAATGTACGGGAAGATTACGTATCTTGGCGCGTGGAACAAGCGGCCCGGCAGTCATGGACCGTACGAAGTACCGCCGCTCCGCGAAGGCAATCCCACAACCAAGCCTTCTACGGAAGACGCTGCGCACTTCCTCGTCCGCACCATTCACGAACACCCTCACGAAGTAACGGTTTATGCGGGCGGACCGATGACGAACTTGGCTGTCGCTTTGACTCTTGATCCGCAATTCGCGGAACTCAGCAAGGGCTTGGTCTTCATGGGCGGAAGCCTGAACGCCCAAACCGGAAACCCGGAGTTTGCCACCAATCCGCGCCACGAGTTCAATCTATGGTTTGATCCGGAAGGGAGCCACATCGTATTGCGTGCCCATTGGCCGTTCATCGCATGCACCACCGTCGATGTTTCCCTCAAAACCCAACTTACTGAGCAGATGATAAAAGAGATCAGCAAAGCGCAAACTCCCGCTGCTCAATATATGGCTGCTTATGCCCGCCCAGGCCGCAGTTACATGTGGGATGAACTGGCGGCTGCCGCATGGCTGGACCCCAGCCTAATCACCGCTGCCCGCAAGGTATACATGGACGTGGATTTAGGCCGGGGCGTCGGTTATGGGGACACGATTATCTGGTCCGATCGCGTCAAGCCCGCTCTCGATGTACAACTGGTGCAAGCGCAAACGGATGTTGATATGCCGAAATTCGGCCAATACCTGATTAAACTCATGACTGGTCCGACGCCGAAGGCGCAGCATCCGCTCATGCGGAAAGAGCCGCTTCGGGGGACAGCGCAAACCAACCGTTGATTCACTCTCCTATCAACAGGTCTAAGATTTCACCTGTTGTTCCGTCCGTCAATCCCAGATCTGTAAGATGCGGTCCGGAGTTGCAGGCCAGCGCCGTCCCTTCGAGGGCCTTGAAGGTGCGATAAGGTAACTTCCACTCGATGACTTCACCGGCAGTTTCACGAACAGCGCGATACGCCTGCGCAAGCTGTTGCGGTGGAGTCTCCGACAGCAGACCGGCAATCGGAAATTCGACAATCGCTGTCACTTTGCCGTCACGCGCTGCCGCCATTCCGCCTCCGGCATCAATAACAGCATTTGCCGCCGCTTGCAGGTCTTCCGGCTTCCGGCCGATCACCACCAAATTGTGCGAATCGTGCGAGTA
>CAXTWT010000182.1:0-9676 GCA_964247955.1 uncultured Bryobacteraceae bacterium
TCGTCCGCCGCTTTCCAGGCTTCTTCGCCCGTTTCACGCACAATCACATAGGATAACGGGCGTCAAAACCCGATACGGTGAACGCCGTTATTCAATACAACAAGTGGAATCTTTCCTTCAAATCCTCCGTTCTGCCGATCCGCAATGACTGTCCCTCGGTTTTCTTTCAGGGGACGGAAGGCACGCTGGATCTTTCGCGGGGAGGCTGCGTCTGGCAGCCCAATAAAGGGCAGGCCACAACCGTTGAGGCGCAAGGAAGCCTGGAACGCGCGCATACGGCGAACTTCCTCGATGCAGTTTTCGGCGGCAAACCCGTGTCCGCCAGCCTACCGTCCGGCATTGCGGCGTGTCTGCCTGTACAGATGGCGCTGAAATCTTATTGGGAGGAGCGAACGGTTACTCGGGGCGAGTTGGAAACGGGTTGATCATTTTCAGGCGGAGTGAGTCAACAGTGCCGGAAACTATCCCCTAAAACACCATGCTTGTTATACTTAAGGCTTATTCCTTATGCCCTCCCCAAGCCTCGTTGACGAGACTGCTGCACCTGTTGATATCGCTCCGGTGAGCGGCACGCAGAAAAAGGTTATTTTGCTTAAGCCGCGCGGCTTTTGCGCGGGCGTGGTGCGCGCTATTGATGTAGTCAGGATTGCGCTTGACCTGTACGGCGCTCCGATTTATGTCCGCAAGGAAATTGTTCACAACCGCCATGTGGTGGATGAGCTGCGCAGCGCCGGGGCGGTTTTTGTGGAAGAGTTGAGCGAAGTACCGGAGGGCGCGCGCGTGATTTTCAGCGCTCACGGCGTGTCTCCGGCGATTCGCGCGGAAGCAAAGGAACGGCGGCTGCAAGTGATCGACGCCACTTGCCCGCTGGTTACGAAGGTTCACCTGGAAGCGGTGCGGTTTGCCAAACAAGGCTATACGATTGTGCTGATCGGGCATCGCGATCACGATGAAGTGATCGGAACCCTGGGCGAAGCGCCGGAATGCACGGTTCTGGTTTCCGATGTCGAAGACGTAGACCGGCTCGATATCAAAGATCCTGAGCGCGTTGTTTACCTGACGCAGACCACGCTTTCGCTCGATGAAACAAGTGACATTGTTCGGCGCTTGCAGGAGCGTTTTCCGAAGATTGCAGGGCCCAAGACGCAGGATATTTGTTATGCAACCGAGAACCGGCAGTTGGCCGTCAAAGCGGTAGCGCCCCTATGTCAGGCGCTGCTGGTAGTGGGATCGCAGAACAGCTCGAATTCACGTCGTCTGGTAGAGGTTTGCGAAAAGGCGGGCGTTCCCGCTTACTTGCTAGATGATTGCAGCGAAGTGCAGCCGACGATGCTGCATGGGGTCGGCACTGTAGCGGTAACCGCCGGGGCTTCGGCTCCCGAACACCTGGTGCAGGAGCTGATTGACCATTTACGCGCTAACGGTTATTCTGAGCTGGAAGAGGCTGAAATTAAAGAAGAAGACGTGCGATTTACGCTGCCTTCCGATTTGGAGAGTTTTACGCCCCGCCTTTACACCGTGCGGGCCTGATATTGACAGTTAATACTAACGATGAAGTCAAGTTCCCAGGTTTCTGAGTCGCTGGCCTATGCTGCCGTCCATGCCATCCGGAAAGCATCGGCCTCCTTGCTTCGGCGTCAAACAGATAGAGGCTTCTGGTGGGCCGATCTCCGGGCGGACACGACCCTGGAAGCCGATTATATTTTAATGCAGCTTTGGCTGCATCCTCCCGTTGACGGCATTTGGAATCCATCGACGCGTCCGCAGGTCCAACGCGCGGTGGCCAGCATTCTGATGCGGCAGTTGGAAGACGGCGGATTCAACATCTACGCGCACGGCCCTTCGGAGATCAATGCTTCTATCAAAGCCTACTTCGGATTAAAGGTGGCGGGCGTTCCGGCGGCTGATGGGCGCATGAAGCGGCTGCGAGACCGCATTCTGGAGTTGGGCGGTTTGCAGGCGGCCAACAGCTATGTCCGCATCAATCTCAGTTTGTTCAATTTGTTTCCGCGAGAAGCCTGCCCGGCGATTCCTCCGGAATTGATCTTTCTTCCGTTCAACTTTATTTACCAAATGTCGGCCTGGACGCGGGCCATCGTGATTCCGTTGTCAATTGTGCATGCGGCCAATCCGAGTCGTCCGGTTCCGGCAGGCTTCACGCTCGACGAACTGTTCCTGCCGGGAGCGCCCATGCATCCGGAGCGCGATCTGAAAACATTCACTTGGCGGAATTGCTTTCTGGCGCTCGACAGCTTTCTGAAAAAATGGGAACGCTTTGGGCCTAACATGGTTCGTAAAGCGGCGATCCGCCGGTGCGAGCAGTGGATGACCGAACACTTCCAAGGGTCGGACGGCTTGGGCGCAATTTATCCGTCCATGCAGTATGCGGTCATGGCGCTGGATCTTCTGAGATATCAAACCAACCATCCGCTGCGCCGCGATGCGGAAGAAGAGTTCAACAAGCTGATGGTCGATAACGACGCGCAAGGATTTTTCATGCAGCCTTGCTTCTCGCCCGTCTGGGACACGGCGATTGCGGCGTTTGCGCTCGGCCAAATGGAGAACCCGCCGGAGCAGCATCTTACTCGCGTGGCCGATTGGCTGCTTGCGAAGGAAGTGCATCGGAAAGGTGATTGGGCGGTGAAACGTCCGAATGTGGAACCGTCCGGCTGGGCATTTGAGTTCAATAACGAGTTTTATCCCGATGTGGATGACACGGCAATGGTGCTGCTGGCCCTCAAGAAAGCGCATGCCTCGGACCCGGTGAAGCAGCGGGCCTGCGAAACGCGGGCGTTGAACTGGACTTTGGCGATGCAGGGCAAAGACGGCGGCTGGGCGGCGTTTGACGCCGATAACAATTGGCAGATTCTCAGCCATGTGCCGTTTGCGGACCATAACGCGATGCTTGACCCGTCTTGTCCCGACATTACCGGGCGAGTGCTGGAAGCATTGATCGTTTGCGGCTTGAAGCCGACGCACCCGGCCGTGCAGCGCGGCGTTCAGTTCCTGCTGCGGACGCAGGAAGCGGACGGAAGCTGGTACGGGCGCTGGGGCGTTAATTATATCTACGGCACGTTTCTGGCGTTGCGCGGATTGCGCGCCGCCGGAGTAAGCGAAAACGAGCCCTATATTCAGCAGGCGCTCGAGTTTATCCGCGCCTACCAGAACCGGGACGGCGGCTGGGGTGAAAGCTGCGCCAGCTACGACTATAACCGTTTTATCCCGAACCCCAGCACGCCTTCGCAAACAGCATGGGCGATTCTGGCTCTGCTGGCAGGCGGCGACCTGCGCAGTGAAAGCTTATATAACGGCGTGGATTATCTTGTCCGCACGCTGCGCGATGACGGCACCTGGGACGAGGAGTATTGTACCGGCACCGGTTTTCCGAGCGTGTTTTATCTTTCGTACACCGAGTACCGCAACACATTTCCCTTGCTCGCCTTAGCCGAGTTTCGAAAAGCGACGGCATCCCACGAAGACGTGTAGCCCGTGCCCCTTGCTCTGGTAACCGGCGCTAGCGGCTTTTTGGGCTGGCATGTGGCTTCTCTTCTGCTGCAACGCGGATATTGCGTGCGCGCCCTGTGCCGCCCCAACAGCGAACTTCGTGAACTGGACTCTGTCGAGCGGGTGACGGGCGATCTGCGCGACCGCGATTCCCTTCAGCGCGCCGCCGAAGGCTGCCGGCTTATCTTTCATGTGGCGGCGGATTATCGGCTCTGGTCCAGGAATCCGCAGGATTTGTATGCATCCAATGTCGAAGGCACCCGCAACGTGCTGGACGCGGCGGAAAGGGCCGGGGTGCAGCGCGTAGTTTACACCAGCACAGTGGGGTGTATCGGCATGCCGAAGGGGCAAGAGGGCGATGAAACGACTCCGGTCTCGATCGGAGACATGACGGGGCATTACAAGCGCTCGAAATGGCTGGCGGAGCAGGTGGCGCTCGAAAAGGCCAAAGCCGGATTGCCGGTGGTGATCGTAAATCCGACTGCGCCGATTGGCGATCATGACTGGAAGCCGACGCCCACGGGCAAGATTATCGTTGATTTTCTCCGTAATAAGCTGCCTGCGTTTGTGGATACCGGACTGAACCTGGTAGATGTTCGCGATACGGCAATGGGGCACTTGCTGGCGGCGGAACACGGCAAGCCGGGCGAACGTTATATTCTAGGATGCGAAAACGTTACCTTAAAAGAAATTCTCCGCCGTTTGGGAACGCTGGCCGGCAAACCTGCGCTGCGCATGGAAGTTCCCTACCCGGTGGCTTATGCGGCGGGGCTGCTTTCTACCGGGTGGGCAAACCTGACGGGGGTGCCGCCGATGGCTCCGCTCGAAGGAGTGCGGATGGCGCGCAAACGGATGTTTGTTTCCAATGCTAAGGCGAAGCGGGAGTTATCGTTTCAACCGGGTCCGGTAGATGAAGCGCTCGACCGGGCGATTCGTTGGTTTCGCGCTCACCATTACTGTTAAGAACGAAAGCGAGAATACTGTGGGAACTACCAAGGCCCCTCCGATTAGTGTTGAGCAGTTCCTTAACTTTGAAGCTCCGTCCGGTTATCGGGCCGAACTTCTCGATGGAGAGATTGTTTTGTCCCCTGACCCTAAACCGATTCATCACGATGTGGTTATAAACGTTTATGACGCGCTTCGCAGCCGTATTGGTAGATCATTCAAAGTAGGCATGCGAACGAATATGGATCTCCGCGAAGCGCATTACATGCCGTCGCCTGACGTTTTCGTTCGGACGCATGAGTCGTGGCGACAGGCAAGGAAGGAAAATTGTTACCCTTCCGGAAGCCCGATTCTTGCCGTCGAGGTGATCTCGCCGTCCAATACAGAGCCGAATGTTTTAAGAAAGACGGACGTGTATCTCCGGTACGGAGCCGTCCAAGTCTGGAATGTGTACCCTCAGGAATGCCGCATCGTTATTTACGATGCTTCTTCTCGTTGGGAAGTAGCCGAAGGGGAAATCATCGCATTGCCCCATCCGTTTCCCTCCTTGCAGTTGAACTCCGGCGAGTTTTTCACGCTAGACTGATCCATTTTCATGGCTATTCTCCTGGTTGCCGCTGAAGCGGATGAATTGAAGCCTTTTGCGAAACAGCTTACCGGACTGCGCAAGCTGAACTGGCCGCTGCGTTATGCCGTCGAGGGTATTTTGCACGGACGCCGCACGATGCTGGCGGCGAACGGCGCGGGGCCTAAGCTGGCGGCGCAAGCAGTGGAAGTGGCTATTCGCGCTGTGACGGCTGCCGAGCTTTCTGCTTCCAAGCTCGAAGCAGTGGTCAGCGTTGGTTATTGCGGCGCACTTACGCCGGAAGGCCGCGAAGGGCAGGTAGTCGTAGCAACCGAAGTGGTGGATGCGGCAAACGGTACGCGCTTTCCTTGCATAATTCCACAAGCTGAGTACGTATATCAATCAGGGGTTGTGATTTCTCAGGACTGTGTGGCAAGTGACTGCTCGGAAAAACAGCAGCTAGGGAAAACCGGGGCTATTGCGGTAGATATGGAGGCGGCGGGAGTAGCAGGACGCACAAAACGCGCTGACTTGCCTTTTCTCTGCATCAAAGTAATAACGGACCGTGTAGACGAGTCATTTGGATGGGACCTAAACGCGATGCGCACCTCGGAAGGACGCATCGCGCGTGGGAAAATTGGAATTTACGCCTTAACGCACCCGAAGCTGATACCCGAGCTGTTTCGTTGGAAGCGGCGATCCGAAGGGGCGGCACAGGCGTTGGGAGAGTTTCTTGTCAGTTGCCGAATTAGTTTTGAAGGAGAGGGAGCTTCCGTTGAGTGACAGCCTGCCGTCCTCGATGAAAGCAGCGGTTTACCGTGGAAATGGACAAATCTCCGTTGAGTCGATTCCAACTCCGAGAATCGGCCCTGGTGAAATAATCGTCCAGGTTCGTAGCTGCGGAGTTTGTCATACCGATCTGAAAAAGATCGAGCATAATCTGCTGCCGCCGCCCCGCGTCTACGGCCATGAGACGGCCGGTGTTGTGGCTGCTGTCGGCGAGGGAGTGACGCGCTTTGCGCCGGGTGACCGCGTGGTTGCCTTTCACCATATTCCCTGCGGGGATTGTTTCTATTGTCAGCGCCGTTTGTATGCGCAATGCCCGGTCTACAAGAAAGTGGGTATTACGGCCGGTTTTGAACCTGCCGGAGGCGGTTTTTCTCAGTACGTTCGGGTGATGGACTGGATTGTCGAGCACGGCGTCGAAAAGATTCCGGACGGTGTTTCGTTTGACCAAGCGTGCTGGGTAGAACCCGTGAATACCTGCCTGAAAGGGGTAAAGCTGCTCGAGCTGCGTCAAAATGAAGTGGTGGCTGTGCTGGGGCAAGGTCCGATTGGGCTGATCTTTACCATGCTGGCATCGCAGACCGGAGCGACTGTGCTGGCAACCGACACCATTGAGTTTCGCCGTCAGTTATCGGAACAACACGGCGCAACGGCGTTTGACCCGCGTCATGCTGCTTTTTCCGAAGCGGTTGCGCAGGCGACGGATGGTCGCGGCGTGGATGCCGTGATCGTGGCGACCAGCGCTCCCGGACTGGTGGATCAGGCGCTGAAAATCTCGCGGCCCGGCGCGAAGATCCTGCTGTTCGCGCAAACCTCCAAAACTGAACGAATCGAAATCTCCGGCGCGGACATCTGTGTGGGTGAACGGATCTTACTTGGCTCCTACAGCGCGGACGTTGACCTGCAAGCGGAATCGGCGCAATTGGTGTTTAGCGGAACCCTTCCGCTCGAAGATCTTATCTCCCATCGTATGAGTCTCGACGACATCCAGCGCGGCATGGAAGTGGCGCAGCATCCCGGCGGGCAGTCTCTTAAAGTGGTGATTCATCCGCAGGAGTTCGCATGATCCTCAATGAATTAATGCCTGTACAGGCCGTGAACGTTTCCTCCAGCGATCTGACCATGCAGGCAGCGGTCCTGTACGGAAAAGAGGATGTGCGGCTGGAATCAGTTCCCGTGCCGGAAATCGGGAAAGGCGAACTGTTGGTCCGTGTCCGGGCAGCGCTGACATGCGGAACGGATGTAAAAGTGTTCCGTCGCGGTTATCACGCGAAGATGATTCAGCCGCCCGCTTTATTCGGGCACGAGATGGCGGGCGACGTTGTGGCTTGCGGCGCAGGAGCGACGAAATTCCGTGTGGGGCAGCGCGTGATGGCGGCCAATTCCGCTCCTTGCGATAAGTGCTTTTATTGCCGACGACGGCAGCCGAACTTGTGCGAGGATCTTCTTTTCAACAACGGCGCTTATGCGGAGTTTATGCGGGTTCCCGAGCGCATTGTTCAAAAAAACACGTACTTACTTCCGGACAGCATGGATTATCGCGATGCGGCGCTGGCCGAGCCGCTGGCCTGCGCGCTGCGCGGACTGGACGAAAGCTATTTGCAGGCGGGCGATACGCTTGCCATCATGGGGCTTGGTCCTATCGGTTTGATGTTTGTCCGCTTGGCGAAGCATGTCTACGGCGCGCGCGTGATCGCCATAGCGCGCAGGCTGGAGCAGATCGACCGGGCCATGGCCATGGGCGCTGATGAAGGAATCTTGATGGGCGACTACGGCATTCTTACATCGGAATTGAAACACCATACCGGCGGGCGTGGCGCGGATGTGGTGATTGAAGCGATCGGGCAACCGGAAGCCTGGGAGTTAGCGACGCGCCTGGTGCGCAAGGGCGGCGTGATTAACTTTTTCGGCGGTTGTCCGACGGGAACGAAAGTGGGACTGGATACGGCCTTGCTGCATTATTCTGAGATTACTTGCAAGGCCAGTTTTCATCACACTCCGGAACATATCCGACGCGCGCTGGAAGTTATTGCGGACGGTAAGGTCAGCGCCCGTTATCTGGTGAACCACGAAGAGCCGTTAAGCGCGCTGCCGAAGGTGATGGCTGATCTGGCGCACCGCCGCAATGGGCAGATCAAAACTGCTATCATCCCTTAACGGTTCCCATTCGCTTGCCTGTCGCACAACTTCAGCCGAAAGAGTATATTCAGAGCGTTCCGCCCAATTCCGCAACTTACTCGAAAGCGGAATCGCTGGCGTATACCCGCTGGCTCGCTACGCATCACTACGAGAACTTCCAAGTTGTCAGTTTTCTGCTGCCGAAAGATTTGCATCAGGATTTTTACAATGTTTACTCATTTTGCCGCTGGGCTGACGATCTGGGCGATGAAATCGGAGATCCCGCCGAAAGTCTACGGCTGCTGGGATGGTGGCGACGCGAACTGCAAGGCATGTATCGCGGCGAAGCAGGGCATCCCGTGTTTGTCGCCCTGGCGGATACGGTAGGAAGGCATGATATTCCCATCGAGCCGTTTGAAAAGCTGATTCGCGCTTTCGAGCAGGACCAGACGGTCACGCATTATCAAACGTTTGAGGAAGTGTTCAATTACTGCGTGTACTCGGCCAATCCGGTGGGACATCTGGTGCTGTATCTTTGCGGTTACCGTGACGACGAGCGCCAGCGTTTGTCGGACTACACTTGTACGGCTTTGCAGCTTGCCAACTTTTGGCAGGATGTCACGATAGATCTGCAAAAAGACCGTGTGTATCTGCCGCTGGATTTGCTGCGCAAGCACGGCTATTCCGTGGAGGAGTTGCGCCGCTCCCAGTTCAACATCAATTTTGCAGCTTCCATGCGCGAAGCCGTGGACGTAGCGGAAGATCTTTTCCGCAAAGGCTTACCACTGATTGATACCGTCCATCGGCGGCTGGCGCTTGATCTTGAGCTGTTCAGTCGCGGCGGAATGAAAATTCTCGACAAAATTCGAGGGCAAGGTTATAACGTACTCAGGCAGCGTCCGCACATTTCCAAAGCGGAGCGCGTCCTTATTCTTCTTCGATGTCTGCCGCGCCTGCTTCCCCGTTGAACATCTCCCTGAGCGATTCGTACCGCTACTGTCGCCGGATTGCGCGAAAGCGGGCGAAGAACTTCTATTATTCTTTTCTGCTGCTCGAAAGGCCGCAGCGGGACGCCATGTGCGCCATTTACGCGTTCATGCGGCAGTGCGATGATTTGAGCGACGATCCGGCCAGCACCGATAAGACCAAACTCGGACAAAGCATCGCACTGTGGCGGCTGCACTTGGAACATGCGCTGCGCGGCGAATTCGAAGCGGACCCGGTATGGCCCGCGCTTCACGATACGGTTCAGCGGTATAAGATTCCGCACCGTTTTTTTCATGAGATGATCGACGGCATTACGTCCGATCTCCAGCCGCGACAAGTGCAAACGTATGACGAGCTGTACCGGTACTGTTACCAGGTGGCGTCAGTGGTCGGTCTCACAATTATTCATATTTTCGGCTTCAGTTCAGTGCGCGCCCTGCTGCTGGCCGAAAAATGCGGCGTAGCGTTTCAATTAACCAACATTCTGCGCGACGTGCGGGAAGACGCCGAACTGGGCCGCGTCTATCTGCCGACAGAAGATTTGCAGCGCTTCGGCGTACCTATCGAGCAGTTGCACTCGGGGCGGGAAGACGCTCGTTTTCGCGAACTGATGCAGTTCGAAGCGAAGCGGGCGCGTGATTATTACGATCAATCGTCACCGCTGCTCGGGTTGATTGAACCGAAAAGCCGCCGTTCCCTGTGGGCGCTACAGCAGATTTATTTGACGCTGCTCAATAAGATTGAAAGCGCCGATTACAACGTGCTCAGCCA
>CAXTWT010000183.1:0-7198 GCA_964247955.1 uncultured Bryobacteraceae bacterium
AGCTTTCGAAACTCGGTTTGTATCTGCGAGCGGACGCGCATGGCTTTCAAGTAATCCACCGCTGAATAGTTCATCGATGCTTTCAAGCCGAGAATCTGGCTTTCGTCAGCGAGAGTATTCACCCCACCGCTGCGAATCAGGACTTCAAAAATGGAGGCGGCTTCGGAATCAATGATAGCGCTGATGACGGGGCCATACGGAAAGTTAGGAAGCTTTGTTTCCACCGTTTGTGATCCCATTGCTTTGACAAGCGAAAGAGCGTTGGCGAAGGCGGGACGAAGCGGCTCGTCCACCCAATCCGAGAAATCGATTTCAGCGAAGCCGATTTTGAGATCGCTTATTTTTTGGTACCACTCGGGCGTGTAGTAGAAGCTCTTGCCAGCGCTGCCGGGGTCGTTGGAGTCGCCGCCTGCAATGACATGGAGAACCAGTCCGCAATCTTCCGCAGTATGAGCGAGAACTCCGATCTTATCGAGAGTCCAGGAAAGCGCCATGGCGCCGTGACGGCTAACAAGGCCGTAGGTGGGCCGAAGCCCCGTGATACCGCAGGAAGAGGCAGGATTCAAGATAGAACCCGACGTTTCCGAGCCGAGCGCGTACGGAACAAGACCGGCAGCCACAGCAGCGCCGGACCCGCTGGACGAACCGCCCGCCCAGTACTGCTTGTTCCAAGGGTTGCGGCAGGGGCCTTGCAAGGAGGCAGAGGCGGAACTATAGCCACCGCCTCCCGCAAGCTCAATCATGGACAGCTTTCCAATGAGGATAGCTTTCGCGCTGTCCAGCCGGTCGATCACGGTTGCGTCTTCGTCGAAAACTTGATTGGCGTACGGCTTGGCTCCCCAGGTGGTCGGGAAATTGGCGACGGCGATCAGGTCTTTTACTGCATAAGGAATGCCTTGCAGAGGGCCACGGAAGCGCCCGCGCTTGAACTCGTCATCCATGTCGCCGGTATCGCTTTTGCCGCGCTTCAGAAGCGAGCAGGCGAGCGCGTTGTATTCCGGCCCCATAGTTTCGAGCCGCTGGCCGAAAAACTTGGTCAGTTCGCTCGAAGAGATTTCGCGGTTACGCAGGGCGGCGCTCAGTTGCGGAATCGTAGCGAAGGCTAAGGTGCTTTCGTCGAGCTTGGTGTGTTGTTTGCCCATGAGCTACGGCTTAAATGCGAAGGCCGGTTCCACGTTCATCGGAACTTCCAGTTTGGATAGCCGCTCGCTCATTTGACGAACACCGTCGCAAGCTTTTTGCAGTTTTTGTTCCGGAGTAGCGGAAGAAGGCGCGGGAACCGGAGCGCCAATCGGCAGCGTTTTTTGCGTGGTCGGCGGAGTGGCAATCTGCGCTCCCAGCGGAGCGGCGGCAAGAAACACGGCCATGCGACGGCGGCTGATCCGCGCGGTCGGTTCGGGGCGGGTGCGCATGCCGCCATTATACGGGGAAGTGAGCGAAAAATTTAAAAAGAGTATTGACTCTCCCCTTAGGGGAGGCGTTACAAATAGGCATGCTGAAGATCGGCGACTTTTCTTCGCTCACGCAGGTGTCCATCAAAACACTTCGGTATTACGACCAAACCGGGCTGCTTACGCCAGCCAGGATTGATCCTTCAACCGGATACCGCTACTATTCCGTCGGCCAGTTATCACGGCTTCACCGCATTCTCGCTCTTAAGGACTTCGGTTTCACGCTGGAGCAGATTGGGAAAGTGCTGAACGAGGGGATCACGGCGGAGCAGATGCGCGGCATGCTGCTGTTACGGCAAGCAGAGCAGCAGAAAAGCGTGGATGAAGCAAGCGACCGTCTCGGCAGACTTACCAGCCGCATTCGGCTGATTGAACAGGAGAATCAAATGGCATACGACATCATTATCAAGTCCCTTCCGAAGCAGTGGATTGCTTCCGTCCGGGAAACCATTCCTTCCTACCAGTCCGTTGGAGTTCTTTACGGAAAGATAGCAGCGCAACTGGGCCCAGGCATGGCAAACAGCATCGTGCCTGTGGCGCTTTGGCATGACCCTGAATACAAGGAAAGCGATGTAGATGCGGAGGCAGGGTTTTATTTGAAGGAGGCAGTTCCGGCTAAGGACGGCATCGCCGTTTATGAGTTGCCTGGGGCAACGGCGGCGAGCACGATTCACAACGGTTCTTATCAGCGTCTCCCGGAAGCCTACGATGCCCTGCTGCGCTCCGTAGCCAGCGACGGCTATCAGGTGGCAGGCCCGATCCGCGAGGTTTACCTGCACTGCTCGCGACCGGTGCGGCAGGATGATGATTCTTATGTGACAGAAATTCAGGTGCCGATAACGAAGCCCGTTATGCCTCCAGCTTTTTGAGATTTGCCAGATCTTTTTTACGCTGCTTCACCTGCCGTTCATAGCTGGCCTGATTCTTAGTGCAAACGAGGGTGTAGGGACGACCACGACGATCCGTCGTCGTGTCCAGGTCGCACTGAGCCGCCCGGACCGTGTCCTCCACGTGACTGCGGGCGGCTTCCACCGCCCGGAACTCCCATACTTGGCGCTCCGGGTCGGCCAGAAAACGGCTCAGTTCGGTGCAGTGAGGACACCGGCATTTCAGCTTGCTTGCCCGTTTCCAGTCGCGTGGTGCTTCCAGAGGATCGGCTACCCGGGTGCGCAGATGTTCGATGCATGCCGCGCGCAATTTCTGCACTGCTGCCGAGTTTCCGAGCGCGGGCGATCCAACCAGTTCCTGAACAGCCGGAACGAGAACCGCATCAAATCCGTAGATCTTGGGCCAAGCCAGAACCTGGTCTGCCGTGCGCTCCGCCAAGTTGCTGTCAATTTGCTCCAGGGCAGTGAAGAGGTCGACAATAAAGCCGGATTGGACTTCGAGCCTGTGTCGCCATGGCTCCTTCGGAGCGGCATGCGTGGCGTCACCCGGCAGAAGATCGACCAGGGTAACAGCAACACTACGGAAGTCGGTCCGGCGGTCCGGGGGCTGCGCGGCAACGGAACGGGCCAACAGGTCGCCGCACGCGCTGAGCGAGGTTGCGGCGCTCCCGGCAATGATGCGGTCCAGCAGAACTAAAGCCTGGTCTCGCGGCAGAAGGTCGAGAGCACCAAGAATGGCCTCGTTGTCGCTCTGGTTGTCGAGACCGTGGGCGGCTATGTCCGCCAGGAATCTATCAAGGCGCTCTGTATTTTTCAGCCGGATCAAGAGCGTTAACATCGGGGTGACGGCGCTCGGCGTCTCGCTTTGCCACCCATACAACGATTGCCTCTGCCATGGCCAATGAGTCAGCATATGCCCGGAAAGGTCGTGCGCCTGAAGCCACAAGAGAGATTGGCGATCCTCCCCGCCAGCAGCCCAGCGCTCCACGAGGTCACTCAAATAAGGAAGGGTCACCCGCAAACCGGCTTGGCTCAGCACGGCAAACATGCGCTCGCTCGGCCAGAGCACCAGAGCCGCCCGACGGTAGGTGCGTTCGAAGGATGCCCCTTCATTGCCGGTCGCCTCGTGAAAGTGCTGCTCGTCGGGTTCTATTTCGTCCAAGGCATTGGGCGGCGAGAGTTCCTCATCCATGACCGGGATCTCGCCCATCTCCAGCACGCCCCCACCAGGCCGTTTCCATTCGGACAGGTCTATCTGCCGGTCAGTCGTTTCACCCGCCTCGAATTCGTCGTCCTCCTCATCCTCGTCCGACCACCGGCGGCGCGAACCGTAATCCGCGTATTCCGCGATGCCGCTCTCCTTAACTTCGAGCAGCGCCAAATGAATGTCGCACTCGGACTGTTGTGCGGCGGCAACAAGCACGCCCGCTGCGGCGGCATCGGCTCCTTTCAGGGCCTCGAACCCAAGCTCGGCCGGCGTGTAGGCATGCTCCAGGAGATAGACGATTTTTTCAGGCGCGTCGTTGTCCGGTGATTCTTTATCGTCAACCCATGCCAGCAAGAGTTTCGTCAAGCGAGCCTGTTCGCCCGCATAGCTCGGCGGCTTCGGCGCTGGCCCCTTTCCCCGACGCAACAGATTGTAAACCAAGGTCAACCGGTAACCGGACGTGATAGGAAGCACCTCGTGGACACAATCGGCATAGAAGGCGGCGAAGGCCGCTTCTGCCGGATCTTCACAGCGCAGGTCGAGCCGGACTTCGCGGCCTTTATGCCGCACAATCAACTCACCACCCGTCGAGTTTGACGGCAGCACGAGCACGAGAGTAGCAAACATGCCGGGCGCTTTTTCAGTATCGCGATGGCTCACGAAAAAGCTGCCGAGATCGTACATCAGCAACTTGTAGAACTCGGCCATGATCGGTTCGGTCACCCCCAGCCCATCAGCGACGCGGGCCAAGATCGCCTTCAGGGTTCGCTCCCAATGCTTGCCTCCGATCTGGACTTGATCGGGACCGATCTGCCAAGTGCGCCGAACCTCCGTATCGACCAGGGTGTTTTCGCCACGGCCATAGGGCGCGCGCTGAGCGACGGCAACGAGTTGCTCGGCTTGGGCCAGCAGAAGCGGCAAGGCAATGGGACCGACACCCTCGACCTCCAGGCGCGGCGCCAGGATTTCAGCCGTGCCGGAAACGAAAAAATCACCCGGTCGAGAAACGGTACTCAGCAACTCAGCAACTTCGGCGGTGATTAATGCCATGGCGATTTGTCCTTTTCTTTCGGAAGTAGGGGTACTTTAAGCTTAAGCGTGGTGCGCTCAAGTGGCGTCTTCGTTCCGCCGAGTTACTGCCGACTACCCACAGCACTTGTATGCTCAGCAAGATAGTTTTGGGCGTGAGTTACTTGGGCGAGATCCCGGTCGGCATCCTTCCAGACTTGGAGAAAACCTGCATACTCCTTCATGGCGGATTCAGCATCATTCGACTTTTCGCTACTCAGTGCAATACCGTATAGCGCGAACCCGGATTGTGGCCGCTCCCGAAGCGCTCGTTGGTAGGCAACCTTCGCTTCCGTCCAATCGCCCGCAGCCATCATTGCCGCTCCTTCTGTTTCGCTCACTGGTCGAATGTAGTGGGGAGGCTCACGATAACCGAGTGCTTTTTCCTGTTCGGCAGCCTTCCGGAACAATGCCTTCCCTTCACTCTTCTTCCCTTGCGCTGTCAGCAGCGAGGCCCGCAATTCAAGTGACATCACCGAGAAGCTGCTTAGCAATGGCTGGAGCAGGGCGTCCGGCCTGACTTGCAGTTTCGGTGGGTTATCCGCTTGCTTTTCTTCCGCCATTCCCGGCAGCAGGGGAGAATTCTTCGGCTGCTGAGACACTCGTGATAGCCCCGCATCAAATCGAGTCGATAACTCTTCCGCTTTGGGAAGATCATGGTTTTCGACCGCCTGCATCCCGGCGGCAAAGGTAGTAAGTTGCCGGGCAAGAAAGTCCAGGTTTGGGCGTCCAACAGGCGCGGCGCTCGCCTGTAACAGTTTTATAACTTGCACCCAATTGCCCGCTCGCAGCGCAACGGGCAGATGCGGATCGAGCCGCGTCATGGAATCTCGTGTCGAATAAATGTAAAGTGTGGACTCCAGCTTGCCGCGAGCCGCGCTGAGCTTACCGGAAAGCGCGGTTGCCTCCTTCAGCTTTCCTTCTTCCAGGAGGTTCGCGACTGAATACATCAGGTTATGCACGTAGTTCCAGTCGTTATCCGGCTGAACATGCTGTTCCTTCATGTATTGCTCATCTACCTGCAGAGAGGCCGTAAACGCCTGTTCCGCCCGACGGTAATCACCAAGGCGAAAGAAAATGTGGCCCGGCATGTGAATCATGTGTCCAGAAGCGGGAGCGAGGCTTGCCAGTATCTCGGCGCTGTGCAGGGCCTGCTCCGGGTGTTCGCTCGATTCAAGAGCATGAACGTAATAATGGTTCGCGGCGGAATCTTCGGGTTTGTCCTTCAGAATGGATTCTAAGATCTGTAATTTTTCTGTATAACTGACAACTTGCGCCAGAAAAATCCGCGCCTGTGTATCTTCCGGATACTCCCGCACGAGCTTTCTCCAGAGTTCCGCTGCCTGCGAAAACGTTGGGCCGGAACCCGGATTTCTGGAGGTATTTTGCTGTGCGGCGGTGGCCTCAATATAAAGACGCTCGCGCTCACTGGCATTGTCTTTGAGATTGACCGCCTTCGCCAAAGCCTGACGGGCATAGCCTTGGGCCGTGCTGTGATAAAAAGATTCTGCTTTGAAGAGCCCCCAATAGCAAATAGCACATCGCGGGTCCACGCGGATACTCTGTTCAAATGCGCGAGCCGACTCGTAATCCCAAAAATCATGCAGCAGATTTAATCCTTGGTTGAACCACGCTTCCGCCTCGGGTTCCGCAGTGATCCCCATGTGAACGTTACCTATGCCGCTCATCTTCTGCGGCACAGGCAACTCGTCGGGACGCGTTTCATTCTGCGTTTCCATAACATGGCCGGACATGTTCCCCTGCGCCCATGCGGTTCCTTTCGCGACAAGACAAACGGCCAACAACCAGCAGGCCGTCAAACGCATTCGGCGTTGTAAAAAATATCCGTTAGCAAATGGAACGGAAACGCCGAGCATTAGGAACGGACAAACCGTACGCACAAAACCTCACAGACACTATGGCACAAAACTTTTAGCATCATGAATGAACAACAGGCGGACGCAAAGCATTGACTGATCCCGAAAGATTCTTCCGGATAGCCCCCAGATAACGAGTGAGCCGGAGATTATTTTCATTGTGCGCGAAAAGCGGCGTTATCGGAAGCGGGCATCGTGAGCGCCACCGACACTTTCCTTAGCTATCTTTATTACGTGTCATTCCTCGGCACGCTTCGACGACCAGTCCATGGATGCTTCAGTTCGGCGGCCATCATCTCGCGTTGAACATCACGATGGAAGGAAATAAAGGCGTGCTGATGCTGACGATTACCGGTGCGCAGCCAGCTTCCTTCCGGTTGAATGGCAATGCCATTCGTCCTCTCGAAAGGGAGAGCGACAAGGCACTCGCTTTACTGAAATCTCTGGATGAGAAGCAGCGCAAGCAGGCGGTTCTCAACCACACTGTTCCCGACCTTGTGCTGGGACAGGGGAGATGTGATTTTTCAATGACATTTCAGCAGATTTTCAGGAAAGTATTTTACCCTATGAATGTCAGTAAATTCGATTGATCTGGGATCTGAGTCGCAATAATAGGAGGGACATGAAACGGATACACACGCCGCGAGTGGATGCGCGGTATTGGACAGCCATCACGCTGGCCAGCGTCTTTGGCACGAATCTGGGCGA
>CAXTWT010000183.1:7298-9662 GCA_964247955.1 uncultured Bryobacteraceae bacterium
GGGGCCTACTGGCTGGCCATGTTGACCGCCGGTGTGTTCGGCACGGTGGTGGGAGACATCTGCTCGCACATCGTGGGTGAAGGCGCGGCGTCGCTGGGCCTCGCGGCGCTGCTGGGCGGCGTGCTGCTCGCGGGACGTGGACGCGCCGCGCAGAGCATTGCAATCTACTGGACCACGGTAGCCGTTGCTCGCACAGCCGGCACAGCGATAGGCGACTGGCTGGCGGAGAACAAATTGCTGAACATCGGCCTGCCGATCAGCACGCTGATAACCGGACTTGCTTTCGTGGCCGTGCTCGTCCTCTGGAGAAGCCGTGCCAAAGAAGCCCGAAACTTTGTCGAGTCAACCTCGGGTGGAATCAACTGATCAAGAGCGGTGCATCAAAGAACAAGTTTTTTACTCTTGCCAGTGAAGTTCAAGTACGGACGTCGCGTTTCTCTTCGGAGAAGATAAGGTGAGAGTAATGAGCAGAACCGTTACCTTATCTGAGGATCTGTACAACAAAGCTGTCGAACTAGCAATGCGTGAACATGTCTCAGTCGATGAGTTTGTTTCAGCCGCGCTTGCGGATCAAGTAGCGTGTCGCGAGTATCTGGACAAGCGGGCTCAGCGTTTCAGCCGGGAAAAGTTTGAGAGCGCGTTGGCGCAAATCCCGGATAGCGAGCCCGAGGAATACAACCGAATCTGATCGCAAAAGGCCATGCTTATCAGTGTCGTAGTCCCTGCCTTCAACGAGGAGCGCTACTTACCGAGAACGTTAGGCTGCCTTCAACAAGCCATTGAGGCATGTGGATGCCAAGTCGAGCTCATCGTCGTTGATAACGCGAGCACTGACGGGACAACAGAAATCGCACAGTCATTCGGGGCAATTGTCGTTCCGGAACGTGTTCACAATATCGGGCGAGTTCGCAATACGGGTGCTCGAATCGCTCGGGGCGATGTCTTGGTCTTCGTTGACACCGATACGATTGTTCCGCCTCATTTCCTTGCGAGAGTCGCTGAAGAGATGGACGGGCCCACGTGCTTGGGAGGCGCAGCCGACATCCTACACAGACCGGCATCCAGACTGCTGCGTGCGTACTTGGCCACATGGCGGTGGATCGGAATCAGGAAGGGCATGGCGCAGGGCGCTGCCCAGTTTTGTCGAAAATCGGCATACACAGCATTGCGTGGATACGACGAATCTCAATTCATGGGCGAGGATGTGGACTTCTATCGGAGACTTAAAGCTCAGTGTGGGGAGACCGGTGGGTACCGCAAGTATCTGAGCGATGTGCAAGTGGTCCCTAGTCCCCGCCGATTCGATCAATCTCCAATCTGGCGCACTCTCGTGTGGACCAATCCGCTCTTTATCGCGGTCTTTCGAAAGACAGCATCTGCCTGGAAAGACTGGTATGTCCAAGTGCCTCGATAGCGTGGATCGCCAGAGAACCCGCGCCCGACGGCGACGTATTTACCGATCTTTATCTCACTAGCTGTTAAGTAGGATTATCGGAAACGGATTTACCAGCTTGACCAGTTTTAATCGTGAAAGGCTTTTCTCCTCTTAGTCATACCTTTCATCTACAGCGGTGGTCCGGCGGGTTGGGGGAGCGCGGCGCTTTTCGGGGCGTTGGCAGTCGGATTGAGCAGGTAGCGCGCGAGGTCGCGTTCGGATTGGCGCAGGGTGGCTTCGCTCACGGGGTCGTTATCGTGCATGTTCGTGATCTTTCCTTTCAGTTGCACGAGTTGTTCCAGCACAACTGCCCGCGTTTCCGGTGTTGCTTTCGGATTTGCGCCGAGCATCATGAGTTCATCCAGGGCGACTTGCTTGGTAACGCGCCGTAGGGAGCGCTCCATCGCGGTTGCGTCCCGCTGGGCGTTCCAGGTGGCGTCCAGAATTTTATTGATCGTTTCGGGCAGCGTCAGGGCGTTCTCCTGGCGGTCGGCAAAGGTGATGAGACGGTTTGCCATTTCGGGTTGCAGGATTTGGCCGACAATCATGTCGGCAAGCGTGCGGGCAGCCGACAGGTGATCGAAGGCGTAGCCGGTTGCGACGTGAAATTCTTCCAGAGATGTGGTAGATCGTGAGCCGCTGTATTCGCTGCCGCGTCCATAGGGATCGGTGGTCAGAAGTTTCAATAAAGATTCGGGAATTTGGAGTTCCTGCGGCTGCAGAGCGCTCGTGAGCAAGCCCAGCATTTCGCGCTGGAATGCCGCCGGAACAATTTCCGTGGGCGGGAGCGTGTCGCCTTTGATCACATAGTTGTGGTACATGCCGCCGATATAGCGCACGCCCGAATCAATCGCCCAGCGATGATGAAGATACGTCATCCACAAACCTTCGCCGCGCAAATCGCTGATGTCCTCGCCCCCTTGCAGCGC
>CAXTWT010000184.1:0-6596 GCA_964247955.1 uncultured Bryobacteraceae bacterium
GTGCATAAATCAAGAATTATGCAAATCTAAGTTATTGTCTTTGCTCTTTCCGAGCAGCTTGCCATACCTCGCGTGCGGCATCGGCATTCAAGGCGGCGATGCATAGACCGACAATCAAATCCGGCCACGCCGACACCCACAGGAACGCCGTCACCAGCCCCGCCCCAATTATGACGACGTTCGCAATGGCATCGTTTCGGGCCGAGAGAAAAGCCGCTTTGGTCAGACTCCCGCTGTGATGGCGGTAGCGTGCCAGCATGAAGGCGCACGACAGATTGACGGCCAAGGCTCCCAAGCCCGTCAGCGAGAGCAATGCAGGGTCAGGAGCAATCGGCAAATGGAATTTTTTCCACGCAGTCCAAAGCGTAGCGAGACCGGGAGTAAGCAGGATACCCGCCATTGCCATGCCCACACGGGCGCGCTTCTGCGCCGTCCATTCGAGCGCAATCAGAATAAGGAAGTTGACCGATGTATCTTCAAGAAAATCGATGCTGTCAGCGAACAGCGAAACCGAGCCTATGAATCGAGCTATGGCAAACTCGATTCCGAAATAGGCAAGGTTCAAGATAGCGACGAGCCGAACAACCTGGCGGAATCTATTTTCAGAGGCTACCAATGTCATAGGGTCGCATCATAAGAGCAAGTTTCTCGCGTAGCAAATGTGAATTGTTTGCACAAATCAAAGTATGCACTGAAGTTAACTGCCTCACGTAATCGGGATTTTCTTGTGCAGAATACACGTGCATTCTGGTGTTGGGATCAAGGCATGCCGGATGAAAGGCGAAGAAGCGTTTGATTGCCCTTAGCGGACGTAAAAGCCATCCTGAACTACGCTGAAGAACACTGACTACTTGCTGATCCTGTTTGACAGGAATGTAAGCGATCACGCCTTTTCTGCTACTTCGGTATCGGGCCAAAGCCGTAGCGGGCGAAAACCGCCTGCCCCTCCGCGCTGACCAGAAAATCCAGAAATCGCCTTGCCAACTCCCGATTCGAACTCGCCGTGACCAGACCGGCTTTTTGCAGAATCGGTTTGTGCCAATCGTCCGGGATTACCTCGGCATCTTTGCCCTGCAGCAGGGAATCAGCCGTTAAAACCGCATCGGCGTTTCCGCTTTCGAGAAGCTGAAGTGTTTGCCGGACATTTTCTCCGTAAACCACCTTCGGCTGCACCTGAGTCCACAGACCCACATACTCCAGCACCTGTTGCGCCGCCACCCCGTAAGGAGCTAGTTTCGGGTTCGGCAGCGCCACAAACTTGATAGGAGCGGTAGCAAGGTCCCGCAACGGATGCTTGCGTCCGTCGCGCCACAGAATGCCGAGCCGTCCTACGGCATAAGCCCGCACGGAAGAAGGCAGCAGCTTACCGGAATGCCCCAACCGGTCGGCGTACTCTGCGTTGGCGGACATAAAGACATCAAACGGCGCGCCGTTCTCAATCTGTTGGGAAAGTACTGAGCTGGAAGCATTTACGAATCGTACACTGCACTGCTTGTTTCCCTTACAGAAGCCGCTTTGCAGCTCCGAGCCAATGGCCGACAAATCCGAAGCAGCCGCTACGGTGAGGGTCGTTTGTGCGACCCTCCAAGCCGGGAAAAGCAAAAAAATCGTGAGTAGATTGCTTGACAATAAGCGACTCATATTGGATACTAGAGTTGTGCTAAACAAGCTGACCTTTCTGATGGTTAGCGGAGGATTTAATTACTAACATGAGTAAGATTATCGGAATTGACCTCGGCACTACAAACTCTGTAGTCGCTGTGATGGAAGGCGGGCAGCCCGCAGTAATCCCGAATCAGGAAGGCGGCCGCACAACGCCGTCCGTAGTCGGATTTACCAAAAACGGCGAACGCCTGGTCGGACAAGTAGCGAAGCGTCAAGCCGTTACCAACCCGGAAAATACCATTTATTCGATTAAGCGCTTCATGGGCCGTCGCTTCAACGAAGTGAGCGAAGAGATGAAGCTGGTTCCCTACAAGGTAGTTTCCGGCGACAACGGCGACGCGCGCGTGGAAAGCCAAGGCAAGAAGTATTCGCCGCCTGAAGTTTCGGCCATGATTCTCGGCAAGCTGAAGGAAGCTGCCGAAGCTTATCTGGGCGAGAAGGTGACGAAGGCTGTTATTACGGTTCCCGCCTACTTCAACGACGCGCAGCGTCAGGCTACGAAGGATGCCGGGCAGATCGCCGGTCTGGAAGTCATGCGCATCATCAACGAGCCGACGGCAGCCGCGTTGGCTTATGGGCTGGACAAGAAAAAAGATGAGACCATTGCGGTCTATGACTTCGGCGGCGGCACCTTTGATATCTCCATTCTCGAAGTCGGCGACGGCGTTGTGGAAGTAAAGTCGACTAACGGCGATACTCACCTCGGCGGCGACAACATCGACCAGCGTATTATTGATTGGCTGATCCAGGAGTTCAAGAAGGATCAGGGCGTGGATGTTTCGAAAGATCAAATGGCGTTGCAGCGCCTCAAGGAAGCTGCGGAAAAGGCCAAAATTGAGCTTTCCACCCTTCTCGAAACCGAAATCAACTTACCGTTTCTAACAGCCGATGCCAGCGGTCCGAAGCACTTGAGCATCAAGCTGACCCGCGCTCGCTTCGAGCAAATGGTAGACGACATTTTGCAGCGCTCCGTCGGTCCTTGCAAGCAGGCTTTGCAGGATGCCGGTGTCACGCCGCAGCAGATTGACGAAGTGGTTCTGGTCGGCGGATCGACCCGCATTCCGAAGGTGCAGCAAATTGTTCGCGACCTGTTCGGCAAAGACCCGAACAAGACCGTAAACCCGGACGAAGTGGTCGCGGTCGGCGCGGCGGTGCAGGGTGGCGTCTTAGGCGGCGAAGTGAAGGATGTGCTGCTGCTTGATGTGACCCCGTTGTCGCTCGGTATTGAAACCCTGGGCGGCGTGTTCACCAAGTTGATCGAGCGCAACACGACCATTCCGACCCGTAAGAGCGAAGTGTTCTCGACGGCGGCGGATAATCAGACTTCGGTAGAGATCAAGGTGTTCCAGGGCGAGCGGGCCATGGCGCGCGATAACCGGCTGCTCGGCGTGTTCCAGTTAGTCGGCATTCCGCCGGCGCCCCGTGGCGTTCCTCAGGTCGAAGTCACCTTTGACATTGACGCTAACGGCATCTTGAATGTGCTGGCAAAGGATCGCGCCACCAACAACGAGCAGAAGATCACCATTACCTCTTCTTCGGGCCTGAGCAAGGAAGAAGTGGAGAAGATGGCGCGGGACGCGGAATCGAACTCGGCTGACGACCGTAAGAAGAAGGACGAGATCGAAGCCCGCAACCGTGCGGACGCCATGATCTACAACACTGAGAAGATGCTGAAGGAGCATCGCGACAAGATCTCCGAGGCGGACGCTAAGGGCGTAGAGTCTGCTCTTGAGGAAGCTAAGAAGGCGATGAACGAAGGCGGACTCGAAAAGACCAACGCGGCGACTGACAAGCTCACAACGGCAAGCCACAAGCTGGCGGAAGCGATGTATAAACAGAGCGGCCCGACTGACGGCGCAGGCCCCGGCGCTGGGTTCAACGGCGCGGGCGCAGGCCAGAACGGCGCGGGCGCGCAACAGCCGAAAGACAACGTAGTTGACGCCGAGTTCGTGGACGTTGACGATAAGAAGTAAGCGAAAGCGGTGTTAAATCGCTTGATGATGTAAGTGGACGGCGGCTCGGCACAATTGGGCCGCCGTTTTCTCAGTGGTGAACAATATGCCTGCTGCAACTTCCAAAAACGATTATTATCAAACGCTTGGGGTAGGCCGAAGCGCGGATAGCGAAGAGATTCGGAAAGCCTATCGCAAGCTGGCTCGCAAGTATCATCCGGACCTGAATCCTGGGGACAAGGCAGCGGAAGATCGCTTTAAGAAGGTTCAGGAGGCGTACGACATTCTCAGCGACGAAAACAAGCGCAAAGTTTACGATCAGTACGGTTTTTATTCCGACCATATTCCTCCGAATGGAGCGGGTCCGGGAGCAGGCGGTCCCGGAGGCGGCCCGAATTTCGGCGGGTTTGACTTTAATGAATTTCTGCGTCAGCAAGCCGCAGCAGGCGGAACGGCAAATCCAGGAGCAGGGGCCGGGGCGGGCGACGCGGGCGGCGGTTTCGGCTTCCGTAACATCTTCGACCAGTTTTTTAAGGGGTCAAAGCAGGCTGCTCCGCAGGCGGAGCGCGGCGCTGATCTGGAATATGGCCTGCATGTCGATTTCTGGCAAGCCATTAAGGGAACGCAAGTCAAGCTGAACATTTCGCGCCAGGAAGTTTGCGATACCTGCCATGGCAGCGGCTCTGCGGGAAACCAGGTGGCCGTCTGCCCGGAGTGCGACGGCACCGGAACAGTAACGCAAATGGCCGGAGCGATGAAGTTTAATCTCCAGTGTCAGCGCTGCGGTGGATCAGGCCGTTTGAAAAACGCTTGCCCGACGTGCCGTGGCGAAGGCCGCATTGCGCGCCCGGACACGGTGGAAGTGCGCATTCCGGCGGGCGTGGGCTCCGGCACTCGGCTGCGTGTGCCCAACAAGGGCAATGCGGGCGCAAACAGCGGTCCTGCGGGGGATTTGTATATCACGATTCGCGTGGACGAGCATCCGTTCTTCAAGCGCAATGGCGACAACATCGAAATCCAGGTTCCGCTTTCCGTGAGCGAAGCGGGATTAGGAGCCAAGATCGAGGTGCCGACCATTGATGGACGGGCAATCCTGAAAATCCCGCAAGGAACACAAAGCGGGCAAAAGTTCAAGATGCGCGAAAAGGGCATATTCAACGCGCGCAAGAACACGCGCGGTGACGAAATCGTTGAAGTCGTCCTGCAATGCCCGGACGTGCATAACGAGCGAACCCGCGAACTGCTGCGCGAACTGGCGCAGGTGCAAACGCAGGACGTGCGTTCCGACATTTGGAGCAAAGTGCAGCAGCCTGCGGCTTAAGGGGAAGCGGCATATGACAAGAAATAAAGGGAAAGCGGCGTACATGATTTCGGCAGTGGCCGAGCAATATGAAATTCATCCGCAAACACTGCGCTTATATGAGCGCGAAGGATTACTGGCCCCCTCGCGCAGTGAAGGCAACACGCGGCTTTACACGGACGAGGATTTGGAACGGCTCGAAGTCATTCTGAAACTAACCCGCGAATTGGGCGTAAATCTGGCAGGCGTGGAAATCATTCTGAACATGCGCGAAAAGATGGAAGCCATGCAGGACCAGATTGAGGGCTTTATCGAAACGCTTAATCAGGAACTGTCCCAGCGCGCCGCTGCAGCGGGTAATCGTTCGGGGGATAACAACTCCCTTATGCCGGTGATTCAGATTAACTCGATGGCAGTGCGGACGGAAAAGAAAGCTGCTGCTGAAAATAAACGCCGGGGGCGGTAGGCTCTCGAGTTATTTTCCGCAAGACAAGAAAGTCTTATACTGTTGGACGTGGAAGCACACTGGCAAGAAGCAATTATTGGTGAAAAAGGAACGCTTGTTCTCAGTAATCTTCCTTTCGAGCCGGGCAAAGCTGTTGCAGTGTTAATCCTCCCCTGGCAGATCTCTTCGCAGGTGGAGCGGAGGTCACTAGAAAACTCAGTTCTCATCTACCACGACTCATATGAGCCGATAGCTGTTGAAGATTGGGGACTATAGCGGTAGTTTTGTTAGACCCGTATTTGGATTAAGAAACGGAAACTCCCCAGCCTTCGTCAGAGCTACTAAGTTTGCGCTAATCTGAAGCCAAGGCGGGTTGCATGAAAATCATTAGTTGTTCGCGGGTTTTTTCCTTCCTTTTTTGCTCGGCGCTGTTGTTGGGGCAGCAGCAGAACCAACCGAAAGGCATTCATCCTAGAGATAAACCGGGAGATTACGCTGTTCAAGCTCAAGGCCACGGGCTGACGATTGCCGCAACCGTGTTATCGCCCGATCAAGTGAAGCATTCCTTTGCCTACGACATTAGTAAGAACTATGTCGTTCTGGAGGTAGCCTGCTACCCCGAAAACAACGGCAGATTCCAGTTGGAAGCGGATAATTTTGTGATTAAAACCGGCGACAAAGGTGATGTAGCGCACGGGTCTGATCCTCAAACCGTGGCCGCCATGATACAGCAGAGAAACGTCCCAAAGCCGTCCTCAGAAACAATTCATACGGAAGCCAACATCGGCTATGAATCGGGAACTGACCCTTATACGGGTCGTCGCGTACATGGCGTTTATACCAGCGGCGGTGTTGGAGTCGGCAACTACCCGACTCCCCAATACCCAACACCCGGCGGCTACCCGCAAGACCGTGATCTGTTGGAAGGCCAACTCTGGAATAAGAGCCTTCCCGAAGGTGCCTTTACCGCCCCCGTTGCTGGGTACTTATATTTCCCAAGCCGTTTGCTGAAAAAGTCTAACGGAGGCTATTTGCTGCAATATCAAAGCGCGGATTCCTCTTCTCGAATCAATCTGCAAGTCCCGGCGAAAGCCAAGTAGCCCGTTCCAGCATCTTAATGCCAAACTTTTCGGCAGGGGCAATCGAACGCCTTTGCGCTATTCCCCATCTGACAGTTTTGCGTGATGAGCCGCTTGCGCCGTACACGCGCTTTGCCCTTGGCGGTCCCGCAGCG
>CAXTWT010000184.1:6696-9616 GCA_964247955.1 uncultured Bryobacteraceae bacterium
ATCGCGCTCGGGTTAGCGGGCATGGAGTCCATGACCGGCATTCCCGGCTACCTGGGCGGCGCTGTGTACGGAAACGCGGGCGCTTATGGCCGTTCCCTGCAGGAACTGGTCGAAAGTGTTCGCTTCACTGACGGCGAGCGTGTTCGCATTTTCAACAACGAAGAGTGCCGGTTCCGTTACCGCGAAAGCACCTTTAAAGACCATAAAGGCTGGATCGTTTTATCGGCAGAGCTGCGCTTTATCCCCGGCAACCCGGAAGCCTTAGCCAAAACCGCAGCGGAGATCCGGGCGGTTCGCGACGCCAAGTATCCTCCCGCTATGAAGTGCGCCGGAAGCATTTTCAAGAATGTGTTTTTTACTGACTTGCCCGCCGAAGTACAGGCTGAAGTTCCTCCTAAACTCGTGCGCGACGGAAAAGTTCCCTCTGCCTGGTTTTTGGAGCAGGCAGGGGTGAAGGGTCTAAGACGAGGCGACATCCAGGTTGCGATCTACCATGCCAATCTGATCTACAATGACGGCAACGGACGCGCTGCTGATTTAATAGCAATCATTGAGGAAGTAAAACGCCGCGTGCGCGAACGGTTCGGCTTTGACTTGCAAGAAGAGGTGCAATACGTGGGTTTTGAATATGCGGAAACTCTGGCCTAGTTTAGTCATCCTTTTCCTGTGGGCAGCTGCCTGCCTGCAGGCGCAAACCACGCCCACGCTGCTGCTTGTGAACGGCAAAATCTGGACAGTAGACCCGGCCCACCCGGAAGTGGAAGCAGTGGCTATCAGCGGTAATCGCATTGCGGCGGTGGGCAGCAGTGAAGAAATCTCCCGCTTCAGACAACCCGGAATCCCCGTAATTGACCTCGGAGGCCGCAGGGTGCTGCCCGGTTTTAACGACGCGCACGTGCATTTCTACTCGGGCGGCGTGAACCTTACCGGGCCGCAACTGCGCTATGCAAAGAGCCAGGAAGACTTCCGCAACACCCTGTCCGTCTTTGCACGGAGCCAGCCCACGGGTCGATGGATCACGGGCGGCAATTGGGACCATGAGAACTGGACCCCGGCGCAACTGCCCACGCGGGAGCTCATTGATGACGTAACCCGCAATCATCCCGTATTCATCAATAGACTGGACGGGCATATGTCGCTGGCAAATTCCCTGGCGTTGAAGCTGGCAGGTGTCGATCAGAACACGAAAGATGTTTCCGGAGGCGTGATTGTGCGCGACCGAAACGGGAACCCGACCGGCATATTGAAAGACGCAGCGCAGGAACTGGTCGAAAAAGTGATTCCATCCCCCTCCGAGCAGCAGATTATCGGCGCTGTGCGCGCCGCGCAGAGCTACGCGAACGCACAGGGCGTGACCAGCGTGCAGGACATGTCCGCGTCACCGGCCATCTTCCATGCGTATCAAACCATGCTGCATAGTGGTCAATTGCGGGTGCGCATCTCGGGCCATCAGCCGCTATCGAACTGGAAGCGATTAGCCGACATAGGAGTAACCGCCGACTTCGGCAACGAGTATCTGCACATCGGCGGCCTGAAAGGCTTCTCCGACGGATCATTAGGCTCAACAACCGCTCTCTTTTTCCAGCCGTACCTGGATTCCCCCAACACGAGCGGCATACCGAGCGCTGAACTATCCAATCCCCGGCAAATGTTCAGCAACATCGAAAATGCTGATGCCGCAGGGCTGCAAATTGCGGTTCACGCCATTGGTGATAAAGCGAACAACACGATTCTTGGTTTTTACAGTCGAGTCGTGCAGGAACACGGCAAGCGTGACCGCCGCCTGCGGATTGAACACGCGCAGCATTTGCTTTCTGCCGATATCCCGCGCTTCGGGCAATTGGGAGTGATCGCATCCATGCAGCCCTACCACGCCATTGATGACGGACGCTGGGCGGAAAAGCGCATCGGCCCGGAGCGCGCCAAAACCACTTACGCATTTCGAACTCTGCTCGATACCGGTGCGATCCTGGCATTCGGTTCAGATTGGGACGTAGCGCCCATGAGTGCGTTAATGGGCATCTACGGCGCAGTCACGCGCAGGACGTTGGACGGCAAGCACCCGGACGGCTGGGTGCCAGAACAGAAAATTACAGTAGCGGAAGCGGTACGGGCTTACACGATGGGCTCCGCTTACGCGAGCTTTGAAGAAAAGTTAAAGGGCTCGATTGAGCCGGGGAAACTGGCGGACTTGGTTGTGTTGACAGACGACATCTTCGCCATTGATCCGGCCAAGATCGGGGACACCAAAGTCTACCTGACAATCTTCGACGGTAAAGTGATTATGGGGCCGGAGGCAGGTCCATACGAAAGGTTGCCAAGCGGACTCCTGTTGCGTCCATAAATTCGCGAATGCGCGGCGAAGTCAAGGCTTCCAGTTCACGCACTCGCGACTCCTTCAACCGCGTCACAGCGTCGCGCAGTTCATCGCCGAGAAAGCCGGGGTGGCACATAAACTCGGTTGTGCCTTCCTGTAAATTCGCCAGCGCTGCCTGGAATGAGTTTTCATCCAACGATCCGGTTAAGCGGAATCCCAGAAAGTGATCCGTCATCCGCACGTTCCGGCACCGCGCCATGCGGCGGTAAATGGGGTCAAGCATGGCGCACGGAATTGCGCCGTAGGGCGTCGTTGTGTCTAACGGCAAACGGACATATGGGATTTGAAACTCCTGCGCTAAACGGACCACCACGCGAAAAATGGTCGGGAAGATGTGGCAATGCTTGTGGGAGTCGAGATGCGTGGGGCGAATCCCGGCAGCCATGATTTTTTGGATTTGCGCCCGTAATTCTTCATAAATGTTCAAACGTCCTTGGAGCTTGAACAATCCCGCTACAACTTCGCGCGGCGTATCGGGAAAGCGCTGCCCGGTTGTCAGCGCGTGCCCCTGAATCAACACCAAGTGACAGCCGATATCGAGTG
>CAXTWT010000185.1:0-9614 GCA_964247955.1 uncultured Bryobacteraceae bacterium
CCGCCCACTCCCGCAATGTCCTGATCTGGTCGGGCGTGAGCGAGGGATCGTTCGAAAAATGGCCGCAGCACCGATCCGCAAACCAGGGCGGCATCACCCTTTTTTCGGTGACTTCGCCCATAGCGCGGGCGAACGGTTTTGCCTGCCGGTAGGTTTCAAGAGGCATAGGAGCCATTTCACCTCCACGGTGGCAACGCTGGCAGTGCGACTGCAAAATGGGCAGCACATCTTTGTAAAAAGTGGGATTCCCTTTACCCTCCGTCACTGCTAGGAGAATCGCTGCGAACGCCGTAGTAATCCGGCGGCATGCTCGGCCAGCGAGGCTCGCGCTTGTGCTTGAACGCTTCGTATCCTTCTCGAAAATCATCCGTCTCCATTAAATTGCGGCGCAACGTTTTTGCAATCTCCGCTGCTTCTTCCCGCGACTTGCCGCGTGATTGCCGAAAGTAGGACATGCCAGCCTGCAGCGCCGCCGGACTGGCCTTTGCTAAATCGTTGGCAATGCCCTTGGCGCGGTCGGAAGTTTCGCCGGGATTGCATACTGCATGAATTAAGCCCCAGTCCAGCGCCTCCTGTACATGAAACGAGCGACCCGTCAGGCTGAGTTCGAGCGTGCGACGCGGGCCAATGGCCGCTTCAACAGACCGATACACCAGAAAGGGCCAGAGGCCGATATGAATCTCACGCAAAGCAAAAACCGCTCCCGTGGACGCAGCTACCACATGGCCTTGCGCCACCAAGCCGAGGCCGCCGCCTAAAGCCGCGCCGCCCACGCAGACCACAATCGGCTTTTTCGAATCGACCCCAAGACTGAACAGGTCATCGTGAATGGCAGCGAGTTGGTCGTGATCCATCGCAGCGGCTTCATCCAAATCCATACCGGCGCAGAACACCGAGCCGTTAGCGCAAATCAGGATCGATCCGATGCCGTCGCGCGTTTGCGCGCCCCGAACTGCTTCCACAATTCCGGAGCACATGCCGGATGTCAGGGCGTTGCGCTTTTCCGGGCGATTTAATACCACTTTCAGAACACGGCGTTTTTGCTCAACGAGGAGTTCCATAACAGCAGCTATGCTATATCAAACCATTTCATCACGCACCTTACCGGAGCTTAATAATTGAAGCGGTACATGTTCCGTGCGCTCCTGGGCGCAAGCCACCCGCAAAGCGAAATTGAGTGTACTCCGGGTGTCCTTCGGATCGATGATGGCGTCACAATGACCACGGGCGGCGGCATACTTGGCATCGAGCCAGCGGTCGTAATCAGCCCGCGTTTCGGCAATTTTCCTTTCCAGTTCGGGTCCCACCGGAGCGCCTGCGGCTTTTAACTTATCGAGTTCCGGGCCGTAGACGGCTTGTACTGCCGAGTCGCCTTCCATGACTCCGATGCGCGCCGTCGGCCAACTGAAGGTAAAATTCGGATCAAATCCTTGCCCCGCCATGGCGTAGTAGCCAGCGCCGCTGGCATGATTCACGGTCAGCACAATTTTGGGCACGGTGGCAACAGCCATGGATTCCACCATCTCGGCTCCTGCCCGGATGATGCCCTCCGTTTCCGCGTCCACTCCGACCATAAAGCCCGATACATCCTGCACGTAGACGAGCGGCAAACGGTTGCGCTCCGCGTTCTCGACAAAGTAAGCGACCTTCCGCGCCGATTCCGTGTAAACAATGCCGCCGATTCTTGGTCCCGTATGGGTCTTCAGAAACCCCCGGCGGTTAGCAATCACGCCGATTCTCCGCCCGTTAAGGCGCGCTGAGGCGCACAGCATCTCCGGCGCATAATCGGGTTGAAATTCGAGAAAGTCGTCACCGTCCAGAATGCGTTCCAGCAAATCTTCGATGCGGTAGGGCAGACGATGATCGGGGGGCAACACATCATAAAGTCCTTCGGCGTCAAAGCGCGGCGGAACGGCTGCGATTGACGGCGCAGGCAGTGGGGGCATGTGCCGGAACTGCTGACGAATCAGGTCCAGGCACTCGCCATCATTGGCTGCGCGATAGTGCGCCACCCCGCTCACATGCGTGTGCATTTTCGCTCCGCCCAGGGTTTCGGCGTCGGTCACCTGCCCGACTGCGCCTTTTACCAAATTCGGGCCGCCCAGCCCCATGAAACTGGTTTTTTCCACCATGATGACGACATCGCTCAAAGCAGGCAGATAAGCTCCTCCGGCAATGCACGGTCCCATAACGGCGGCAATCTGCGGGATACCCAAACGCTTCCGCATGAGAGAGTTGTAATAGAAAATACGCGCCGCGCCGTACTGCCCCGGAAAGATGCCGTCCTGCAAAGGCAGATTGACTCCGGCGGAATCAACCAGATAAACAATCGGCGTCCGATTGCGCATGGCAATCTCTTGCGCGCGCAAAATTTTGGTGATGGTTTCAGGCCACCAGGCACCCGCTTTGACCGTCGCGTCGTTAGCTACTATCACGGCGGGCCGGTTCTCGATCTGGGCCAATCCCGTCACAACACCCGCAGCAGGAGCCTGGCCGTCGTACCGGTCATAGGCGATCAACAGTCCAATCTCAACGAAGCGCGATTCCCTATCAACCAGACGGTTAATACGCTCGCGAGCAGTCATCTTGCCTTCGCGATGCTGTTTTTCAACTTTTTTTGCGCCGCCGCCCTTACGGAGCTGATCTTCCAGCTCACGCAGTTCCTCGTCTAAGCGCCTCATATCCCGCACGGAACCCGCCATTCAGTGCTTACTAAAACCTTTCTAGTCTAAGAAAAAGCGAACAGCCCTAAGCTGCTGTTAGTCTAACAGCCATGATGGGGATTGACAGCCGGGCGCTCAAAATTGCCTGGACCGTGTTTTTATTTATTTTGCTGCTGGCCGTGCTTTGGTACATTCGCATGACGCTGGTTCTGTTTGCGGCTGCTGTTTTCTTTGCCTATATGCTGTATCCGGTGGTGGGCTTAACGGAGCGGTTTGTCAAGCGGCGGCGAGGACTGGCTCTGGCCTTGGTTTATTGCGCCTTGATCGGAGTGTTGGTTCTGTTGGGCTTTCAACTCGTTCCTAAGCTGACCGCACAGGCCATACAGTTAGCGTCACATTTGCCCGGTTTGGTCACGAGCGGTAATGTGACTAAACTGCCGCTTCCGCACTTTTTAGAACCGATGCGGGAGCAAGTGATTCCGGCCCTCAACCGGGCGGCCATTGACCTGCAATCCAGGGTTTTACCGTTTTTACAGGAAGCCGGGGTCAAGCTGCTGACCGGGCTGAGCGCCATTCTTCCCATCATTCTCGTCCCGATCTTGGCATTCTTCTTTTTGAAAGACGCGCGAACGATTCAAAGCGCCTTGGTGAGCAACTTTGATGATCGCCAGGACCAGCGGATGTTCAGCACCATTCTGCGGGACATTCATCTGGTGCTTCGTAACTACATCCGCGCGCTTGTGTTTCTGTCGCTCGCTTCCTTTACCGCTTGGGCCGTTTTTTTAAGCGTGATGCGATACCCATATGATGTGCTGCTGGCCGGATTATCAGCGTTGCTGGAATTTATCCCGGTTGTCGGCCCGGCGGCAGCCCTGATTACTGTGCTGATTGTATGTATCGTCACAGGCTCAGGCGGGCTTCTCTGGATTGTGCTGTTCTGGGTGGCTTTCCGAATCTTTCAGGATTATGTTTTAAGCCCGTACTTGATGAGTTCGGGAATTGAGCTGCATCCGCTGCTCGTACTTTTTGGAGTACTAGCCGGAGAAGCGCTGGGAGGGGTTCCGGGCATGTTCTTCTCTGTTCCGGTTCTCGCAATCCTGCGTGTTATTTACAACAGGATGCGAGAAGCCTCAGAACAGAAAAAGAAGATACAACCCGAGTATCGGCCTGTGCCTGCCACCGTGCGTATGTCTGACTAAACCATTGCAGGGCTTGATTAAAGCCCCGATCTATTCCAAGCCTCATAGGAAGCAAAACCCGCGATAATGACGCCGTAGAGAATTGTCGCTGCCAGCATCGCATTCTTGATTTTGTCCACAGTCTCGCATCGTTTGCACATAGCGGCCTGGGAATTGATGACCGCCGAGCTATGGGGGTTATCACCAAGGTGGATGTAGTGATTACCGTGATTTTCGAGCCAGCGGCGGTACAAAAACATACCGACAGTGGCGCATAAAAGAATCGCGCAGAGAATCAGATGATAGGTCAGATTCATGGGAAGGCATCGCTCCTTTCAATAACAGCTTGCTCCCGGCAAGCCACGATGTTAGTGAACTTTGCAGTTCACACCCTTGCCAAGCACCGGCAAACATTGCACGGCGCAAAATTTTCCCCTATGGCGGAATCATAACTCCGCTTTGAGTTACTTGCAATACTCAAAATCGGGTTTGTAAAAATCTATTGACATGGACCCTCATTCGTCCGTTGACTGGTTTCCGCTGTTACTGAGTTTGCGGGTAGCCGCGCTTTCCACGCTGCTTGTTCTATTCCTTGGCACCGCCGCCGCATACTTGCTTTCCCATCGTGAGTTTCGCGGCAAGAACTTAATTGACTCGGTTATTACTCTGCCTTTGGTGCTTCCGCCTACCGTTCTCGGCTATTACCTGCTGGTTCTAATTGGCCGCGCTTCACCGTTGGGTCACTTTTATGAATCCGTAGTTGGGCAGCCGCTCGTATTTACTTGGCAAGCCGCCGTGATTGCCGCTTTTCTCCATTCCGGCCCTATCTACATTAAAGCGGCGCGAGCAGTGCTGGAAGGGGTCGATTACCGCTATGAGTGGGCAGCCAGGAGCTTAGGCGCTTCGGAGTGGCGTACGTTCCGGCGTGTTACCTTGCCCTTGGCGAAACACGGCATTGTTTCCTTGATAGCACTAAGTTTTGCGCGCTCGCTAGGCGATTTTGGCGTCACCATCATGGTGGCCGGCAATATTCCAGGACGAACCCAGACGTTATCGGTAGCCATTTATGACGCTGTGGAATCGGGGAACGGGCATCTGGCGCGGGTCTTTGTGACTGTTATTTCGATGACGGCCCTTGCCTTACTCTGGCCGAGCAGCTACTTTTTACGGACCGGCCGCTTGAGCAGCGCGGCTTGATGAGCATCGATGCGAAGCTGGTCAAGCGCTTACCGGCGACTCTGGAAACAGAAGCCTTTGAACTCGATCTTCATCTCCAGGCCGAGGCGGGCATCACGGTGCTGTTCGGCTCCAGCGGCTCAGGCAAAACGCTTACCCTGAATTGTTTGGCCGGATTTGTTCGGCCGGACGCGGGCCGCGTTGTTGTTAATAGCAAGGTGTTTTTCGATTCTGCGGCAAAGGTCAACGTTCCCCCGGAGCGCCGCCGTTGCGGGTACCTTTTTCAAGACCATGCTCTTTTTCCGCACATGAGCGTTCGCGATAATTTGCTTTTCGCTGCATCCGGCCAACGTAACCGGGTTGCGGAATTATTAGAGGCATTCGAACTGACGGGTTTGGCGACGCGCAAACCGGCGCAGTTGTCAGGAGGCCAGAAGCAACGTGCGGCTCTCGCCCGCATTCTGGTGAGTGAACCACGGCTGTTATTGCTCGATGAACCGACACGCGGTTTGGACCTTCGCCTGCGCGAAAATTTCTACGGATTGCTCCGGCAAACGCGGGAACAGTTGCAGGCGCCCATTGTGCTGGTAACGCACCAACTGGAAGAATGCTTCCGGTTGGGCGACTTCCTATGTTTTATGGATGGCGGCCGCATTCTGCAGGCCGGCGCTCGGGATCTGGTGTTTGCGAAACCGGCAAGCATTGAGGTGGCCCGTGGCTTCGGCATCTATAATCTGCTTCCTGCCGAAGTCACGGCGTTTGATAGAAGCAGGAATATAAGCGTGCTGCGCGTTCTGGGCCGGGAGATTGTTTGTTCTTATCTGCCTGAATATCCCCTTGGTGAGCGGGGCTTCCTGTGTATTCGTGAGTCTAACGTAGCCGTTGCTGCGAATGATGCCGAAGGGGAAATGAACCGGCTTACGTTAACGGTTGTCGATCACGACATGTCCCCGCAAGGCGTTCGCGTGCAGTGCCAAAACCAGTTTTCTGTTACTATGAGCGAAGCGCAGTGGCAACAACTGCGCGGCAGGAATCACCTGCAAGTAATTTTGCCAGCCCCTGCTGTGCATTTCATCCAGTAAGCTTTGAAGCGTTATTACATCACAGATCGTAAAACAGCGGGAGGATTTCGTCCGCTGCTTGAAATCATTCGCGATCAGATGCGCCTGGGTATTGATTTCATTCAGATCCGCGAAAAGGATCTTTCCGCTCGTGAAGTCTTTGAATTTACGCTGGCGGTTCTGGAGGTTCGCGACACGGAACTGCCGAAGCACCTGAAGCCCAAAATTATGATCAACTCGCGCGCTGATATTGCTATGGCAACCGGCGCTGATGGAGTTCACCTTCCCGCCGCTGCTCCGATGCGGACGCTTCCGGGCCTGCTGGTGTTCCGTTCCTGCCACACACTGGCCGAAGTGGAGCGGGCGCAAGCCGACTTCGTTACGTTTGGACCGGTGTTTGATACGCCTTCCAAGGGCAAAGGAGTGGGCCTCCCTGCGCTGCGAAAGGCTTGCCGGCTAGGCAAGGCAGTATTTGCCCTGGGCGGCGTCGATTGGGATAACGCGTCCGATTGCATCGAAGCGGGCGCTGGAGGAATTGCGGGTATACGCTTGTTTCAAGATCCGACGCTGTAGCCTCTTGAAACGGTTGCGTCTTCCTGCGGCGTCGAATCATTTAGTGAGCTTTCAAAGAGTTGCAAGAGTAACTTGCTTTAGCCTCGCCCTTTCCTTCTTTGCCGTCGCGCAGAAAGTTCCGCAGGATTTCTCGCAGCCGATGTTACCGTCGCAGCCGGGAATTTTGCAGAGTACGGTAACGGCGAAACAATTAAGCGTCCGGGATAAGTTTCAATTGAGAGTTGTCGAAACTTTCGGTATTCGAGGATTTATCGGCTCTGCTGTGGGCGCGGGGATAGCGCAATGGGACGATGTTCCGGCCAAGTGGGGCGGAGGCGCCGGGGGGTTCGGGTTTCGGTATGGTTCAAGCTTCGGCAATGCCGTTTCTCGGCAGGTGTTTGCTTTCGGATTGGACAGCGCTCTCCACGAAGACTCGCGTTACTTTCCTTCTACTGAAAGCGGTTTTGTGCCGAGAGTGAAGAATGTGATGAAGCAGGTTTTCATCGCCAAGAAGGACGATGGAACAGCTACTTTCGCTTACTCTCGCGTGATTAGCGCGTTTGGAGCGGGTCAGCTTGTGAATGCGTGGCAACCGCAAACCAATAACAGCGTCGGGCATGGCTTAACGCGCGGCAGCCTCAGCTTGGCGGGTGATTTTGCGTATTTCGCCATGCAGGAGTTCTTTCCGTTTACTCGCAATTCCGTGTTCCGGCATCACCATTAATTCGAAGCGCTGTCGGCTTGCCTCCCATGCAATTCCTGCAAGTTCCACGTGCGGATGGGGTCACGACGACGGGAACCAACGGCTTCGGCAGCAGCGCGTGCTCCGCTCATCGTAGTAATGCAGGCAATGCGGTACAGTACGGCGTTGCGACGAATGGTTTGCTCGTCGGGGAATGAGTGGCTGCCCGTGGTGGTGTAGATCACCAGATTCAGTTTTCCCCCTTTCAGCCAGTCCACGGCGTTGGGCCGTCCCTCATTCACTTTGAACACTGTTTTCACGGGTAGTCCCGCCGCTTTCAGCACGGCGGCGGTTCCGCGCGTTGCAAATAGCTCGAAGCCGAATTCATGAAAGCGCGCGGCAACGGCGACGGCTCCGGGCTTGTCGCGGTCATTGACGCTGATAAACAGTGCGCCGCTGTCAGGAATGGGCGTACCGGCGGCCAGTTGCGCTTTGGCGAAAGCTTCTCCGAAACTTTCCCCGACTCCCATCACTTCTCCGGTAGACCGCATTTCGGGCCCAAGGGCCGGATCTGCTCCGGGAAACTTGTTGAACGGAAAAACAGGACTTTTAACAAAGAAGCAAGGCACGGGAAGCGTTCCGTTGACAACACCCAACGTGAGATGGCGCAGTTCGGGAAGCTTTTTGCCGAGCATCAGTCCAACGGCAATTTTGGGCAGCGGAACTCCCGTGGCTTTGCTGACGAAAGGCACAGTGCGGGAGGCGCGCGGATTTACTTCGAGCACATAAACTTCTCCGCTCTTGATGGCGTATTGCACGTTCATCAGGCCGATGACGTTCAGGGCGCGGGCGAGTTTGCCCGTGTACTCCTCAATGGTTTGCAGAATGCGAGGCTCAAGGGAGATAGCGGGCAGAACGCAGGAGCTATCGCCGGAATGCACTCCGGCTTCTTCGATGTGCTCCATAATACCGGCGATGAGAACGTTTTCGCCGTCGCAAAGGGCGTCCACGTCCACTTCGGTGGCGTCTTCCAGAAAGCGGTCGATCAGCACGGGCCGTTTTACCGAAAAACTGGTCGCTTCCTGCATGTAACGGCGCACGGTTTCCTCGTTATAGGAGATCACCATAGCGCGGCCTCCTAACACGTAACTAGGACGAACCAGCACGGGGAAGCCTAAACGCTTTGCCACGTCGCAGGCTTCTTCCACGCTCGTGGCAGTGCCGTGCGCGGGGGAAGGAATGTTCAGATCTTCCAGCAGCTTGCCGAAAAGTTTGCGATCTTCCGCCAAATCGATGTTCTCCGGGTCAGTTCCGATAATAGGCAGGCCGAGTTCTTTGAGCGGCATCGCTAGATTCAGCGGGGTCTGGCCGCCGAACTGTACGATCAGCCCATCGGGCTTCTCCACGTCGTAAATATTGAGCACTTCTTCCTGCGTTAACGGCTCGAAGTAGAGGCGGTCACTGGTGTCATAGTCGGTGGAAACCGTTTCCGGGTTGCAGTTGACCATGATGGATTCGCAGCCGAAATCCTGCAAGGCGAAGGAAGCGTGGCAGCAGCAGTAGTCGAACTCAATTCCCTGCCCGATCCGATTCGGGCCGCTGCCTAGAATCATCACTTTCTTGCGGTCCGTGGGAGCGGATTCATCCTCGGACTCGTAGCTGGAGTACAGGTAGGGCGTGAAGCTTTCAAATTCAGCGGCGCAGGTGTCTACGCGGTTGAAGACAGCATGCACTCCCAGCTTCTTGCGGGCTTCCCGGACTCGCAAAGAATCAGTACCGAGGCGCAAACTCATCTGCGTGTCCCCCAGGCCGTCTCGTTTAAATTTACGGAACTCTTTGGCAGTAATCGATTCAAGTTTGCGGCCATCAAGCGAGCATTCCAACGTGACGGTTTCGGCAACTTGCTGCAGAAACCAGGGGTCTACGTTCGTCATCTCATGGACTTCCTCGACGGTATAGCCTTCCTCAAAGGCAAAGCGGATGTAGTCCAGGCGTTCCGGGTTCGGAGTGATGAGGCGTTTAGGAATGAGTTCGGGATCGAGTGATTTGGCGTTGGCGGATTTGCCGGTTTCGAGGCTTCGCAGACCTTTTCCCAAGGCTTGCTTGAAAGTCCGGCCAATCGCCATCACTTCGCCCACGGATTTCATTTGCGTATTGAGAACGGGTTCGGCACCGGGAAACTTTTCAAATTGCCAGCGCGGGATTTTCAAGACAACATAATCAAGGGTCGGCTCGAAGCAGGCGGGGGTGGCGCGGGTGATGTCGTTCTTGATCTCATCCAGGCGATAGCCGACAGCAAGCT
>CAXTWT010000186.1:0-9574 GCA_964247955.1 uncultured Bryobacteraceae bacterium
GACAATGGCGGCGCTGGCGGCGGGAACGTGCAGGCGGCATCCGCGAGCCTCTCTTTGCACCGGTTGAACTTGCGCCAGTTTCCAGCGACCGTCCGGCGTGACAGCGGAACCGCCGAGAGTCATGCCTTCCTTGCTTTCGAGAGATGGAGCAGTTAAACGCTGGACATTGGCGCTCTCGACCCGCTGCGTGGTTGTCACGAGAAGGTCCGCGCTGCGGGACCGTTCTTTGTTAATGACCGTCAAGGAAAGCTGGCCTCGATTGCTCAAGACGGCATAGGCACGGAGGTTGACGCCTTCCGTTTCGTAGCTCGTCGCGACCCGCTGTCCCTGACTCCCTTGCGCGAAGGCCAGCATGCCATAGTATTCAGGCTTTGCCGTATAAACACCGTGTTCGTCATCGCCGATAGGAGAGTAAGAACTGATAAAGCCAAGCTGGTTGACTCCGGTTTCCATGTTGACTCCGGCAGCGCCCGCCCAGGCCAGCGTCCACATAAAGTCAAGCACCCACAACGCAGCGCCGAACGTGTCGCTCACCCCCGGCTTGCCGCCTCCGCAAAACGAGTTGGTTTCACAGATGCGGTAAGGAACGCGCGAAGAGGCTGTAGCGGCTTTGAGCTTTTCCAGTTCGGGCGTCAACTTTGGGTCAGGACCGAGCAGTTTATCCAGCGTGCTGGTCGGCTTGGCGCATTCGCGATAATAATGATGAGTCAGCAGCTTTAAATCGCTGCCTTCGTCGGCGGCAAACCGTGTCACCCAATCGGTGGCGCTGGCCGCATCCGGTCCTGCAAAAGGAACGTGCGGGAGCTTCGCTCGAATAGCGGCTTTGTAGCGGCGGTACTCCTCCAAATAATTTTCGTAGCTGTAGCCTTTGGGCTTGTGCCCTTCATGGCTGAACAGATCCGGCTCGTTTCCGATCTCAAAAGCCAGGAGATTGCCTTTGGCGACTGCGGCTACAGCTTGCGCTTCTTCGAGTGCCTGCTGTTCCGTGCCGCTGCCCAGATTGACTCCCCAGATCAGCTTCCAGCCGGTAGCATCCAAAAAAGTTCCAAGTTCCTGGAGATTAGCCTCGGTGATGACGGTCGCTTTGGGGGAAGAAACGGATTGGCCGGTCGGCGCGAAAGAAGAATAGTCGGAGGTGTTTCCGCCCACCCGGATCACGCCGCGAGTTCCGAGCGTGCGCACAAGCTGCACATAAGTGCCATTCGCGGCGCTGAGCAGTCCCGGTCTCGCCACCGACGAAATTTCATAGCCGAGTCCCGTGAAGTCGGACGGAACTTCTCCCAGGGTGCGCTCCGCATCAACTTTGACCTGAATCAACTGTGCGCTCGCTGAATCGCTCTTCGCTGTGTTCTGCGATTGCGCGGTAAGGGATAGCGCTGCCAGATTGCTCAGGCTGAGGAGGCATTGTCGACGGGTCATAAAGGAGAATCAGTACCGGTCGCGAATCAAACGTTGAATGTACAACAGGTTTCTCCGCATATCCGCATCCAGGCTTTGCTGGTGAGCATCCGTTTCGAGATTGCACCATCCCGTATAGCCGATGTCTTTGATAGCGCGGATCACCGGCCCGAACCGTATCTTGCCTTCCCCCAGGTAGTGCGGATTATCTTTTAAATGAATCTGGCAGATGCGGTCTCTTCCGAGCCAGTGAATCTCCTTCAGAACATCAAAACCCGCCACCGTTGAATTACCGACATCGTAATACACTTTGACGTTCTGCGAACGCGAGCGCTCCAGAATGCGCGCGTTGTCCTTGGCCGAAATGGTGTCTTCGATACCTAAGATCACGCCCGCTTTGGCCGCCTCGGGACCAAGATCCCGAAGCGCATCGCCGACATAATTCATCTCGCTCTGCGTTTTGAGCGCCCAACGCCCGAAGAAGGGAACGAGCAGCACTTTTGTTCCTAACGCCTTTGTCAGTCGAATGCTGTCCAGCACCCATTGAGGAGCCTGCTTATCACTCTTTAAACCGTTGTCGTGCAGCCGGTCCACGCAGGTCCCGTCAATCGGCAGCTTGTACTGCTTCGACAGACTCAAATACTGGGCGATGATGTCGGGATTATCGACAGGCATCTTGTTATCCCGAAGCTCGCGCCCAAACGAAATCTGCACTCCGCTGAACCCAAGCTTCGCCGCCAACGGAATCGCCTCCGGGTTTGCCCCTTTAAAAAGGTTCCAGTCCGTCACACCGATTCGCGGCGGCGTCGGAGCAGCCCCGGCAAGGGCCGGAAGGCAAAGCGCCGCTCCCGCCCGTTCCAGAAACGCGCGTCGTGAAGAAACACCGTTCGCCAAACTCATGCAAATAGATTCTTATCTACCTTACCAGCGGAGCTGCGGGCCGGAACAAGAGATGGGAACAATCTGTGCAAAACCTCACTAGTTTGCTCATTAAGATAAGCGTCCAGTTTCCCAAAAACCTGTTTTCAAAGCAGAGGGCTGATGTCCGTCAATACTGGCTGACTGCCGGGCATCCGACACGAGGCGGTTCACGGAGTCGCTGTAGGAGTTGCCAACTACACGTTCCCGTGGTCATCACAGGCTAAGCGTACGTCAACTATTGTCAAAAACGCTTGCCCAGGGAGCACAGGACCATCAGCCGGGAACTGCTAATGCGGCTTGCTGCCCCTGGTGTGGCGTCCACTAGCCAGCCCTTTGCAGCCGGTGCGCTCCGTTTCGCTTCAAGCCTGATCCTGCTTCCGAGTCTCAGTCGCGGATTCCCGCGCGGGAATCGTAAAGGAAAAGGTCGAGCCCACACCAGGTTCGGACTCGGCCCAAATACTGCCGCCGAAGCGTTCTACGATGCGCTGACAAATGGCGAGACCCATGCCCGTTCCGGTGTACTCGCTCCCTACCAGACGCTTGAACACGCAAAAGATCGTGCGAGCATTCTCCTGGTCGAAACCGATGCCATTGTCCCGGACCGAGAATACCCACTCTTGTGCCCGCCGCACAGCGGAGAGATGGATTTGCGGTGTGGCTTCTCCGCGATATTTAAGGGCGTTCCCAATCAGATTTTGCAAAACCTGAGTTAACCGACGGGTATACGGGATGATCGGTAGATCATCATGTGTAATAACAGCTCCGCTCTCCTGCACGGCGGCTTGCAAGTTCCAAAGGGATTCTTGCAAAGCGGCCTCTACGCTGACCCGTTCCAGTGAACCGCCATCACTTTTCCCAGCTAACGAATAGGCGAGCAGGTCCTCAATCATACTCTGCATGCGCGTGACCCCGGCCGTTACCAATTGTAGGATCTGATCCGACTCGGCACCGAGCTTGTCTCGGTGACGCTGGGAAAGTATCTGCGAGTACCAGCCGATGGTGACTAAGGGCTGTTGCAAATCGTGGGCGACCGCGTGGCTAAATTGCTCCAGATCGGCGTGCGAGCGAAGCAGGTTTCTTTCAGCCAGCTTGCGCTCGGTCACATCTTCCAGGGCGAGCAGAATTCGAGGGAGATCTCGATTCCCGTGGACCATGCGCCGGGCATTGAGTGACATACTCCGGAAGCCGATCCGTGGGAACACATGCTCCACCGCGAAGTTCTCGAAAAAAGAACGGCGAGGCAAGATCTCTTCGAGCAAGTGACGGAGCGGCGGGAGATCCCACTGATGCTCGTCTAACTCGTAGATCAGTTTGCCTTCCGTCTCCTCGGGCCCCAGTTGAAACGTACGATAGAAAGATTGGTTCACCCGTTCGATCCGTAAATCCGGACTCAACACCGCCAAGGGTTCACGCACCGTTTCCACAATTCCTTCGACATAATCTCGTGACTCTTCTGCGGCCTGCACGCTCCGCTTCAAGGCGTCCACATCGGCAAATGTCAGCACAGCCCCTTCGATGCGGTGATCCAGGGTGCGGTAGGGCCGGATGGCGAGAGACCACCAACAGCCGTCCTGGTCCTGCATCTCGTGTGTCGTGACCGCCAGGGTATCGATCACTTCACGCACGCGTTTGTCCAGTGGCGGCACGCCGGTCCGCGTGGGCAGATCAGCCAGAGCGCGCCCTAAATCGGCTGGGCTCAAGCCGAGAGATCGTTCCGCCGCCGGAGTGAAGCGCCGTAAAAGCAGGCCACGATCAAACATCAGAATCGGAGTATTCACGGCGGCAAACAAGTTATTGAGATCGTTGACGAGAAGACTCTGTTCCTGATTTCGATTCTGAAGTTCCTCATTGACCGTGGTCAGTTCCTCGTTCGTGGACTGCAACTCCTCCTTGGCGGTCTCCAGTTCTTCATTGGTGCTCTGCAGTTCTTCGTTGGCGCTGCTGATCTCCTCGTTCGAAGCTTTCTGCTCCTCTAAAGCCGCTTCGTATTCTGTCGTGAGAGAGCGTATATACTCATGAGCCTCTGCCAGTTGTTGCTTTAATCGCGCATTTTCCTGCTCGGGCGTTTCGGGCTCCGGCGCAGGTACCGGCGTTTCCTGATCAGTCACGGACGGACGGGGGCTGACAGCCTCAAACACCACAAAATAGTGGCGCTCCAGGGCCGAAGCCGCTGACAGGGGAACGACTTCGAGATTGATCTCGCGTTCCTTACCCTGCTGGTCGAGGCGCAAACCCTTTCGCTGGACCGGGGTATTTTGCGTCATCGCGGCCAGGACCACCTCCCGGATCGGGGCTTGCAGACTTTCCTGCGCCAGCAGGAGCAGGTTCTGGCTCCGGTCCGGCGCGGCGGACTGCAGATAGTCACTTGTCCGTCCCCGGGTCTGCAAAACGGTCAGGTCCTGGTTGACGATCACTCCGTCGGGCGCATACCGCTTCTGAATCAATTGGTCGGCTTGCTCTTGCCAATTCTGGCTCGCTGGCACGGGAAGACCGCGCGTCGGTGCAGGACCGGCTAAACCACGCAGGCGGGACCGCGAAAGGGCGAATCGAACCGCAGCGGGCTTGCGGGCGTAAATTCTGTGTTTCCGATCCACTGCTTGAAACAAATCCGCTGCCGTGCCGACGCTCTCGGACGGGCCGAGAAAGAGCAGACCTCCTTCATTGAGGCTGTAATGGAAGATCGGCATCACCGCTTTCTGCAAAGCCTGATCGAGATAGATCAGCGTATTCCGGCAACTCACCAGATCAACGCGGGAAAACGGGGGATCATGGGTGAAATCATGTTTGGCGAGCACGCAGCTATCCCGAATGGATTTACGGAGTTGGTAATAACCATCGACCTTATGAAAGTATTGTTGGAGCCGCTCGGGCGAGACATCCTGCTGAATGCCTTCCGGGTAACGAGCCGCGCGCGCTTTGCCGAGCGCCCACTCGCTAATATCCGTGCCAAAGAGTTGCAGAGCGGGACGGACGCCCTCCTGGAGAAAGATTTCCTGGAGGCAAATCGCCAGCGAATACACTTCCTCGCCCGTGGCGCAGCCGGGAACCCACACGCGAAACGAATCCTTGGGTTCTCTGTTGCGAAGCATGCCGCTCAGATGCTTGGCAAGGGCCTGAAACGAGTCTGGGTCCCGGAAGAAGTGGGTGACGGAAATGAGGATGTCTTTGTAAAGTTCTTGAACTTCTTCGGGGTGCCGTTCCAGATAGGCAAGGTACTCGCCCAGCGTTTGCGACCGCTGCACAATCATTCGTCGTCCGATACGCCGTTTCGTGGTGGTCTGTTTGTACTGGCTAAAGTCCACGCCTGTGGACCGGTGGACCAGCAAAAAAATCTTGCGCAGTTCGAACTCCCCCTCAGGCAACACTTCGCGGGCTTTGTCCTGAGGCGGCGCGGCCACATAAGGGTGAAGGCTGACTCTGGCGAGTTCCTGCCCAATTTCTGCTGGCGACAGCACGAAGTCCGCTGCGCCGCTGGCTAACGCGCTATGCGGCATGCCATCGAACTTGGCGCTGCTCTCACTTTGGACGAACGTGAGGCCGCACTGGCCTTTAATGGCTCTCAAACCTTGCGAACCGTCCGTGCCGTTTCCGGACAGAATCACTCCGACCGATAATCTCCCTTGCTCCCCCGCCAGAGATTCGAAGAAGTGGTCAATGGGTAAATGCAGGGACTGGTCGTGTGACCGGGCCGCTAAGTGCAGCGCTCCGCGAACGATGGTCAGGCTGGTATTGGGAGGAATGACGTAGACGGAATTGGGCTGAATTATCATGCCGTCCTCCACCTGCTGGACCGGCATGGCCGTCGCACGAGACAGGATTTCAGTTAATCGGCTCTCGTGAGCCGGATCGAGGTGTTGCACCAGGACGAAGGCCATTCCGGTGGTGACCGAGAGAGCACTCAACAGTTGGGTAAAGGCTTCCAGGCCGCCCGCTGAAGCACCGATGCCCACCACGGGAAACAGCACCCCTTGGGGCTGCATCCCGTCTTCTTCGGCTTTACGGTTAGAAGGGATCGAGGGTTCTTCGGAATCGCTCATAAGAGAAGTTTTGGCTATTTTCAGGGTAAGCCCGAACAGTTTGAGGATCATCCACAAACCATAAAAAGACCACTGTGAGCAACCCCACCCAATTTTTCAATAACTTACCAACAGCAGAAAGGGAACAGGAATCGGCATTTTCAATCACTATTGTTTAAGTGATCTGCGTCCTGACACTTTCGTGTGATTAATAGCCGTGAATGTTGGGCAAAAACAGTTCTGGAATTAGGCAACTGCCTAGTTTTCCAAGATCTATTTGTTTGCTACTGTTTCCAATGAGCGAGCACAGCATCAGCTCTTACCTTCATTAGATAAATCCAAATAAATGAAAAACTTAGCAAAGCTACTGAGAACGGCTCGCAAGCGGCATCCTTATTTAGAATTCGTAACACCGGGAGTAGCGTTACAGGCCCTAGCAAGCCAAACAGGAGGAAACGAATCCAGTTTTGAGGGAAAGTTTGTCTTGCAAGGACCTGAAAGCGATGAAGGTTCAGAAAGCGGTGAACTAGTTGTATCAGCGGCGAGAAGAAGGGATTAATTTCCTACGAAAGTGGATGTCTTACAATCCATCTTCCCGGCCCGAAGTAACCATTTGCTGCTCTGAACCCGTTGATTTCCCTGCCCCGATCACCATGATGTTATTCCTTGTGAGCCAGTTCTGATACGTCCTACCAGCGAGCAGACTGTTTTCCGTGCCCGAAAGAGGCGCACTTCATAACACGGCCCTTGCTCTTTGTTTTCCAGGGCTGCCCCGGGTAGATTTTTACTAAAACTAGGGTTATACCAAGCTAAAAAATTCGTGCTGTTTTCGCTATTGTGTAAGAAGCGGAAGAACTTGTCTCTGATGCATCACGAACATAGTCTCCTGCTAGGTCAGCCTTGCGTCATTCTTGGCCAGTCTGGGACGGCAAACGTGCTGACCTTTTTCATTTCTGTTCTCCCTTCACTGGGCTTTGGCAAGCTGCCTACGTTTCCACCGTTCTGGCCCTTCCCGTCCCACTTGGCGTTTGTGTGTAAATCCCAATCAGGCGTTTTGAGTGGATGTGGGCAAGAAGGGGGGCGACCGCTCTTGCCGGAGGATGAACGCCCTACCAGGCGAACGAAGCACCAGAATTGTTTCAATGCCCTAAGCCCTAACACTTTCCCTAGTTTAGGGCTGAAGTTCGTGCTGGATGCCGTCCAGCGTTGTGCGAAGATCGTTTAACTTCCGCCTTACTTCTTCTTGCTGCTCAGCGTTTTCCACCTCCGGCAAGAAGCGGGTAATCGTGGCGTATCCGTCTTCAGCCTTCGCGAGAACCCGTTGGGCCGCTTCCCGGTCGCCCATTGTCAGTTCTGTTCTGACCAGATCGGCAAAAGTAAAACAGAGCGCCAGATCCGTTAATAGAAAGTTCAAGCGGTTCTGCTCCGCCTTGGCATGCAACTCTGACGGGTTTGGCGCATCACTCATACAGGTATTCTCGTATAGGGTATCAGGGCATGTATCTGCTATCAGTACACCGGCGGAGAACCAAGAGCCGACCCGCCGCGTAGCACGGGAAGTTGATCCTGAACCCCCTTGGCACCCGTGTGCGAGGAATACCGCACAGTTTGTCGAGGGCCCACCTCGGAGTACAAACCCTTTCTCTTCGTCGACCCAATCCGAATTTCCAATTGCGCATGAAAAGTGGCGTTATCAAAAAGTACATCAGTTAACGCAAAAAGCCCGCCGGACTCCCGAAGGAGCCCGGCGGGCTGTCAGCCTTGATCGCTGATTCGGCTCCCGGACATGGGGTCGATAACGGTTCCCGGAACTCAGTAAGCGGAATTAGCCCACAAGGGTTGATCGAGCAAGAATGAGAATCCCTGGCTCTAGCCGTGGGGAGTGTCAACGGTGATCTCCCAAACTGCGCATCGCCTCCGCTTCCGCGATGATGCGCTGAGCCAAAGCATCGCTTAAATAGAAGTTGGTGGAGCGGAGCAGGTTTTCCATAACGGGCACGATCTCAATCAGTCTTCGGGCATGCGCCTGTTGCAGTACGCCCAACGTGCCTGAAACGAGCAACCCTTCACGCCGTGCGGTTCGCCGCGCGGCTTCATCGCAAAGAAAAGGTAATTTCCGCTCCCGTGCTAATACAATAGCCGCTCGTTCGCCAGCCCCGCCAGTTCTTGGTTCTAATGGTGAGGACGGTTCCTGGACAAGGAACCAGTCAGGCGCATGTGCTATCCAACGCCGCACGCGTTCGGGAGCGGCCCGGTCCGTCAGTTCCGCCACTACAGCCGTTGGCGCCCATACACGTCCCACTAACTGGGGCAGCAACTCAATCTGCTCGATCTGCAAAAGGTAGTTAACTGGTCCTGTATCCGAGACCACTCCCGGTTTAGTGGGAGAAGTCACTGGCCATAGATTCGCTCCGCCTCAACTCGTTCGCGCTGGAGTTCGTCTTCTGACAGGTCATAGGTCAGTCCTCGTTGGACAAAAAAAGCTTCCCGCTTGTGGAAGCTCAGACCCAGCAACTCGCCCCCTTGTCCCCGCGAAAGCAATCCTTCACGGACAGCTTCCAGCACCAAAGCCTCCCAACCCCAGCGAGACAGCGATCCCACTCTGCCGAGGAGAGCGGAGCGGAGTGGTTCGGGCACTTGAACTTCGACAAGTGGTGAATCCATAGCGGGATCAGCCATGTGCTTCTGGCTCTACTATACGCGAAGCAAGTTATAAGGGGTGTGATCGGGAAATAGCTCAAACAATACAAAAAGCCCGCCGGACTCCCGAAGGAGCCAGGCGGGCTGACAAACTAACTTCCGAAATGGACTTAAGATTAATAATCCATGTCCGGGCCGTGGCCGGGGGCTGGAGCAGCCGCAGACTTCCTCTCGGGAATCTCGGCAATCATCGCTTCCGTGGTCAGCATCAACGCGCTGATGGAAGCGGCATGTTGCAGAGCCGAACGGGTCACCTTCGTCGGATCGATCACGCCGGACTTCACCAGGTCTTCAAATTGGCCGCTGGCCGCATTGAAACCGAAGTTGGCGTCCTCGTTGGAGCGAACCTTCTCGATGATGATTGCGCCTTCGTAGCCGGCGTTGCCGGAAAGCTGGCGAAGCGGTTCTTCAGACGCCTTACGGATGATGTCGATGCCGATTTGCTCGTCGCCTTCCGCCTTCAGGTTCTGAAGAACCTTACCGGCGCGGAGCAGCGCCACGCCGCCGCCGGGAACGATGCCTTCCTCGACAGCCGCGCG
>CAXTWT010000187.1:0-9488 GCA_964247955.1 uncultured Bryobacteraceae bacterium
TGACAGGGAAGAAGGAGGCTCAATAAGAAACCAAAAAGAGTCCCCCTGGATTGCTCCAGGGGGACTCGTGTTTAATGACTAGTGAAAGTTGAAGTTCGCGTTCCTACGCGCTTATCATAACTGCGTTTACATGCCGCCTCTCAAGCTTTCGAGGATCTTCAGTTCTTCCTCTTCTGTCAAAAACTCATCAATAGCAAATACGCCCGGATCAGGTTTTATCGAAAGCTCAGGAAGGGGAAAGTCCGAAGTCATAAGAATTGTAAGGATAAATTCATTTCCTTCGCTGCGGCAAGACTGGATAATTCCATTTCCGGTATAATCTTTTCCTATAAGGTATACGTAAGTTTCTTCACTGACCTGAAGAGAACTGCGAACGATAGATTCAGGAAAGCATGATTCCAGGATTTCTACCGTCTCTTCCCGTACAGGTAGTTCCGAGTTGTCGGACCATCTTAGGACGACTTGGTCTGTGCTTCCAAGTGGACCAGCTATTGCAGCAGCGGACATGTAAGAATTTCAGACCCCCAATACACTTATTAATTAATCACCCGTATTAATCAGTTAAATATTCCACGCTGGCGGCAAAGTTTCTTGGTCTCTTATATGTAACCGGTATACAATAATGAAAAGTGTTTATTCGCCCGCCTTACCTATATACCAGGACTGCGCTAAAGCTGTGGTCGGATCTGCCGATAAGTAGACAAAGAATTTAGACCCGAAGTCAAGGATTATATCCGTCATGGGACAACACTGTTCATTTCAGCTTCTCGCCCCTTCCCAAGTGCGTTACAACGGTGAATTTGCTCGCACAACTTTTGATGAGCAACTTTATGACCATTATTTGGCATCAATGCAAAGACTCCGAGGCCAGGTGTACCTGAAAGATAACGCCATCAAGTCCTGTGATTTAGATCGTGAGGGCAGGTTCCATATGCATGCTGACGAGCAAAGCTGGCACTTGCTTTTAGTGGACGAAGCGAATGAAGTGATTGGTTGCGCCAAATATCTGGTGCATCCAAGCGGCGTTTCGTATCGTCGTTTGCGGATTTCGCAATCAGCTATCGCGAAAGACCCATCGTGGGCCGATCGGGTGCGCAAGGCAGTGGAGACAGATTTGCGGCACGCACGGGAACAGAAGCTTTCCTATGTTGAAGTGGGGGGTTGGGCATTAGCAGAGGAGTGGCGGGGAACCCGGGCAGCACTCGAAATATTAGTAGGTTCCTTTGCGCTTGGTCAGATGTGGGGCGGATCAATAGGTTCCTGTACGGCAACGGTTCGGCACAGCTCTTCCTCTATGCTGCGCCGGTTGGGCGGCACAAGCTTCGAGTTGGATGGAGAAGCCCTGCCGTCTTATAACGATCCTGAATACGAATGCACCATGGAACTGCTCCGGTTCGACTACCGCACGCCTGCGCAGAGATTTCTGCCCCTCATTGATCAATTAAAGGGCACTTTGAAGAAGACTCCGGTTATTGCTTCTACTCAGGACGCTGTTTGCATGACGCTTACTAGCGAATTCATACCGGAACAAAGTAAATTTTTGCACTTGACCCCTGTTTTCGTTTCTTAATGAAACGAAAGGAGATAAAAAAAGCCGGAACCCTTTGGAGATTCCGGCCAAAAAGAAACCCGAAACTAAAAGCTTAATTTAGTTGCAAAGTTGGCGACGGGCAGCCAGACCAGCGCCCATTAACCCGATACCTATCAACAACCAGGGAGCGGGTTCCGGCACAGTGGCAGCACTACTAAAAGAGGCAGAGTAAGTAATTCCGGTTAATGTCTGCCCCAAAGCTAACTGAGTGTAAATCGCAGGGATCGTGCCATTGAGAGCCGTCTGGGTAGAAAAAACACTGACGATGGGGGTGCTTCCGGTAGCAGATGTTCCTGTATAAGCATTGCCGTTAAACTGCAAGGAAGCCACAACTGTGTTGCTTGAAATCTGGAACAGAGTGAATGGTGATCCTAAAGGAGTACACTCAGCCCCCAGCGCTGCACTGCCGCAGTCAGCTAAGTTCCCAACTCCAGGAGCAACATATGTTAGATCAAATGTAACTGGAGCAGATAATCCCGTAAGGAAAGTAACAAATCCTGGGACAGACGTGTTTCCGGTTGTAGGTCCGCCAGTCAAGCTCTGAATGGCGCCGCCTGTCAGTCCCGCAAAGGAGCCTGTTTCCGCAGCACCAGCCGTTGTGGTGAAAGTTGGCTCGAAAGTGATGCTGGTTGCATTCACATTCACATTGCCAGCTATGTTTGCTTGACCCGTAACAGGCGTAGCTGTAGCCGCGCTGGTAAACAAGAATGCCGGTACCGCCAGCAGACCAGCCAAAAATGAGTGTCTTAGTCGCATATAACCGTCTTCCTCCGAAGAGATATTTACACTGATTTATTATATCGGATAATTCTTGCTTTATTTATTAAAACAGATTTAAAACTCGGGTTTACCTAACAGCAGAAATTTAAATCGCGGAATAGATCAACCGATTTTAAGCGATTTTTCGATGATATCTGCTGCCGCATGAACACCGCCCGATTCGGCAATTGCCTGCCGGATGCGCCGGGCATGAGAAGCGTAGCTGGGATTTTGCAGTACAAGCTCGATGGCTCTTCTCAATTGGGGAATGCTGAGATCTTTCAAGGCCAACACCTCTCCAACGCCTGTCCAACAAATTCGGCTGGCGATAGCCGGTTGTTCGTAGGTGATCGGAATGGCCACAAGCGGAACCCCGCATGCCAGGGAATCCAGCACCGTGTTTAAACCAGCGTGGGTTAGGGTGAGGCTGGCTTTCGCCAAAACTTCCAATTGAGGGGCGTAGCTGACCACAATCGGATTTCCGGGAAAAGACGAAGCCGCTTGTTCGGGGAGACCGCCGCCATGAGTGATGACCAATTGCACATTCAGGTTCCGGCAGGCTTCTGCGAAAGATCGGAACACGTGTTCTTTCTGGTTCTGAAGTGTTCCCAAAGACGCATAAACTAACGGGCGGCCGTCCAATTTGTCCCAGGGGAACGGCACTGGCCGGTGGGAGTGCCTAAGCGGTCCTACGTAGTGGAAGCAATGGGGTAAGTTTCGGCGAGGAAAGTCAAACGCTTGGGGCTGTTGACTGATTTGCGCCAAGCTCGAAAATGAATCTTCCGGCGTGGCGTACTTTCGCAGATTCCAACGGAGGCGATAAGACTGAACCACCCGCTCGACAGGCCGCATAATCTGGCGGCTAATACGGTAGCCGATCCCATTTCTCACGCGAGCCCACGGGCTTCGACTGTAGTTCCAAGAAGTGAAAGGAGGAGGGACTTGTGCGTCAGAAGACATGACGAGAGCATTGCAAATCGTCACAAAAGGGATGCCGAGATAGTCGGCTACCGAACTGCCTGCCGGTTCCGTCTGGTCAACCAGCAGCGCTTCAATGTCTGAGCGGCGAATGACCTCGGGCGCATCGCGGCAGATCATCTCCGTGGTCTTGCTGATTGCCTTGATGGTAAATCGCAGCGCCGCAAGCCCGCTCAGTTGCGCCAATTGATTCAAACTGGCAGGCAACGATCCTAACGGATGGTCCGTTTCGCCCATCGGCAGAAACTCCAGACCTTCCCGCTGCACCCGATCTGCCAGATCAGGCATATGGGGAAACGTCACTCGATGCCCCCGAGCAATCAACTCACGTCCGAGCGCGCCGAAGGGGTGAATGTGACCGGAAACGGGCGGGCTGATGATCCCGAAGTGCATGAATCCTGTAACAGGAAGACTTAGGGTCGCGTGAAAAGACCCAAACCTTTTCGAAGCAGCGCTCCCAGCGAATGGGGCAGGCTTGGGCTGCTCATCTTGTGATACTGTTCCCCAAGCGGAAGACTGTTGACTAAACGGTGATACGCTTCCGGAAGATTGTGATAAGGAATACCGGGAAAGTAATGGTGCAGCGCATGGTAGCGCAGCCCAACCGGAGCCCACAGCTCTGTCCAGAAAGCGCCGGGCGTATCAATGGAATCGCGCAATTGAGCCATCCGGTCCATGGGTTTGCCGTCGCTTTCATAAGCATGCGCGCCCAATGTCCGCAAAGTGTTGATAAAACTCGTAATCGAGCAAACAACAAACCAGACAGCGAGAACCCGCCACGGGAGAACGCCAGCCGCTATGAGCGCAATACATGTTCCCCACAGTAGAAAAATGATCGCGCCATGATTACGCGCTTTTTCTACCAACTCGCCCGTAGCCTCGCGGCGATACTTCACGTTCATCGTCAAGGATGAGGCGTGAACTACCAGCCGGCGATGAAAGCGGGGAGAAAGCAAGCCAATGGGCGTTAGCACCAAAAATCGCAGAAGCAGGATCACCGGAATGAAAAAGCTTTGGAGCGCAAAGGAGGTCGTCATCAACCAGGATCGGGCAAACGGCAGATATTCCGGATCGCCCTCTGTTCCGTAAATGCTCACTTTATGATGGCTTTGATGCACGCCCACATACACAAAGGAGGGCATCAGAAAAGGGAAGCCGACCAAAACATTGTAAGCGGCTTCAAAACCCGGCAGCGTACGAGCGCTTTGGTGGCTGATCTCGTGGATAAAGCAAAGACCGCGATACAAGCAAAACACAGCCACAATGGCGGCACCTATCGCGGGCCAAGAGAACGCCGGAAGCAGAACCGCTGCTGCAAAGGCAGCCCACCCCACGAGACATGACAGCAGCAGATCCGCCCAGAAGATCGGGCGGTTTACCTTGTGCAGATCTCGAACTAAAGGACGAACCAGCGAATCGTCCAACTCCGCATGTTCCTTTACAATAACAGGCTCATTGGCAAGAATGGCGTTCAAAACGAGATCACTCCTTGTTCAAACCTTAGGACTCAAAGCTAGCGGAGGCATCGCGAAACGGCACGAAGCCCAAAACAAAGTAGAAAGCGCTAGGAGTAACTCTCATTTAAACATATGATGGGCTTATAAACGTGTAAGATGCGGGAAAATCACTTTTGATCCTGGAGGGAGTTCACCAGATCGCGAATGGCAGCGATCACCATTCGTGGATGCTCCAGTTGAATCCAGTGTCCGCCATTATCCAAATGGATATGGCAGCCCCGGCGACTTTCTGATACCCAAGTCTCGCGCTCCTCTAGCTCGCGGTCGGTAGCATTCGCCGCAGAAAGAACTGTCAAGGGAATTTCCGGGGGAACGGGCATCCGGCTGGCTTGCCCTGCGTTTCGCGGCAGATTTTCCAAGTAGGCTGCCATCGTTTGAAAGCCGTAGGAACGACTCCAGTGCGCTCGCAGCAGCGGCCACACATCCGGCGGAAGCTTTCGAACTTCGTCGGTCAGCCTCGCAATGAGCTGATTGGCCTTTCCCGAACTGGTCCGTGCAATGAACTGCGGTAAGCGCGTGCGTCCCTGCGCCAGCAACGCCAGCGCAAGGCGAACAATTCCAAGCCGCGCCAGCAGCGCGCCGCGACGAGACAGCCTTGCTCCGGTACGCAGCCGTTTCCGGTCGCTCGGCCCGCAATCGGACCAGTACCGAAGTGATACCGGGTCAACGAGAACAATGCCGGCGACGTTACCTGGATATAGGTGTGCAAAGGCCCGCACTAAAAGGCCGCCGTATGAGTGGCCCACCAGAATGTAAGGGGACGGTATCTCTGCATTCCGCAAAAGAGCATGGAGGTCGGCAACGACATTCTGAACGGTACGAGGCTGAGAAAACGGGCGACTCCAGCCGAACCCGGCCCGATCATAGCTGCAAACGCGCGTCCATTCGGCCACTTGCGGCTGCACCAAAGCCCAGCTTAAGGAACTCGCCGCAAGGCCGGATTCGAGCAGGACCGTCGGGCTTCCCTGCCCCTGCTCATGCAAATACAGTGCGCTGCGTCCCACAGGAACAAAGCGTCCCGGCGGCTGCAAACGTTTGCGATCGCGATACGCGGCCCAACTCCCGTAAGAGGCGCCAATAGTAACAAGACCGGCAATGAGGGCAAGAAATATCAAGACAGTACGAGTAACTAATCCGCTACCATCAATTCACCCGGAAGAATCGGGCGCGTCCGGGGAAGCAGGCCGAAGGCGGCGAGCAAGCCGATTAAGCCAAGCACACCCGCAAAACCAACCAGTTTCACGATATCTGTCGCATGTGTCTTCGGCAATGTCTTCCACAATAACAGCAGCAGCGCCTGCGCACCGGTGACGGCCCATACTGCGCCGTAGAAGTAACGCCTTTCAACCCCTTCCCCCTTGGTAGAGCTTCGAATACGCGGCCAAATCCCGAAAATTCCTCCGGCGAGAACCGCAGCAAACACCGGGAAATAGCCGCGCGCGTAAACGTGATGCAGTTCCCAACGGCCCGTCGCAACTGCGAGGATCAAGCCCAAAAAATTTAAAAGAGCAAAGTTCAGCAGAGCGTTCCAGGCAAATGTGTAACAAACGCGCCGGTAAAGCGGGTTCGGCTTGTCTTCGCAAAAGCGAAGTATGTAGGGACGAGGTTCCACGCCCGGCAATTGCCCATACAAACCGGCAACGCCCGTCCCAATCATCACAAAGAGAAGCCAGAACAGGTTGCGTACGCTGCCGCCATGCGCAAACAAATCAAAGGTGAGCGGTCCCGGAGCAAGAAAGAATACCCAGATCCAGATGGGCCAATGCGCTACCCGATAATACGTCTTGTTTCGCTGGCGAATCTTGCGCTCGTGGGCATACTCAACTTTGACGGCATAGGACATCCCTGCACAAATCGTACTATTGTCTAAAAGAACATTACAAAAAATCTTCGCTTTACTCCTTGTAGGGGCAGGGTGCCTCCCGGCCCGTGACTGGGCCCGTCAGCAGTTGAAAAATCGCCGCGCCATCGCGAGTGGGTCACGGTAAAAAGTAACGGTCGCGCGGTTGAGACGTTTGTCGCCTACCCTGAGTCGAAGAATAAAACTCCGGTCGTTCTAATCATTCACGAGATCTTTGGACTTTCGGACTGGGTACAGGATCTAGCGGACCAGGTTGCGGCGGCAGGATACCGGACAGCTTTGACAGCAGCGGTGTAACTCGGGCCGTGGGCCATCTCCATCCTAACCAAGTGACGGGCGATCTCAAAGCCGTAGCCGACTATACCCTCCGGCAGCGATATTGACCGTGATGCTTTGAAGCGCATTACCACGCCTGTATACGGGGCTTCTATGCGGGCGCATTGACTCACCGTTTTTATTACCGAAAAAACGATCAGGCCTGGATCGAACAGAACAACGGCGCGGCAGCTGATCGGCTATGATGGCTCGAAGGAGTGCAGGCGGCCCAAACGCTCGCACACCTCTAGGATGCTTCGCAACTGTATGTGAACTTCTTTCAACCTTCCTTTACGTTGAAGATGCGGTAACATTTGTCGTTGAGGCAACACGACCGTCAATTTAAATTGTCGCCCATCAGGGCGGATCATATTTCTTAATGGAACTTCCAGTGCCGGGAAATCCACGCTCGCCAAAGCGCTCCGGACACAATTGGAGCCGCAATTTTGTTATTACGCGTCCGATCAATTAGCCGATACAGGCTTTCGTCAGTTGGACCCGACAATGCGGTGGGCGGAGAGACAAAGATTTTTCGACGGGTTTCATCGGTCCATCCCGGCCTTCGCGAGCGCTGGGATTGACCTTCTCGTCGAACACATTGTGGAGGAACAATCATGGGCCGATGATCTTGCAAAACTGCTCGCCCCGTTCGACACTTTTTGGGTCGGGGTACATGCGCCTCTCGCCGAGTTGGAACGAAGAGAGCGATTACGGGGAGATCGGCAGATGGGCGAAGCGCTCTACCATCTCAAAACTCATTCGTTCTGCCGGTACAATGTGGAGATCGATTCAATGCAGCCTCTGTCTCGCAATGTAAACACCATTGTGAAGGCATGGAGCCGACGCGCAGTGGTACTTACCGCTTAACACTACCGGTTACACAGGAAGCTTTCCGAAATTGCCAACCGACTCACCCGAATTTTCACGCCACTTGAAGGTGTGTCCTGGGAGCTGTTACAGGGAGTGAGTTTGACAAAGGTGCTTCAAAACAAGTAATTTAGGTTCGTGTTGCCAGTAAATCCGCCCGGTGAGCGGCTTGGTGAGGAGAACGCAGTTCTTTCCGGCCGCGGAACACGCTACTACGTGCCCGGTTTTGAAGGCTGCCTCTCGGCCAAGAGCGTCGTGAAGGGCACGGCGGTATGGGAGACGGAAAACCGTCGATTTGTAGTGAACGAAGATAGCTGGCTTATACTCAACGACCGCCAGCGGTACACAATTACGATTGACTCCCTTTGCCCGGTGACGACGTTCTGCTTATTTTTCCAACGCGGCTTCGTGGAAGAAATCCACCATGCCAAGGTGACCTCGTCCGATGTGTTGCTGGACTTGCCGCATCCACCCCGTCCGGGCACGGTCGATTTCTTCACCCGCATCGAGTCGGCGGATAGTTGGTTTATGAGTTTTATAAGACGCTTCCATACGGAGCTAAGCGTGGGGCGCATATCCCGAGTGGAGTGGGATCAAAACTTTCTTTTGGCAGGCGAGATGCTGGTGTTAGGGCGGGGCGACACTATCCAAAGAATTGCGCGCCTTCCCGCTCTGCGTAAGGCAACTCGCGTGGAACTTTACAGGCGATTGCTGAAGGGTCGCGATTTTCTGCTCTCCTCGCTTTCCGAGCCTATTAGACTGAAGGATGTGGCCGCGGCGGCTTGTCTTTCGCCGTTCCACTTCCATCGCACATTCGCCCAAGCCTTCGGCGAAAGTCCGCATCGATATCTCACCCGACAACGGCTGCAAAGGGCGGCGAAGCTTCTGGGCGAGACCGACTTGAGTGTCACGGAGATTTGCATCACCACCGGCTTCGAAAGCTTGGCAGCTTTCAGCAATCTCTTCCACTGTCACTACGGTGTACCGCCAAGCAAATTTAGCAAGATTCGAAAAGCAAAAGGCTCGATTGTTCTGTGATGATCGGGAATATGAAATTCAGAACGCTAATGATCTCTGTTTGCATTCTGGCCATCGCTGTGGCTGCTGCTCAGCTTCCAAGCTCAGGCACCGAAACCATTCACAGCGTTGCTCATGTAAAGCCCGGACACGAAGCGGAATACGCCAAGTTGAGTGTGGAGGCTTGGGCGCTATATAAACGGCTTGGTTTTGTGTTGGACCGGCCGCACGTGGTACTTCGTGGCTCGGACGAGAAGGGACGACCCTATTTCGTGGAAGTCTTTACGTGGAAGAGCCCTGATATTCCAGATCACGCACCACCTGCGGTGAAGGCAATCTGGCAACAGCTCGAGCAGATTTGCGAAGCTCGTGACGGCCGGCCTGGAATCGATTTCTCGGAAGTTACCGCGCTTCAGCTTGATTGAACAAGCGCCAACCCGAATAATCGGATGTTGTCTTACTTCTTTATCCAGACTTGTTTGAAGCCCTTAAACCCAACGCTCTTGCTATCAGGGGCAATGCAGAAGACGGTCCCTAGAAGCCGGGCAGCACAGGAAACGGCTCCGGAACGTAGCAAGTAAGT
>CAXTWT010000188.1:0-3596 GCA_964247955.1 uncultured Bryobacteraceae bacterium
TTGAAATGAGAAAAAACAACCAAGTACTAGAAATACAACTTGAGGCCGAGCTGAACAACGCGTGGGTTGTGAGCACTCAGGAGCTGTCCAAAGTTGGCGTTATTAAGGCTAGTACCAACACTACTAAAGTTAGTGTGGTTGAAGATGTTGAAGAGTTCGCCACGGAACTGCAGGCTGAAGCGTTCACCGATTTTGAAATTGCGGATTCCCGACATGTCCCAATTCTGCAGGCCAGGACCTAACAGTAAACCTCGCCCTGCATTTCCAAACTGGCCGATGGCATTTGTAAACGCGGCGGTGTTGAACCACTGGAAGCGGTTACCTGCGCCAGTCAAAGATGCACCGGGAACCAGACTGGGCCGTGGTGAGACAGAAGGTGCCAGATCAATGCCGATGCCGCCTGGATAGGTTCCCGGCGCATTGCTCCAATCCGAGGCATTAAATGGATCATTCGACTGGGTTATGGTCAGGGACGATCCGGATTGCACTCGTGTAATTCCGGAAATCTCCCAGCCTCCAAGGAGATGGCCGACAACGCCACGCTGATCCTTGAAGAAGGGCAGATCATAAACATAATTAGCGATAAAGATATGCGGCGTATTGATAGAAGGCGGACCATAATCCTGCCGGAAGTTATAAGTGTCATAAATTCCGCTGCCACGATCAGACGGATTATTCGCCAAATTTTTGGACCAGGTGTAAGCAATACCTAGGGTTAACCCATTGGCTACTCTGCGGTTGAGGGAAACTTGCAGCGAATTGTAATTGCTGTTAAACAGCGGAGCCCGGGTCGTAATTTCGGCATAGCCAAGGTAAGGACGAAGCGCATTTACACTCGCAGTGGGATTTGCTGCTCGGACTGCGAGCGGCACTTGGTTAATATCCAAATCCCCCAACAAATGCCGTCCCAGGGTGCCTACATAGGCAACCTGGAGAACGGTATTCTGCAGGATTTGCTGTTCAATAGAGAAGTTGAAGTCCTGATAAGAAGGAACCTTGAATGTGGGAGTTCCCGTCGCGGTCAGATTAATAGGGCCAAGCCGGGCCGCTGTCGTGCCGGAAGTTGGATTATCAAAGTTTGGATTAATAATCTGCACGGATTGCACGAGCGGAGGATCGCCGAATGCGTTTTGTTCCCAGATTCCATTGAGTGTCCGGTCATAATAGACGCCGTAGCCGCCACGAATGGCGGTTTTCCCATTTCCATAAGGGTCCCAAGCGAAACCGAAACGCGGGCCGAAGTTGTAATTTGAATTGGGGTTTACCGTTGATCCGTAAGGAGAACAGCCGACTGCTGCTATCTTCTGAGCGTTGGCGCAGGCGTTACCTGTAGGAAAGATGAGGCCATTGACATAGTTGGCTGGTGTTACCGCCTGACCGGCCACAAAGTTGCCGGTTGCCCGGTCAACCAGCGGAGCCGCTGCCGCGCTGTACAGGAGCGGATCGAAATTGTTCAGAACATTGTTTGAGTCTCCGGGAGACGGGAAGTAGCTATACCGGAGACCGAGATTTAAGGTAAATTTAGGCGTCACTTTCCAGTCATCTTGAGCATAAGCCTCGAAGTTCAAGTAATTTAAATGGGGAATGATATCCCGGCTGGACTGGGTGAACTGTGTCGCATCTCCCAGCAAAAAGTTAGCAAATGCCGGATTGCCGAAAGCATTGCGGAACGTGAAGCTGCCATTGGTGGGATTCGGACCGTTTTCCGTTTTTGTCATCCATTGGACGCTGATACCGGCGCGGATCGTGTGATTGCCTGCCGTTTTGGAAAAATTATCGTAGACGTTCTTATCAATATTTCTCTCGAAGTACGGGGCTGAGGGAATCGAAACACCGGTAAAGACGCCGCTGCCGCCAACGCCGGGAATGCGGCCATAAGGGTCGGAATAAGGCAATCCGCCGGAGAGCGCGCCGAGAAAGGCGGGTGAATTGATAATGCCCGTGATGTTGCTGTTAATAGCGCCCCAGGAGTAGTTAAACGAAGCTTCGTTCACGACCGTGGGCGAAATTGTCCATGATACATTCGCAACCACGTTTTTGCCGGGAGCATTGGTGGCGGTTGAAGAAATGCCGGGTAACGGGCTGCCGGCAAACAAGCCGCCTACCTCCGTAGTCGGCACGACATCCTGTATGAATCGGCCGAACAGGTGGATTTTATCGGTGATGTTTTGGTCGAGCCGGACCAGATCCTGCCGGTAGTTTTGTTTGTTGACGAAGTTCGTGATGTACTGTGTCCCGTTTGCTGCGTTGCCCGCAAACTTGGAGTAAACATTCGCGATATAGGTCTGCGCGTTGCGGCTGAAGCAGGAAGGATTAATTTGTGAGGTATTGGTTGCGGCTATATAAGTGACGCAACCTGCCGGCGCTGATGCCGCGTTCAATTGAGTGCCCGCAAAAGTACCAGCCAATTGAGCGGCGGTCGGCACGGTAGCAATTGTTGTAGTGGGATTACCCGTTTTGCGCCACTCTTCGGAAACGAAGAAAAAGGTTTTGGATTCGCTTTGCTTATACAGCTTCGGAATAAAAACTGGACCGCCAATTGTAAATCCAAAATCGTTGTAACGCAACGGCGGCTTTTTTCTGCCGACCGTATTACTGAAGAAATCGTTAGCATTGAAGATGTCGTTGCGATCAAATTCATAGGCATCGCCGTGGAATTGGCTGGTGCCGGACTTGGTGGCGACAAGCACTTGGCCTCCGCCGCTGCGGCCGTATTGCGCGTCATAGTTGCTGCGGCCTAGCGTGAACTCTTGAATAGCATCAACACTGGGCACGTTCAAAAGGGTTCCATTGGAACCGCTGTCGTTGATGTCAGCGCCGTCTACTGTCCAATTATTCGAAGTGGACCGCGCGCCATTCACAGATATGGTTGTCGAGTTGCTTAAGCCGAAACCAACAACGTCAGGCAGGGCGCTTGCCACACCCGGCTGTAATGTCACGAGTTGCTCAAAATTCCGGTTATTCAACTGAAGCTCTCGGACCTGCGTACCTGTAATGGTTCCCATTTGCGCCGCAGTTGCTGTTTGAACTGGCACCGTTGTCTCCGTAACGTTTACTGTTTCGGTAATCTGCCCGGTTTGCAGTTCCACGGGAAGGCTGCGCTTCTCGGCCACATGAAGAATAACACTACCGGCGCTATATGCCTTGAAGCCTGAGCTTTTTACGGTAACGGTGTAATTGCCCGCTGGCAGGTTTGTGACCGTGTAGTTACCGCTGGCATCTGTTGTCACTGTTCGAACATCCGTATTCGTATCGTTGTTATGAACCGTGACGGAGGCGCCCGGCACGACGGCCCCAGTTGGATCGGAAACTGATCCCGTCAAAGTGGCGTAGATTTCCTGCGCGATTATGCAGGCGCTTAGCAACAACAGCAGCGCCCAAAGCCCCATAATTCTTGTTTTCATGAAAGACCCACTCTCCTCAAAAACATAGCGGAGGGGAGATGCGCCTGTCCCGCATAAACACTGAGCCAGAATTGGCACATTCACCCCTGAACACACTCTGTGCAGCAATGGTAACCCATTGGATTGTATCGTGCAAGAGGTATCTATGAATATGTACTAGGCGGGCCGCTTCGGAAATGCCTGCGTGCCGGT
>CAXTWT010000188.1:3696-9465 GCA_964247955.1 uncultured Bryobacteraceae bacterium
TTGCGGAACAGAATGCGCGGACTCTTAAAGGGATAAGCAGGCAGGGTCTTTTCAATCTCCGGATATACGCTGCCGGTCACCCAAAACAGATCGGGATAGCCGTCATTATCGGGGTCGAAGACCCCCGCGCCCCAGCCGATGAAACGCGTTTCCACGCCGAGGCCCGCTGAGTTTGTCACATCCTCGAAGTTGCCTTTTCCGTCGTTGCGGTACAGGATCACGGTATCGTCGGCGAAGTGGGTTTTCAGGATGTCGAGATTGCCGTCCAGATTGTAGTCGCCGATGCCCAATCCCATGCCGGCCTGCTCCATGCCGTCTTCGTTCAGGGCCACTCCGCTTTCCAGGCCAATCTCGGTAAAAGTTCCGTCGTGGTTGTTTTTGAAAAGAAAGCTGGGGGTGGAGTCGCAGGCAACATAGATGTCGGGCCAGCCGTCGTTGTCAAAATCGGCGGCGGCGGTAGTCATGCAGTAGCTGCCTTTGGCTTTCGATACGCCGGACTTGGCGCTAACGTCCGTAAAGGTGCCGTCGCCGTTGTTGTGGTACAGCGTTACGAAACCCGGCGGCAATCCGCGCGGCCCGCAGTTGACCGGTACGCCTTTCCAGTTGCAGAAGGCGCTGTCTCCAGGCTTGGGGATTTTTTGCGGATCGAAGTCAAGGTAGTTAGCGACGAATAGATCCAAACGGCCGTCGCGGTCGTAATCCACAAAGGTGCAGCCGGAACCCCAGCGTTTATCCCCATGCAGCAGGCCGGACTTTTCGGTAACGTCTGTAAAAGTGCCGTCCCCGTTGTTGTGATACAGCGCATTCTGGCCGTAGTACGTAATAAACAGGTCTTCAAAGCCGTCGTTGTTGTAATCGCCGACCGCTACTGCCGAGGCCCAGCCGACGCGTTTCAAGCCCGCTTTTTCGGTGACGTCCGTAAAGGTGCCGTCACGATTATTCTTGTAAAGGCGGTTCGTGGCCCCTTCAGGCGCGCCTTCCAGCAGCGTTCCGCTCAGGATGAAGATATCGAGCCAGCCGTCGTTGTCGTAATCGATAAAGGCGCAGCCGCAGCCGACAGTTTCAATAATGTAGGTCTTATGGTCGGCGGCTCCATAAATGACGGGCGCACGCAAGCCCGACTGTTCCGCAACATCCGTAAAGCAGGCGTTAAAGGGCAAACCAGACGCTTTGCCTCGGGGCTGAGCTTTGACGGCCCGGTTGGAAACACCTTGCGCCAGCGCATTTACCAGCGGCGCTCCGGTAAGTCCTGCCACAGTCCTGGCGAGTATTGTTCGCCGTGTCACACCCTCGAACTGCATTCGTTTGCAGTGTAACAACGCCCGATCAATGGAATTTGGCGACGGCTGCTTTTTCAAAGGTTTTGGAGATTAAAGCCTGCGCTTCCTTTTGAATGCGCTGTAGATGGTCTTTGCCGAGAAAACTTTCGGCGTAGATCTTATAAACGTTTTCCGTTCCGGAAGGACGCGCGGCGAACCAGCCGTTCTTCGTTGTTACCTTCAAGCCGCCAATGGGCGCGTTATTGCCGGGGGCAGTGGTGAGCATGGCTTCAATAGGGTCGCCCGCCAACTCCTTTGCAGAGACTTGTTCAGGGGACAGCTTGCCCAGAATGGCCTTTTCTTCGGGCGAAGCGGGAGCGTCGATGCGCTCGTACACGGGGTCGCCGAATTGGGCTGTCAGGTTGCGGTAGTATCGGCCGGGGTCGATTTTCGTCTTGGCAGTGATTTCCGCCGCCAATAGACCCATGATGAGACCGTCCTTATCGGTGCTCCAGGGCGATCCGTCGCGGCTGAGAAACGATGCGCCCGCGCTTTCTTCGCCGCCGAAACCCATGGTTCCATCGAGCAGGCCGTCCACAAAGAACTTAAAGCCGACCGGCACTTCCACCAACTTCCTGCCGAGATGGGCGGCAACGCGGTCGATCATGCTGCTGCTCACGAGCGTTTTGCCGACAGCCGCTTCGCCTTTCCAGTGCGGGCGGTTTTGAAACAGGTAGTCGATTGCTACGGCTAGGTAATGGTTCGGATTCATCAGCCCGGCGCTGGGCGTGACAATGCCGTGGCGGTCGTGGTCGGTGTCGCAAGCGAAAGCAACGTCGAAACGGTCTTTGAGCGCAATCAGGCTTGCCATCGCGTAAGGAGAAGAGCAGTCCATACGGATCTTGCCGTCCCAGTCCAGGGTCATAAAGTGGAAGGTCGCATCAACGAGGGTGTTGACGACTTCCAAGTTGAGGCGGTACTGCTCGGCGATACGAGGCCAATAGGCAACACCTGCGCCTCCAAGCGGATCAACTGCGAGCTTCAAGCCGGAAGCGGCAATAGCTTCGAGATCAACAACCGCGCCCAAGTTGTTAACATAATCCGAAACGTAGTCGTACCGGTGCGTAGTGCCGGCCTTCAGCGCCTGGGAGTAGGGAACCCGGCGCACGTCTTTCAGGCCGTTCGCCAGGTAGTTATTGGCTTCGTTTTCGATCCACTTGGTAGCGCTCGTATCCGCCGGGCCGCCGCTGGGCGGATTGTATTTGAAGCCGCCATCCTCCGGCGGATTGTGCGAGGGCGTAATCACAATACCGTCCGATAGCCCGTCTTTGCGGCTTCGGTTATAAGTCAATATGGCGTGCGACACGGCGGGCGTCGGAGTGTAGCCGCCATCCTGGTCAATCATCACAGTTACGCCGTTAGCGGCAAGCACTTCCAAAGCGCTGACAAGCGCCGGTTCGGACAGCGCATGCGTATCCATGCCCAGGAACAAAGGGCCGGTCGTATTCTGCTCCCGGCGGTAACGGCAGATCGCCTGCGTGATAGCGAGAATGTGATTTTCGTTGAAGGCTGAGTGGAAAGATGACCCACGGTGTCCCGAAGTGCCGAAAGCCACACGCTGCGTTTTTTCCGCCACATCGGGTTGAAGCGCGTAATAACTGGTAATCAGTCGCGGAAGATTGACAAGGTCTTGGGATTCGGCGGGTTTGCCGGCGCGTGGATTAATAGCCATACTGCCTCCAGTAGGAATGCATGCTGTCTGATGCTTGGGAGGATGGATTAATTACTTTTGCTCTTTGTTGAGTGGCGTCTATCGCCGGTCTATAACCCAGGCATTCGTGGCTATGAGAGAATCGAGGAACGCGATACGGCGCCCGTTCGGAGACGGCACGGCCCAGCCTTGAACGTTGCCAAGCGGGCTTACCTGACCGTTTAGGCTGACATATAGCAACTGCCTTCCTCCAGGGATAAACCTGGACACAAACAAAGCCTTGCCGCCGGAAGCCCAAACCAAGCCCACCAAATCGGTTAAACCCGCCAGGGCCACTTCATGTTCCGGCGTGGCGCCCGCGTTCAACGGAACCATGTGAATTCGGGCCGAGCGCGGGTCATGATTCGGAATCGCCGCTTGCGAGCCGTCCGGCGAAATATCCCAATCTCCCACATTTTCTATCACCCACTTTGTTCGGGCCAGTTCACGGCCTTTTCCTCGCACCGGGTCCAGCTCGAAGTATCCATAATACTCGTGACCAACGGTAGTTCTGACAACGCACCGCCCTCCGCCAAGTGCATAGCGAAACTCATCCAGCGGTCCCCCGATAGGAACCTCCTCCGGTGTTCCCCCCTCGACCGGGACGCGCATCAATTTGTAGTTTCTTAATTTCATGATTGGAGGGGTGGCAGTGTACAAAATCGAACGACCGTCCGGCGTGAGTTGGGGCAGCACTTCCTGCAGAGAAGTGGCGACGATGCTCTCAGGCATGCGCTGATCCAAGCGCTGTTTCCAGATGTCCCAATTGCCGCTGCGATCCGACTCGAAGATTACGGCCTTGTTGTCAGCCGTCCAGGCATGCGGAAAATTTGTCCGCTCGTCGAGTGTCAACCGGCGGATATGAGTAATGCGTGGTGGAAATGGCTCAAAGTCCGCCACAAAGGTAGTATTTTGGGCAGACCGCCGGAGAACCATCACCTGTTTTCCATTTGCTGTGGCGCTCATATCAAAGATGTAATCGCTGCCATTGCCGATTGGGTTGACTATTTTACGGGGGCTACCTCGAAATGCGCCTGTCAAAGGATCTGTTTCTACTTCCCATAGTTCGTTTGAGTGATCGCTACCTGGACGGAGGTATCGCAGGAAGATAATTCGACCGTCCGACAGCGCGGCTGCCGAGTTCATCCAAAGATTCTGTACACTGGCCATCCGCTTTCCTGTTAGCAGGTCCACTGATTCGTAGCTTCGTTCGTAAAAGCGATCGAGCATGACTAGTCCAAGGTCCTGTTTTCCTGAATAGTGTCTTCGCTGAAAAGCGAGACGATGCCCGTCCGCCGACCAGAACACAAATGGAAACGTGTCTTCAGAATTAATGACAATTTGTCGCGGCTTTTCTCCGTTTGCATTAACTACCCAGATTGAAGATTGATTGCGACCGATAAATGCAACGTGATTCCCGTCCGGTGAAGGAATGGCGTTCCCGCCTTGCGTAAGCAGCATGCGCGGTGGTCCGCCGTTAACGAAAACTGTCCATACACTTAAATTGTTTGTCAGAGGCGAAAAGCCGCTCGCGGCCAGCTTTGTGCCATCGGCGAACCAGGCGAGGCGGTCAGCTACGAAATCATCAGGCTCCTGCAAAGCTGTGGTCTTTCCTGTCTGTTGCGAGCGAACAAAAATGCCGTCCGCGTTGGCGTAAGCTTGCCATGCTCCATCTGGCGAAATGGCAGCCGCTGTCGCTCGGTTTTCTGAAACCAAAGTGGTTACTTGAGAGAATGTCGGCTCGCGACTGCTCACCAGGAACTTCCAACACCACGCCGCTATTCCAACCAACAATAACGATGCAGCAATAAAAATGGAGTACCGGAGCTGTTGCGGAAGTCGGCTCGCAATTGTGGTGCTGGAGGCTTGCTGCTGCCCCAGTTTTGCCAATGCTTCCGCCACGTTTTCCGCGCTGGGACGGTTCGCGGGATCTTTGGCAAGCATGGCCAGGATGAGCGAATCCAGCGGCTCGGGCACGGCGGCGTTCAGCTTCGACGGGCGATCCGCTTTCCATACAGCGAGTTCCTGCCATGTCTCGAATGCCGAATCCGCAGAAAAAGGATACCGCCCCGTGCATAGCTCATAAAGAACAAGGCCGAGCGAGAAGATATCGGTTGCGCCGCTTACTGCTTCTCCTCTGGCTTGTTCCGGAGACATATAGCGCCAGGTTCCGGCAAACAGATGAGACGTGGAAATCCTGCTGTCGGCCTGTCCTCTGGGCACGGCGGATGTTGCTAAGCCGAAATCCAGGACTTTAAGGCTTCCGTCGGGCCTCACGATTATGTTTTCCGGCTTGATGTCGCGATGAATAATTCCTGCAGCGTGGGCAGCCGCTAAAGCTCGGGCGATCCCCTCGCCCAGGCGCTGGACCTCCGGAATAGGTAGCGGAGTCCCGCAACGTTGCCGAAGCGCCGTGCCCTCAACAAACTCCATGACGATGGCGACAGTCGATTCCGACCGGATTACCTCATGGATCGTCACAATGTTGGGGTGGTTCAGAGCGGAAGCGGTTCTCGCTTCGCGAATCACTCGTTCCACCGCCCCGTGTAATTCGGTTGCTTCCGGGAGGAGAAATTTCAGCGCCACAACCCGTTCCAGTTCCGTGTCTCTGGCGGAGTATACGTCGCCCACTCCTCCACGGCCGAGGTGCCCGGTGATGAGGAACCGACCAACTTGGGCGCCCACGCGATCAGGCAAAGGCGTGGACGAGTGATACTCGCCCAATAGGGAGAGAACTTCCCGGATGACGTCCGGACTGGA
>CAXTWT010000189.1:0-2501 GCA_964247955.1 uncultured Bryobacteraceae bacterium
CGTTCCCTCAAAGACGGTTCCATCTTCCAGGGCCAGAACGGCAGATTCCAACTTAATGTTTGCTCCTAATGATTGGGGGTGCTGCGGAACGCGGGCAGCAATCGGAAGACCGATCACTTTATTGAATCATGTTCAAAACTGAGATGCAATGCGGGGCGTAAAGCCGGGGCCATTATCTTCTTTGTTGATATCATAGGCAGTATCACTCAGAAATGAGGCTGGTCCTTGATACCTGTGTACTCGTTGCGGCAGTCAGGAGCCGAAACGGCGCTTCCTATGTGTTGGTGAACATGGCCAGTATTGGGAGTATCACAGCGATTCTGACAGTGCCGCTTCTGCATCAGTATGAGGAAGTTTTGTATTGACCGGAAAACAGAATGCCAGGGTGGAACGATGAGGATTTACTGGCCCTTATTGAGTCTCTGCTAATTCCTTCGGAATAGGTCGAAACTCGTTTCTTGTATCGGCCAACGCTACAGGATGCCGGAGATGAGCTTGTGCTTGAAGCTGCTATCAACGGGCAGGCCAATATCGTCACCTTTAACGTCAGGGACTTCAAACCAGCCTCCCGCTTCGGTATTCGGGTATGGAAACCAAATGAGATTTTGAAAGAACTCTACCAACGAGGTCTTCGCTATGGAGAAGAGTAATTTTGCTTTGCGCCTTTTGCCGTCGCTGCACAAGGCTGCTCAACGTGTGGCAGAACGCGAAAGGTGTTCTGTTAATCAACTCATTAACCTTGCGTTAGCCGAAAAGATTGCCGTTTTGGATGCAGAGCTTTGGGAGGAGCGCAAAAAGGCTGCGGCCAAGAAGCCCAAAAGCGATGTATTAAAGCGGCTGGCGGGAGATGAACCACCGCGTGCAGGGGATGAACTGCCGGAAGAAATAAAAACAAAGAAGCGGGGTAAGAGTTTAAGTATTAACGAGCCTTCAATGTTAAGGTGACGGCACGCAATTCCTGTTGAGTGCCTTTCACAATCGCAGCCATCCTGAAGCCTACTGTGGCGGCTGCGAGCTGGTGGACGTGGTGGGTCGCTGATTGTTGGAATTACTAAACCCTGAGTTTCCGAAGCCATTGGAACTACCGAACCCTGAGTTCCCGAAGCCGCTGTTATTCTGCCCTCCTCCCGAGGAGCCGAAGGGAGAGTTGTTCTGCGTTGCATTTGAGCCGCTGCCGAAACCGCCGAAACCGGAAGACGGGTTTGCTCCCGGTGCGGAACTTGAGTTGGATAGCCCAGCGGCTTTCGATCCGCCTATTTGCGCCAAAGCGCCCGCTGCGGTCTGCGCAGCATCCTTTGTGGGGTCGTAGTAAAACTCCCACAAGGAATAGTTTTCCTGATCGTTTACGCTTTTAATCGAGTGGCCTTCCGCCTTGCTGGCGACTCCCGCAATGCTGCCGCTTTGAATCACGCCCATTTTGGACGAAGAAAATGCCGAACCGGATGAACTTCCGAAAGGGGATGATCCAGCACCGGGCGCTCCTAAACCGCCGGTTGCAGAATTTATTCCTCCCGCTTGCGGCGTTGTTTGATTCTGGTTAGGGGCTTGTCCACTCGCCGCAAATTGCATGTTGTTGTTCGTAGCTGCTGCACTCTGCGGGTTGGAGGATACCGGCAATCCGTTCGCGCCTGCAGGCTGTCCGTTGTTGGCCGCTGTGGTTTGAGGAGCATTGGCCTGTGAACCGGTCATGAGAGCGTTGAGCGAGTCCTGCTGTGGAGAGGCAGCGCTTCCTTCCTGGCCCGCAGCGCCGTTCGCTGAAATGGCGGGAGGCCGTTGCGGAATAGCGGGAACGACCACGTCCCCGGTAGCGCCTAAATTAGTGGAACTTCCTGAATTGAAACCGCCGAATCCTCCCGAACTCGAAGAAGTCGAATTGAAGCCGCCGGAGCTTGAGTTGGCTGTACCGTTCGTAGTATTGCTGCTTGTGCTGAGAGGACTGTTCCCTGCCCCGGTCACGTTGCTGATGGGGTTCACTTTGGAATCAATCGGAAGCCCGTTTGGGCCTGCGTGCAGGAGACGCCAATCGTCTTTTCCGGTGAATGGGTCTTTGTACCGCTTGCGCAGGAAACGCATTCGGTTCGTACTCTCCAAAGCTTCGAAAGACGGCGGGTACTGCCGACCCATTTTCCGCACATACAGCTTGACCGCATGCACATACTCGTTGCCGCGATCAATCAGAAGCTGTTCCTTATCCCGTTGCGCTTCGAAAACGGATACTGGCATCTCCATGTACAGCATGATGGCTACGACAGCGGCGAACACAAACACAATCAGCAGCGCTGATCCGCGTTCCCCTTTTGATGTTGGGTTTCTTTTCATTGCTGTTGCAGCGCGGCAGGCACTACCGGCAAACTCTGGCCCCGTTTCTGTTGCGTGTCTTCCATTTTGGCGAAATTGGGTGTGAGTTCCACCACCATGAATTGTTGTTTCAACACCTGTCCTTCACTCGCCACCAGAATATTGTCTCCATCCAGGAACAGCCCCTGGTTGGCCTGTCCCGT
>CAXTWT010000189.1:2601-9457 GCA_964247955.1 uncultured Bryobacteraceae bacterium
CCGCCGACCAGGAATTTCGGATCAACCCCGACCCGCATGCCAAAGATTCTGGTTGTACCGGCTGCGCTCATGGCTGCCCCTTTACCGGCCCGCCCGCATCTTCGCGCAGAACAGCTTGAAAGCGGATATTGGTGTTAATCTGATTCCCCTTCTGCTGCGGCGTCGCTGTCAGGTTCTCTAACATAATCAGCATGGGCGAGTGATCTACTTCGTACAAAAACTTTTTTAAATTGTCGTAGGCGCCTTCATAGTTCGCGGAACTGGTCATCAGCGTTAAGTCCGGCGTGCCCTCGATGGGCTCTTCACTGTAAACCGCATCGCGCTCCTGCAAGCCCGAGGCTTTCACCATTCTTTGTATCTCTGCGATCACAGTCTCATAAGCCAGGCGCTTGGGAAAGATATATTTGGATTGAAACTCGGAAGACTGCGAACCGCCGGTTTGCACTTTTTCGGACACTGTCCGTAAGCGCAGGGCTTTGCCGCGCGCCGCCGCAATCTCGTTACGGACTGCTTGGCTTTCGGCTGTCAACTCTCCGCGTGACCCGCCCGGCGGATTGAGATACACGAATAGCGCCACGGCATTAAGCAGCGCCAACACCCCGATGGCGACCTGCAGCCAAAAGCGGACGCCGCGCTCCGTGCTGATTGCGTTGGATAGAAATTTAAAGTTTCTGGGCATAGATCACGGTCACCCGGTATTTGTACTGCGGGTCATTCTGCGTGGGCGGCTGCTGGCCCAGCACCTGAGCCGAACCGAAAAGATTTGATCCCGCTAATCTTTTCAGCAGTTCGATCAGAGTTTCCGGTCGGTCCGTCCCGAGAACCATATCCAGTTGCACCCGGTCCGTTCCGTCCGTATCCCCACCCGCGACCTGCGGCAGCCGAACGCCGATCAGCCGCATATTCGGCGGTAAAGTATTTTCTAAATCCCGGAATACCACGGTCCAGCTCACGGCGCGTCGTGCGATCAGCTCATTGAGAAAAATGCTGCGCGAGAAGACGTCCGTATTTTCCGGTCGCGTCAGCACCGCCGAGAATTGCGATCCCTGGCGTTGGAAGCGTTGCAGATCAGCACGCTCCGTATCAATGGTGTGCCGCAAATCGGCGGCTTGGGCGCGTTCGTGAAGAATCAGGCTCCCTAACAGCAGGAACGAACACAATAGAAGGGCGCACGCTCCGGCCAGAATCGCATTTAGAGCGCGTTCCCGCCGGAACGGCTGGGAGGCTAAGTTGATCGCGTAAGGAGAGGGATAGTTCATAGGGCGTACTGCTCCAGCAAGCCTAACAGTCCGGCTTTGGCCTGGGAAGCCGCGCCGAACTTTGACCGGAGCGGCGCATAGCTGACGCCGAACTCTTTCTGCGCCAAGCTTCCAAGCGAGTCTGTATCAGTTCCGAATCCGCAGAGCAGCAGCCGGGTAACGGGCTGCCCAATTTGGTCTTCCGCATAAGCCAGCGTTTGTTGCAGCACCGGAAGAACAGTTTCGTTGTCTTGCGGCGCTTCCTCGCCTTCGGCCACGGCCAGGTCCAGACAACGAACCAAACGGACGAGTCCCGACTCCAGCAGCACAACCGTCAGCGTCGCGCCTGCCGCTTTCGCCAGTACCGTCAAGCCCCGTTCCGCGCCGGAGCAAAGCCGGAGCGCGGCAACGGAGGAAGGCATGACCACGCCGACCCGATACCCGGCGGAAGTGAGCAGGGTTTCATACTCGTCCAGAATGGGGCGGGCGATAACCACCGTCAGCACCTCGATTCGCTTCGGCTGGTTGAGTTGCACGGAGTACGCCAACTGCGCTTCTTCAATGGGGAACGGCACGGTTTTGCGCAAGCGGAAGCGCAGCAAGGCCAAGCGCTCCGGCTCACCGGCCGGAAACTCTTCCAGGTCAATTACGGCCATCCGAACGGCGTAATCGGGAATCACCAAGGCGGTTGCTGTTCGCCGGTTCAGCGACCCCGGCGCGATCCGTTCCAGCGCCTCCCGATAAAGCTGCGGTTTGATGAAATTGGGGGCGGCGGGAGAAGCCACAGCGCCCCGCTCCGGCAGGACTTCCTGTTTCTGTTGCGCCGGATTCCGGGGTCCCACAGCGGCCAGGGAGTTCTCCGTAATTTCGAAGAGATGGTCCGGCGGCGGCTCGGATATGAATTGCTGAATGCGATCGAGAAATGACAAACTGCGGTACCTACCCTACTCAATAAACGTCACTTTGTTTGCTTCGCGCAAAGTGGTCAATCCTTGCCGCACCCGGTCCAGGGCGGATTCGCGCAGAAAGGTCATACCGTCTGCGCGGGCGGCGCGTCTGATTTCTGACGTGGGCTTGCGATCCAGAATCAATTCCCGGATGGTTTCCGTCAGATCGAGCAGTTCATGAATGGCGGTACGCCCACGGAAACCGGTGCCGCCGCACTCCATGCACCCCCGGCCTTCGCTGAACGGGAAAGTGCGCCATTCCTGGGGATCGAGTCCGCTTTCAATCAGATAATCGTCATCATATGTGGCCGGCTGGCGGCAGTGCGGGCAGATCAGGCGCACTAAGCGCTGAGCCAAAATGCAGTTCAAAGAGGAGACAAAATTATACGGCTCCACTCCCATGTTCAGAAAGCGGCCCAGCACATCCAGCACGTTATTGGCGTGTACCGTTGTAAATACCAGATGCCCGGTAAGCGCCGCGTTGATCGCAATTTGCGCCGTGTCCTGGTCACGAATTTCACCGACCAGAATCTTGTCCGGATCATGGCGCAGGATGGAGCGCAGGCCGCGAGCGAAGGTCAAGCCTTTTTTTTCGTTCACCGGAATCTGCGTGATGCCTTTAATCTGGTACTCCACCGGATCTTCAATCGTGATGATCTTGTCTTCGTCGTTCTTGATCTCGCTCAGGGCCGCGTAGAGCGTAGTGGTTTTGCCTGATCCGGTGGGACCGGTCACGAGCACCATGCCGTACGGCTCTTTGATGTAGCGGCGGAACTTGGCGACATCCGCATCCGCGAAGCCGACGACATCCAGAGTCAGGCGCGAGAACTTCTCGCTCATCGACTCTTTGTCCAGCACGCGAAGCACGGCGTCTTCGCCGTGAATGGTGGGCATGATTGACACGCGGAAGTCAATCAGACGGCCTTTGTAGCGCACGCGGAAACGTCCGTCCTGCGGCACGCGGCGCTCGGCAATATCCAGCTCGCTCATGACCTTGATGCGCGAGATGACTGCCGAATACCACTCCTTGGCGATGGGGCTCATGGCGTACTGGAGCACGCCGTCAATGCGGTACTTAATGACGAGTTCCTGATCGCGGGTTTCGATATGGATATCGCTGGCGCGGCGCTCCAGGGCGTTGAAGATGGTTGTGTCCACCAGCTTGATGACAGGCGCGATGTTGCCTTCGTCGGAAGTCAGCCGGTCAATGGAAAGGTTCTCGTCGGCGTTCTCTTCATCGCCCACGACATCGAGAGTGAAGCCTTCGGTGACTTCTTCGAGAACACGCTGGGATTGCTCGGTTTTCTTCAGCAGATCGGTAATCTGCGAATAGGTGGCAACCTTGATTTTGAGCTTTTTCGAGAGCAGAACGGCCAGTTCATCAATCGAGACGATCTGCCGTGGATCGGAAAGCGCAATCTCCAAGGTTCCGTTATGCGCCTGCAAGGGGACGAAATGATAGCGGAACATCAGGTCCACGGGCACGGTGCGAAACAGCTCGTGATCGATTTTGGCTGTTTTCAGGTCTACAAAGTCGCAGCAATAGCGGCGTGCAATGGCCTGCGCGTGCTCCACTTCCTGATTGATTTCCGCCGGTCTGACTATATCTGTGGTTGCCATAAAAATTACCGAATTGTATCCGCGAGAGAAAAGATGGGCAGGTATAGCGCCACCAGAACAAAAGCAACAAAAATGCCCATAAATATCATAATGACCGGCTCAATCAGCGAGAGCAGCGCAGTCATGCGTGTTCCCACGTCTTCTTCATAAAATTCGGCGACGCTGCTCAGCATTTGCGGCAATGCGCCGGTAGATTCGCCCACTTCCATCATGTCGACAGCCAAGGGGGGAAAGATTCCGATTTTATGGAGGGAGGAAGAAAGAGATTTGCCCTCCCGCACCGACAACGCCGCCTTGTCGAGCACCTTTCGCAGCAGCACGCTTCCGAGGGAGCGCCCTGCTGTTTCCATCGCCTGCACGAGCGGGATACCACCCACCAGCAGCGTTCCGAGAACGCGCGCCAACTGCGCCACCTGGTATTTGCCCCAAATCTCGCCGAATAACGGCGCTTTCATTTTGATGCGGTCCAGCGTTTCCTGGGAACCGGGACGCCGCGCCCACACGTAGGTTGCCGCCCCTGCCAACACCAGCAGTCCGATACCGGCCAGCACGTAGCTGCGCGCGGTGGTGCCGACCGCGATCAGAACCGTGGTCGCCAGCGGCAAAGCTGCGCCCATGCTGTTGTAAAGGGTCGCGAAGTTCGGCACCACATATGTCACCAGGAAAACGATGAGGCAGATAACCAGAACAATTAGGACCGCAGGATAGATGAGCGAGGCCACCAGTTTCTTCCGCAGCGCCAGCGTAAGCCGCTGATAGGTGATGAAACGCTCCAGCACTTCAACCAGCGAGCCGCTCTTTTCACCGGCCAGAACCGATGTGATGTAAATGGCGGGAAAGACGCCCTGATGCGCAAAGGCGTCCGAAAGAACGGTTCCGGTTCTGACCTCATCGCGTACGGCCTGAATGTGGCGGCCCAGTTTTTCGTCCGTAAGGCGGTCAGCCAGAAGATCTAAGCCTTGCAGAATGGGCAATCCGGCGCGAATCAGCGTGACAAACTGCTGATTGAAGATCAAAAACTTCTCCAGATTAACGATTTTCTTGCGGCTGCCGCTTCCGCCCAGACGGACGCCCAGTTCCTTGGCGCGCACCGAATATACGAGATAGCCCTGCTGCGATAAACGCTCGCGGGCTTCGCGCTCCGTAGGCGCATCCGTCAATTGCTCGTGCATCTGGCCACGCGCATCGGCGTAGCGCAGTAAAAACTCAGCCATAGTTCAGTCTTGCGCCTCAGATCGGAATGCGACGGCATCTACCACTTGCGCTCCCGGCGGGATCGTGAAGTGGAAGGCGCTATCCGCAACGGGCGGGTTTATCTTTTCGTCTTGAAAGGTGTAGGTCAGCAGAGACCCGTCGCGCCCTGCTATTTTGAGTTGCCGTACCGCTCCATTTAAGGCTATCAGCATTTCCACGCTTTGGTACGGCGTCCGTTCACTCTTGGCAAGGGCTTTCAGCCATTTCCCGCCGTCGCCTTCCCAGGCCCGAAAGTCCCGGAACTCCTTTTTCATCTCCAACTTCCCTAAAAGGAAAGCCAATGGCGCCCGCATATCTTCTGTGTCTTTCAGCGGAACTTTTTCTACCCGATTGTCGGCAGCGGTATACAGATACACGGTTTTGCCATCTGAAATGAATAACTTTCCTGCCGGACGGGTGTAATCCCAGCGCATTTTTCCGGCTTTCCGCAGCGTCAACACACCGCTTTCCGGCGAGCGCGGGTGGCCCAGCAAACTGTAGTTTTCAACAAAGCTGACGGAAAGAGCGCGGAGATTGTTGTAGCGAGTTTCTACCTGCTGAACAAGTTGGTCAGCGGGTACGACAGCCGCTCCCAACCCCATTGATCCCAACAGCAAAACTAGTAACCATGGCACAAAGTTAAGACGCGCAGCGCTGCCGCTTCGTTTAACTCTGCCCAGCGAGCTAGGGCGACAACCTTTCAATGGCCCAGCCGCCCTCGTTTGTTCTTCGGTAAAGCAAGCGGTCGTGCAAGCGATTTTCGCGGCCTTGCCAGAACTCGACGGCGTCCGGCGTGACGCAATAGCCGCCCCACCAGTCCGGCGCGGGCACATGGTCGGTGTCGGCGTATTGCAACTGCAACTGTTCCAGTTTTGCTTCCAGCGGCTTACGGCTGGGCAGAACTTCGCTTTGATGGGAAACCAAGGCCCCCAAGCGGCTTCCTTTAGGCCGTCCGGCGAAGTACTTTTCGGACTTTTCCCGCGCAACTTTCGTGATCCGGCCCTCCACGCGCACCTGACGCTCCAGTTCCGCCCAGTAAAAGGTCAGCGCCACATACGGATTCCTATCGATTTCATAGCCTTTGCGGCTGGTGTAGTTGGTATAAAAAACGAAGCCGTCGCCCAGCACTTCCTTAAGAAGCACAATGCGCCCGGAGGGTCGTCCGTCGGGAGTGGCGGTAGCCAGCGTCATGGCGTTCGGTTCTTTTAATTGAGCAGCTTGCGCTTCGCTCATCCATTGCCGGAACTGCCGGGTGGGGTTGGGGTCGCAATTGACTTCATCGAGCGCTCCGCGCTTGTATTCTTCCCGCAAATCCTCCAGTGACAAGGAGCGGACAGCTTCCGCAGTGGAATCGGCCATATTCATCAGTTTGGCATCATTGGGTCGGCTGATATACTGAAAAACGGCATGGTGTATCTTTTAACGACCCTGCATATCTTGGTGTGTTTTTTCCTGATTATTGTCGTGCTGCTGCAAAGCGGCAAAGCGGCAGATCTGGCAGGCGCATTCGGGGGCATGGGTTCTCAGACGGTTTTCGGTCCTCGCGGCACGGCAACGGTACTTTCCAAGGCGACGGAAGTGGCTGCCGCTCTTTTCATGATTACTGCTTTGTCGCTGGCAATTCTTTCGGATCGCAGCGCGCCTTCCACGGGCAGCATCTTGGAAAGCCGTAAACCCCAAACGATTCAAAAGAGCACGCAACCACCGGCCAAAACAAATCCTGCTAAACGGTAGGATTGGTGCAACGCGGAGATGGCGGAATCGGCAGACGCACTAGCTTGAGGTGCTAGCGGGTAACACCGTGGGGGTTCAAGTCCC
>CAXTWT010000190.1:0-9453 GCA_964247955.1 uncultured Bryobacteraceae bacterium
TCTCCGGGCAGTACGGTCTGCGCTGAAGCAGGCACTTTGACGCGTATCGGTGAGCGCATAACACCGATGACCATCCATTCGCCGAGGCGATCTTTCCAGGTAACCGGATGGCCTCCCGGTAAACTTTTCCCTACGGCATCGAACACGCCTTGCTCTGTTTTTAGGAGGTGATCCAGCACATCCAAAGTGGACCAAGCGGTGGATTCCGGCCGGAATCGTAATCGCTCGGCAGGCCAAACGGATACTTCCAACAGCACAGCTTCCTTCTGCCGCTGCAATGTATCGAACGATTGACGGATGTGCATGTTCATAAGCGCCCTCTATCATTTTGGACTATGACGGCACTGCTCCTTCCACTCGATGTGAACTGAATAAGGACGCAGCCACAATAGCGACGTACAAGCTGAACAGACCAATCAATATAAACTTATCTCGCATCACTAATTGCAACTCCGGCCAAGGAAGCGGCGCTTTCCGGCCACGCCATAGCGACAAGGCGACGCCGGCAACCACCGACGTGAACGTGCCGAACCCAAGCCAACGTGCGTAAGGACCAAACAGCGCCGGGGCTGCCGACACGCTGCATTCCAGGGCCTCAAAATCCGACTTCAGCGCAATGGTGAACAGTAACGTCAAGAACAGATTGGAGTAACTGATGCGCCGTTCCCTGTTGTTAAAAGCGGGAGCCTGGGAGAGCATGACGGCGGTCATAAGACCATGGATCAGGTTCATCAACGGAACACGAAACACCATAAAGATTGACTTTGAAGCCCACAGCGTCAAATGACCAATCCACAGCCGCAATACAGGCAGTTCCGGCGGCAGCGCGCGATAGCTCACGCTGAGCAGCACAAAGGGTGCGCAGAACATCACCCACAGGAGGAGAGACATCGACGTTGACCTTTGCTTACCACCTACGCGACCTTCAACCTATACATGCACCTTCTATATAGAGATTGTATAGATACTGGTTACAAACCAGTGGATGCCAGCTACATGGAGCGGCCTTCGAAGAAGGCGTCCTGCTGATGGACGATGGACGGCGGTTGGGTGAAAACAACAGAGATCACGTCAAATCGGACTTGGTTCCAAGTGATACCGGCGCGGGCGGCATAGGCGCGGGCGGCGCGGGTCATGTTGCGGCGCTTCGTTTCGTCAATCTGGCGGTCCGGGCTTCCGCCGTCGACAGAGCGGCGGGATTTTACTTCGATGAAAGCGGTAACATCTCCATCCCGCGCGACGATGTCGATCTCGGCTTCTCCTCCGCCCGGCCGGTAATTACGCGCCAGGACGGTCATTCCGATGTTTCGCAAATAACGGTGCGCGAAGTCTTCGCCACGCCTGCCCAGCGCCGCTTCGGGTGTGAGCGTTCTTCCTTCCTGAAAGTGCCGCGCTTTGTCGCTCAGTTTCCAGAGCAGTTGTTTCGGCGCTAACGACCAGGGGGCCCTTTCAGAGCTTCCAGTTGCCATTCGATGACTTTGCCTCGTATGAGATAGCAAAGGTAGTACTCCCAGAAACGGCGGAAGCGCCGGGATTTGTTGACCAGGAGTTCAAACCCGAGATATCTCCATAGAGCCAGTAGGCGAACGCGGGTAGAAATCTCACGAAATCTTACGGTGGAGTAGTAGCCGAAACCGCCGTGATCTTCGCCGAAATAGCGGAGGGAAAAGCTGTTCAGGTGCCAGCGGTGAGTGGGATCGCAGAAAGAACTGAAATCAGTGTAATGCGGAGTGACAATGAAGGCCCTTCCGCCGGGTTGGAGCAGGCGATGGAACTCTTCCATCAGGCCGATGATGTTTCCAACGTGCTCAATGACGTGAACGGCCCGCACTTCGCGGAACGAATTGTCGCGAAAAGGAAAAGGGATATGGTCGAGGTCGGCGATCACATCGGCGGCGGTGTTCGCATTTCGATCCAAGCCGACCGCGCCGGGATATTTCTTGATGCCGCAGCCGACATCTAGGACTGGAGCGCCTGCAGGCACTGCTCCAGTGTATCGAGCGCGTAATCGGCCTGGTCCTGATTGATCACGAGCGGCGGGCAAAGCCGTATGCTGTTAGGTCCGCAGCCGAGAATCAGCAAGCCGCGCTCGAAGGCCATAGTTTCCAGGCGGTCGCGGAGTTCGGGGGCGCGTTCTTTCGTTTCCTGATTGTAAACAAGTTCAAAGCCGATCATTAAGCCCAAGCCGCGCACATCACCGACATAGGGGAAACGCCGGGGCCAGTCGCGCATACGGTCCAGCATGTAGGCGCCGATCTGCGCGGCGTTAGCAATCAGGCTTTCTTCAAGCAGTTCAATGGTGGTCAGAGCCGAAGCGATAGAGACGGGATTGCCGCCAAAGGTGGAGGCGTGCGCGCCGGGAGTCCAATTCATCACTTCCGCCTTGGCGACCGTCGCGCAGAGCGGCATTCCGCTGGCGATGCCTTTAGCGAGCGTAACGATGTCGGGGCTAACTCCGAAATGCTCGGAAGCAAACATTTTGCCGGTGCGGCCCATGCCGGATTGCACTTCGTCATGGATCAGCAGGATGCCGTACTGGTCGGCAATGCGGCGGAGTTCGTGGTGGAATTTGGCGGGTGGAACCAGGTAACCGCCCTCGCCTTGCACTGGTTCGACAACAATTGCGGCTACTTCTTCAGCGGGCAGAATGGTTTTAAAGAGACGATCTTCAATGACTTTGACACATTCCACGTCGCAAGTAGAAGGCTCTTTCTTGTACGCGCAACGATAGCAGTAAGCATAGGGGATGTGCTGCACGGGGAGCGACGGGTGAAAGCGGCGGCGTTGGGTGACTTTGCTGCCGGTGAGTGAAAGCGCGCCCATGGTACGCCCGTGAAAACCGCCCAGAAAGGCGATGAACTGGTCACGACCGGAGTGGTAACGGGCCAGTTTCAGGGCCGCTTCAATGGCTTCGGCTCCCGAGTTGCCGAAATAAACGCGTCTCGGCACGCCTCCGGGCGTCAGGGCAGCCAGTTTCTCCGCCAGTTGGACCATGCTTTCGTAATAAAAGTCAGTCCCTGACATATGGAGGAACTGCGCGGCCTGCTGCCGGATGGCTTCCACGACTCGTGGATGGGAATGTCCGGCAGCAACGACAGCAATTCCGGCGTTGAAGTCGAGAAAGCGGTTGCCGTCCACGTCTTCCACCACCGCGCCTTCGCCGCGTTTGATGACCAGCGGGTAACACCGCGTATAGGAAGGCGATAAGACCGCCTGATCTCGGGCAATAATCTCTTTAGCTTTCGGACCCGGCAGTTCGCTAATCAGGTGCGGAAGCAGTTCTGGCTGGACGATTTGGGTCGCCATGCAAAACACCTCAATTTCTACTCAATAGAACTAGGGAAGAAACGGCCGCATGGGAACTGCGGGAGCTAGTCAGCGCCGAAGAGGGAGGGCCGGATGTTGGCAGGAATCGCCATAGTTCTACTGTAATGCAGAAGTGGGGGGAGGTGGTGAATGTTCTTATGAATTGAGGATGAATGCTTTGTGAAAGTTCATCAACTTAACTGAACGCTATCCTGAAACAAACAAAGTGAAAAGTTTTGCCCAGGTTGTGTCCGAAACGATTCAGGAGCATGGGCATGTTCATTTGTTTTTCGAGCAAGGAATGTATTTCTTAGCAGAAGATCTGGAGAGAATTCTTCAAGTGTTTCGAGAAGCCGGAGTGCCATTCGAAATTATCGGCGGTTTAGCGGTGAATGCTCACTTGATGGCGGCGTTTCAGCGAAGCCGTTCTTTCCTGACGCGTGATATTGATTTTTTGGTGAGAAGATCGGATCTTGACCAGATTGTTCATGCCGCAACCCAAGCCGGATATCAGGCAAAGAAGATGATGGGAGGTTATGCGCTGTTATTGCCCGGTCAGCAGTTGTCCGAAGCCGTTCATCTTTTGTTTGCCGGTGAAAAGCCGAAGTCCTCGTATCCCATTTTTAATCCGCAGCTTCGCCCGGAAGAGAAGAAGTTGTTCGGTTTTGTCATTCCTGTTGCACCGTTAGTTGATCTACTCATTTTCAAGCTCAATTCGTTACGTCCAAAAGATTTGGTGCATCTGGAAGTTTTAGACGAGGTTGGGTTCATTACGCCAGAGGTCGAAGATCAACTTCCTACAGAATTAAAGAGCCGCTTGCAAGACGCTCGTACCCAGTTTGAACATAATCAATTTTCAGAGTAAATCAACCGTTACAATAGTTCGATGCCGGAGGAGATGACGGAACCGCTCAGTTTTGAAGCGCGTCTGGATGAGCTGGAACGGATTGTTAAAGAACTGGAGCGGGGTGATCTTCCCCTGGAGCAGAGTCTTTCTTTGTTTGAGGCGGGCATGCGGCTAAGCGCTGAGTGCAAGCGTCAACTGGAGGAAGCGGAAACGCGTGTGGAAATCCTAACGAAGAAAGGTTCGGAGATTATTGCTGTTCCGTTCAATCCTGATAAACCGCTGAAATGATTCACACACAGCAGAGAAGCTTGTCTGACTATCTCGCCGAACAGGTCCAGTCCATGGACCGCGCTCTGGATTACTGGGTGCCCGACGAAAGCGTTGAGCCGACTACCATTCATCGCGCTATGCGCTACAGTTTGTTTGCCGGGGGAAAGCGCATCCGCCCGGTGCTGGCGATTGCCGCTGCTCACACGGTCTCGCCCGCGCCCGAAGGCATTGAGAATGCCGCCGCGACGCTGGAACTGATTCATACGTACTCGCTGATTCATGACGATTTGCCGGCGCTCGATAACGACGATCTGCGCCGGGGGCGGCCTACTTGCCATAAAGTGTTCGGCGATGCAATGGCGATCCTGGCGGGGGATTCCCTGCTGACGCTGGCTTTTGAAGTGCTGAGCCGGTTGAAACATGTCAGCGCGGAGAAGAAAATCGTTCTGGTGGAAGAGTTGTCGCGCGCTGCCGGTACGGTGGGCGGCATGATTGGCGGCCAAGTCAATGACATTGAGGGCGAACGCAAGGAACCGAGCGCTTTGTTGCTGGAATCGATTCATCGCGCGAAAACAGGCGCTTTGCTGCGGGCGAGCGTGCGCATGGGAGCCATCTATGCGGGCGCGACAGAGGCGGAACTGGCCGCCTTGTCCGAGTATGGCGAGCATGTAGGACTGGCTTTCCAGATCATTGATGACGTGCTCGACGTGGAGCAAACGTCCGATGCTCTCGGCAAAACGGCGGGGAAGGATCAGGCGCAACAGAAAATTACCTTTCCTGCTGTTTACGGCCTGCAGCAGTCCCACACCATGGCCGAAGAAGAGCGCCAACTGGCGCATCAGGCGTTAGTTTCTTTCGGCGGACGCGCCGACCGTTTGCGCCAGATTGCCGATTTCATTGTTTTGCGTTCCGCTTGATTCACCGGAAACAGCGTTTGGACCTCCTGCTTGTCGAGCGCAAGCTGGCGGAGTCGCGCGAAAAAGCTTCGGCGCTGATTTTGGCAGGGGTGGTTCGGGTGAACGGGCAGAAAGCGGACAAGCCGGGCCGGCCCGCCGAAGCCGACGCTGTCATTGAAGTCCAACAGCCGTTGAAGTACGTCAGCCGTGGCGGGTTCAAGCTCGAAGCGGCGCTGGCGGAGTTTGGCGTTACTGCCGAAGGCAAAGTCTGTATGGACGTAGGAACATCGACAGGCGGCTTTACGGATTGCCTATTGCAGAGCGGCGCAGTGCGTGTTCATGCGGTCGATACAGGAGCCGGACAAATTGACTGGAAGCTGCGCCAGGACGGGCGAGTCGTGCTGCATGAACGCTGCAATGCACGCTATCTCGCATTCGCAGATATTGGTGAGATCCTGGACTTAATTGCTTGCGATGTGAGTTTTATTTCCGTAACGCTCCTGCTGCCAGCGTTGGCCCCTTTGCTGAAACCCGAGGGTGATTGGATCATCTTGGTCAAACCGCAGTTTGAGGTAGGGCGTGAACTGGTGGGCAAGGGCGGTATTGTGCGCAATCCGGCAGCGCATCGCTTGGCATGCGACAAAATCGTGGGCGCTCTGGCGGATCTTGGGTTTGATTCTTCCCTGATTGACAGCCCAATTTTAGGCGCGGAAGGCAACCGTGAATTTCTGCTCCATGCCCGGCACAGGTTACCCTATCCTTTAACACCGGCGACACATGCATAAGATCACGACGGTCGGCATTATCTCCAAACCAAAAATCTCGCATGCCGTGGAAATTGTTTCCGGCTTGTTGAAATGGCTGGACACGCGCGGTGTGCGCTACCGCTGTGACGAGCAGACGGCGGAGTACGCAGGCATCGGTGAATCCTACCCGCGTGAGGAACTGCCCGACGGCACGGACCTGATTATCGTTCTGGGCGGAGACGGCACCCTGCTCTCGGCGGCGCGAGTCGTGGCAGGTCGGGACATTCCGCTGTTTGCGGTAAACCTGGGGCACCTGGGCTTTCTGACTTCCATTCAGGTAGACGACCTTTACCCTGCTCTGGAACAGGTTCTGCGCGGGGAGCAGCGGATTGGACGCCGCGCGATGGTAGCTTGCGAGCTGATCCGTCAGGAAAAGACGATTGCCACTTATTGCGCTTTGAATGATGTGGTAATTACGAAATCCGAACTGGCGCGCATGATTGATCTGGACACCTGGGTGGGAGATCACTTTGTTGCCGCCTATAAAGCGGATGGGTTGATTATTGCAACTCCTACCGGCTCGACGGCTTACTCCTTGTCGGCAGGCGGCCCAGTAATTTTTCCTTCCGTAGCTGCTTTCTGCATTACACCGATCTGCCCGCACATGCTGACGAATCGCCCGGTGATCGTGCCGGATAACACGATCATCAAAATTCTGAATCATGGAGCCGAAGGCACGTTTCTGACGATTGACGGCCAGGTGGGGGAACCCCTTCACCCAGGTGATTACGTGGTGTGCCGCTCGTCGCCCCACGCGATTCAGTTGATCCGGCCGCCGAGGGCGCTGTTTTTTGATGTTCTGCGAGAAAAGCTGAAATGGGGAGAACGCTAAGAATGCAGTTACTGAGAAAGCTGTCACTGACGTCCTGGATCTTTATTGCGCTGGTTGTCGGGATACTGCTCGGAGTATTCTTTCCTGAATTTTCCCGGAACCTCGCTCCGATCAGCAACATCTTTCTGCGGCTGATTCGTTCGATTGTAGGGCCGCTGCTTTTCGGCACGCTGGTTTACGGCATCGCTTCGGCCGGCGAGTTGAAGACTATGGGCCGCATCGCGCTGAAATCCATCGCCTACTTCGAGATTGCAACCACACTGGCTCTCGTCATCGGCTTGGTCATGGTAAACCTGATGCAGCCGGGCGTCGGCGTCCCGCTCAACGAAGGCGTGGGCGCTGCCAAGATACCGGCGTTAGCCAAACCGGTGTCGCTTTCCCAGGTTTTGGAGCATGCCGTGCCCGCGAACATCTTTGAGTCGCTGGCGCAAAACGATGTGCTGCAAATGGTGGTTTTCTTTTTCTTGTTTGGCGCGGCCTGTTCCGCTATCGGCGCGAAAGCCGAGCCGGTGATCAACTTCGCCGGTTCCGTGGCGGAGGTGATGTTCCGTTACACCAAATACGTGATGTACGTCGCTCCGTTTGGCGTGGGAGCAGCCATCGCGGTAACCATAGGATCGAAGGGCGTCGGCGTTCTTTTCGGCCTCGGCAAGCTGGTGGGCACGCTTTATCTGGCGCAGGCGATCTTTGTTTTTCTGGTGCTGGGATCAGCGCTCACCATTGCCCGCGTACCCATCGGACCGTTCATTAAAGCAGCCCGGCAGCCGTTTCTTCTGGCGTTTTCCACCGCTTCCAGCGAGGCCGCGCTGCCGCTGGCGCTGGAGAACATGGAGCGTTTCGGCATTCCGAAGCACATTGTTGGGTTTGTTCTTCCGACCGGATACAGCTTCAACCTGGACGGATCGACGCTTTATCTGTCTCTCGCTTCGGTTTTCATTGCGCAGGCGGCCGGCGTTCATATGCCGCTGGGTACGCAAATTACCATGATGCTGACTTTAATGCTGACGAGCAAGGGAGTAGCGGCAGTGCCGCGCGCATCACTGGTGATTTTGGCCGGCACGCTCGGAACGTTTCAACTTCCGCTCGAAGGCATCACGCTGATTTTGGGTGTTGATGCTTTGATGGACATGTGCCGCACCTCGGTAAACCTGCTGGGCAACTGCGTGGCAACAGCGGTGGTAGCCCGTTGGGAAGGCGTTCCTTTAGAGAGTCGCGCGTCTGATGTCCTGGAAGTGGAAGCTATTGGTTAGCGCCGGTTTTGTTTGTTACGCCGTGGCGAGAACACGATGCCGCACGGCATCTTGAAAATCCATGGCGATATTGATAATGCGCTTTCCGGCGCGACCGCACGGACAGGGTTGCTCCTGCACATCGCCCGTCAAACCAGTTCCGCCGGAGCGTCCTCGGCGCGTGCTGTACCAAAGCTGGCCTCCCACCGAGGAAAACGTCACGCCGTTTTCGATATGCCACCCCTCGTACGCCTCGCACTCAGCGGCGAGCAGCACCCCACCGTCGCCCAGAAGCAATTCATAAGCCGGTACGCCGAAGGCTTGCCACAACGTTATACGAGTTTCATCACGTAGCGGCACATCGCGGCAATCAGTAAGAACGAATACGGCTCGGTTCAACTCGGGGAGACTTAAACGGCCCTTCTCCACCAGCGCCGCCAAATCTAACAAGACTTCCGAAGAGCCGAGCAAAATCTGTGGAGCATACGCCTGAAGCTCAGGAAGATCCTGGCTTGTAAAGTAACGCGCCTCCTCAAACAGGGACGCCGGACTGCTTACCTGCGCCATTCGCCCTTTGAAAGACAAGCCCGCAGGCAATCGGCGACGAACCGCCATGGGGGTGCGAAAACGTTTGGTCTCGCCGGGATACCGCATCACAATAGTTCTTATAAGAAAGTGTGTTGGATAACCGCTTTTCTCACTTCTCAGTTCTGCCCTACAACATTGTTTTACGGCCTGCTATGGGGTGCTTGTCGGGCGTTGACCGGGACATATCCGTTCAGCAACTGGCGGTTGCGCGGATTGCAGTTTACGTAATAGCCTTCGCTAGTCCTTGGGTTAAAAACCGAACTGCCCTCTTTTCCTCCAACACAGGCACGCTCGATGGCGCGAAGAATTTCGTCACGGCTTCCTCGTTTGAAGTAAGGCTTAACAGTTTTCAGACCGTCTCTCGCGGGGTCCTGCTGCATGGGGGTGAAGGATTTAAAATCACTGCGCTTGTCGGCTACTCCGTGCTGGTCGCCTGCGGAACAGCCTGCGGCCAGCAGCAGGAGAAAGGTCATGGAAAAAGCGGCGGTTCGTTTCATGGCTTCAGCATTCATGATGACATTGGCTCCGGCCAGTATAGGCTGCAAGGAGGTTAAGGGCAGCTTACAGAGATCGGTCAAGCTTGGATTCAAACTTTGGGCGGGATCACGGTCCTTCCTGCTGTTTCCTTGCCGCCAGCTTCCAGGTCTTCCCGAGCCATACTGCGTTTGTAACGCACGCT
>CAXTWT010000191.1:0-2666 GCA_964247955.1 uncultured Bryobacteraceae bacterium
CCAGCGACAACACGACGACGACCGACATGACCATCGCCGTGAACAGGGGTTCGGGCGATTCGAGTCAAGCGTACCAATTCGAGCCGGCTGTCTACACCACCCAAACCGGCAGCTTCAAGCTGAGCTATGCTGTGCCGAACCCGGGTAGCCCAGCTAACAACGCTGCCTCTGGGTTCTGGAATGGCTTGTACGGAGGCAAGCCGGACCCGGCGCTCAATCTGCCCCAGCGGTTTTCGCCCACCTACGCCTCCAACAACAATGTTCAAAACGGGTGGATGCCCAACCTGTTATACAGTCGAAAGCAGATGCGGGGTCTCTTCTTCCGCAAAGCGGTCGCCAATCCGGTCACGAATGACTTCGACTTCCTGAAGAACGCGGCTCAAGATGGAGATCAGGTGCGAGTGGAGGCGCGCATCTACAACGAAAGCACCAGCCAGACGGCTGAAGGCGCCACGGTGTCCTTCTATGCCATCCCGTATGACAGCAGCACCAACAGCGAAAGCTGCTCCACTCCCATTAACGGCAGATCCAACGACATAACAAATTTCTTGTGTCCGGCTTCGGCCAGAACGCTGATTGGAATGGCCAAGGTCCCCGCCTTGGCTCCCTTACAATACACCTGTCTCTCCGGCACCGATGATCCGACGATTGCTAATTGCGCGCCATCGGTCTTCATCAACTGGAATACAAAAGGGTTCGGACCAAGTACCGGAACGAATAGCTATCGCATCTATGTGGTCCTGACGCTTGACTCGACTGACAGCGAAATCTACGGCTCTGACGGCTCACCGATGACGATTACACAGATGAATGGTAGTTCCGACGGTTCCGCCGTGATCGTGACAACGGCCACGCCGCACAATCTGCATACGAACGATTATGTCACGATTGGTCAGAACGACGATAAAAAACTTGCCGGCATCAATTCGATCTACCGAATCACTTGGGTGAGCTCTACCAGCTTTTCGTTGAACGGTCGCGGTGCTAACCAGGGAACGTATCCAGGGGGCGGAACGGCCACTTATTTGAACCCTGGTCAAAACAACGAGGGCTTTGGCACCTTCGATGTGGGGAGCGCCGGCTCGCTTCAGGCCATAAAAGGCAAGAAGCTCGACGACTCCCTCCACAAGGATTCGGTGCGAGCCATTGACTTCAACACCGATCAGCTCACGCCGGAATCGGTCGTCGCTTACCCGAACCGCCCCTTGCAAATCCGCGTGGCGGTTTTCAGCTCCGATCAGCATCCGATCGGGGCGCGGTTGCTGCTGTTCGACGGCGATCCCGACAAAGGCGCTCCGGCGATTGCGGATCAATTGGTCCATCCCGGTAGTAACGGCACAAGCGGCACGTACGTTTGGTTTACCTGGACACCGAAGGCCACGGGCATGCACCAGATTTACGCCAAACTGGTGGCCTCGCAGGATAGCGCCAAGCTCGGGCAAAAAACGGCCAGCTTGCAGGTCAACGTGCTCACCCCCGGCGATGTGAACGGCGACGGGAAGGTCGATGGCGCTGATCTCGCGTTGCTGCAAAGCAACATCGGTAAAACGGCGAAGGTTAGTTCGTGCGGACCGGCCGGTGATCTGGACGGCGACGGCCTGATCACGGTATTGGATGTGCGGCGCTTGGTGCTGGCCTGCGGAACCGGTGGTTGCCACAAATAACGAAACTGACTGAAAAAGGAAATCACAATGAAACGAAACACTTTTCTGGCAGCTATTCTGGCGGCTGGCTTCAGCCATCTGGCCACGGCCGCCGGTATCGACTTGGCCGTGAGCCCGTCTTCCTCGACGGTGGCGGTCGGCAGCACCGCCACGGTGGACCTGACCATCAGCGGATTGGGAGCCTTATCGGCTCCCTCCCTGTCCGCGTTCGACGTCGGCCTGCAGTTCGATCCGGCGGCGATTTCCGTGTCAAAGGTCCTATTTGGGAGTTCGATGCCGCCGGACGATCAACTAAACCTGGAGGGGTTCGGCACCATCACTGGTTCCGACACCTCCTCTTCGGGAGGACTTCACCTGTACGAGGTGAGTCTTGATGAGCCAGCGACTCTCAATACAAAGCAATTGGGAGCTTTCACCCTGGCCGAGATAACCTTTATCACCATCACCGCAGGCAATACGTCGTTGAATTTCACTGTGAATACGCTGGGAGATGCGGCAGGCAATCCGCTCTTTGCCGCGACGGTGACGAGTGGTTTCATGGCCGTTACCAACAGCACAGTAACGCCGGAGCCCGCATCCGTTCTGCTGGCGGGCATAGGAGGTGCGTTCCTAGCAGCCAGGACGCTGGTTTCACGCCTGCGCCGACCGTAGCCAGACCAACAAAAAAGCTTTTTAGATCAAACGCAAAGGCAGGGGCGATGCGTAAACGGCATCGCCCCTGCCTTTCTGCTTTGTGAGTGCAGCGAAGGCTCACGAAAGGAAAGGCATGCTGCCCCGCCGAGTGCGCTTACATGGCAGCAGCATGCCGCTCGATCCAACTTTGCACAACGCTCTGTATCCGAATGAAATCTGCTTTCTTCATTGTAAATCTGCCAGGATCAATGGCAAGATCCCGTGAAATAAGGGTTGCCGCTGTTAAGTGGGGCTAAGGGGAGAGTGGGTGGTCGGCCAATATCAGAATGTCCGATGGTACGAGCAGGATGAACTCACGCTGTCTGCTGC
>CAXTWT010000191.1:2676-5901 GCA_964247955.1 uncultured Bryobacteraceae bacterium
CCGTAAAGGTGATCCAGGTCGCGCCGGGCGGAAAGTTGAATGGGTACTTTGGCGTGGTCTTTTGAAATTGTTCGTTCCGCTTCAGGTACTCGTGAAAGCGCAGCATAAAGCGGTCGTAGGCTGAGCGCGGAACAACCGGCAGACCTGCGCTTTTCAATAGGCGCGTGGTGCTGTTTAAGATTTGACCGCTCGCTGAATTTGCACTTTCCGCAATCTTCTCCAGACCGGCGTCCCGCGCATAACGTTCCGCAACGGCGGCAAACGGGTCCGTGGTAATCCAGTTACGCGTCTTCGAGGGGTGAATGTTCGTGAAAACGCGCATGATCAGATCGCCATTCGTGGGTCGCGACGGAAACGCATCCGTGTGAATCAGATCGTTGCGCTTGTTCACCGGCAGATTGCGGTTTTCTTCTTCTAACGGGCGAAAGCTGGCGTAGTCGAGCTTCCAATAAGGAGCGTACTGTGGAAGAACTTCACCCGTGAACTGAATAACTGTGCGCGAGTAGTCGCGAAGAACCGCGCGTAGACGCTCCGCTTTGTCCGCCTCTATCTCAACACCCGTGACACGATCACCCGCAGGCCGATACGCAATATTTTTATGGATGGCCCCACCGACGAAGTTGATGTTGCGCAGAAACTCCTTGGACTCCTCCGGGAAAGCGAAAGGCGTTGCGGGGAAAAACAGGACATTGCCCGTTTCCAGTTCCGGGCGATAATCAACAGGTTGCGCCGCAGGCCATAGATCGATAGTGACGAACTGCATTCTTCCTTAGCGTATCTGGTTTATTTACTCAGCGCTTTTGGTTTGCCCGTGCTTCGTCATCGGGATCAGCACGCTATCCAAGACCGCAGCGGCCTTATCGTCGCGAACGAGATGCGGATACTTTTCGCCGCCGTGATAATCGAGCTTGACGACCTGAAAGTAACCGGCGTTTTCCAAAATGAGTTCAATCGGCTGTGTCGCGGTTTTCGTGTTGCGGATGGCGGCATGCAGCAACTCATCAGAAGCGCGGCGTCCATTAATAGCTACAATCTTCATTCCCGGCCCTATCCCCGCCCCATAAGCAAAAGAGTCAAGGAGGACATCTTCCACCGTGTCATCGGCCCCAGTCCGCAAACCCAACGAATACCACGCATTCACGCCCCGGCTATGAGATTCTCCGGCGCGCACAAACTCGTTCGGCTGGTCCGTGTACTCGATCCGATAGCCGCCCGCTGTGACTCCGCCGAGGGGCGCGTTCGGTTTATTCGATAGCAGCCGCTCATGCAAAAAACCGGCCCAGTCGAACCGCTGTATAACGTTCAAGTTGCTGACGATATCTTCAAAGGTGTAGGGCAAGACTTTCGGGGGCGTATTGCCGTTCACTCCATAGAAACGGGCGCAGAAATCATTCAGCGATTTTTTGCCGCCCGATAGTTTCCGAATCGTGACATCCGCTTCCAGCCAGATTAGTTCGCCCTCCGGGTAGTAATCCACGGAGCGCCGCCAGTTATCCCAGCCGTCACTGATTGAGTAGAGAATTTGCGCCGATGTCGCCGTGTCCTGCAGGTTGCGCCAGGTGCGCCCTGGTCTGTGATCGAGCGCCGCAGCCGAAGCTGCCAGAAAAGATTTGTACTGGTCCGTAGTCCAAAAGCCGGCGCGAACGGCCAGCACATCGCCCAGGTACTCGGTAAGGCCCTCGTACACCCAAAGCAGATCGCCTTTCATGGCCTGCTGGTAATCAGGCGTGACCAGACCGGCAGGCCGACGGTATTTGCCGTTCCAGGAGTGAGTGAACTCGTGAGGAAGCAGGCTGGCGCTCAGCATTTTCACGTCGTCATCGAGAAAGGTGCGCGCTTCTACGCGGTCGTCGCTCGATTGGTGATGCTCCAGGCCGAAGTGCGCCACGCTGTCGCTTAAAGTCAGCAAAAAATGATAACTGTAATAGTGCCGCGAAGCAAACAGCGGCCCGGTTTCCCGCACCAGATTGCTGAAAGCGGCTACTTGATCGGAGGAGACTTCGAGATCTTCCGGGCCATCTCCCGCCATATCGAGAAAATGCTTCGGCGTGACTTCCTCCGCCAGAGGAATTTCTTTAAAGTAACGTCCGGCCAGCAGGGGCGAATCCACGAGCGCTTCCAGCGTAACTGGTTCAAACTGGGTCGTCCCGCCGTTTGCCGATGCCGTTGTCAACGCCGTTCCGAACTTCCAGCTTTCGGGAATCTTCACCGCAGGCTGAAAAATCACGTCCGACGCCCGCGCCCCTTCGGGATACAGAAGCAGCTCGTTCCAACTCAGCAGGCAAAGGTTCGGGCTGGTGGAAGCGCCTGCCGAAAAACCGCTGGCGGCGGCTGTCGCCAGGAAATCGGCTTTCGCTTGGAGAGTCACGGCGCCTGCCGGTACGTCCAGGTGGAAAGCAAACATATTGACGCTGTCACGACGCCACGGCACGTTCTGCCCATTTGCGGTAAAAACCAGGCCGGCGAAGTTATCGATCGGACCAGTCGGGCCGTGCTCGCCGGGAATCCACTGCGGAACAACCAGCGTCAACGGGCCGGGCTGCACCGGAAACGCAAGCTGCGCGTGAAGAATTTTGCGGGGCGCATCCGTGAGGTCTACCGTAATGGTAATAGGCTTGGGCTGCGCAAACAATGAGGATACAGCAAGAAACAGAAAGGCAAAACAGCAAGAAGAAAATATACGGCTCAATCTTTATCATAAGGGCCACGGCTAAACTGAAAGCGGAATAGGTCCATGCCCAAACCCGCCAGTTTAATTGAATACGGCCTGTATGTAGAAGATGTGGACCGGGCTGCAGAATGGTATCGGCGCTTATTCTGTTTTCCAACTTTGATGGAAGAAGCTGACCGTTTGCGGGCGCTGCAAGCGGGCGAGCAACAGGTGCTTCTGCTGTTTAAGAAGGGCGGCTCTACGGAAGGCGTGCCCATGCCGACAGGCTTTATCCCCTCGCACGACGGCGCCGGGCCGGTTCACTTTGCTTTTACGATGGAGCCGGACGAAGTGGAAGATTGGAAACGCCGCCTTCAGCAGTACTCGATACCCGTTGAAAGCACGATTCACTGGCCCGAAGGCGGCTGGAGCTTTTACTTCCGCGATCCTGACGGGCATCTGGTGGAATTAGTTACGCCCCGGCAATGGCCCTTTCAGCCGTGGCCGTAAAGAGGAGTTTTACTCGGCGCGCAATGCTGTAATCGGGTCCACGCCGGCGGCTCTCCTGGCTGGAA
>CAXTWT010000191.1:6001-9447 GCA_964247955.1 uncultured Bryobacteraceae bacterium
CACCATGGGATTCATATCGGTGAATCCCATGGCAAGCGGCTGATAGATCGCCATCGGGCGAAAGCTTTCCACTTTCCAGAGGCTCGCGCTGTTTACTACTCCGATAACCTTGCTTGGTTGCGCGTAGGCGAGCGGCCCCAGGTATACGGTACGCCCTATTGCCTCATCCTGCCCGAACAGCCGCTCCGCGAGACTCTGGCTGAGAATTACGACACTCGGGCCATGTTCGTCATCGCTCCAGGCGAAGTCACGCCCACGGAGCAGACGCATGCCTGTTACTCGGAAGAAATCAGGCCCTACAATGTCATACACGGCTTGTACTGGCGACTGCTTCAGCGAGTTGTAAACCGGACCCAGATCCTCGGCTTCATTAGCGGGACCCAGAAAGGAAAAACTCACGTCCGCCACGCCGGGTACGCTCCTCAGCTTTCCGACCAGTTCCTGGTAATAGGCCGTTGGAGTCTGCCGTTGATTGTTTTCCGCTTGCGGAAACAGCAGCATCGTAAGTAAATGGTCCCGTCGATAACCCACATCGGCTGTATGCAGATGCATCAGGGTTTGCCCGAACAGCAACGCTCCGGCCACCAGCACCAGGGACAAAGCTATTTGGGCAATCAACAGCATTTTACCCAGGGTCGTTGACCCACGGCGGACGGAGCGCGTTTGTCGGCCCAGTGCTTCCCTTGGATCAGTTCGCGCAGCATGCCAAGCCGGAGCGACGGCAAACAGCAATCCCGTCATCACGGTTACTGCCGCCGTAAAGGCCAGCACCCGTCCATCGGGCGAAGTGCTAAGCGGTGTTTGCAACAATCCGGTCCAGGCAATCTTCAGCAGAATGCGGCTCATGCCATACGCAACACCTAATCCAAGCAGCGCGCCGCCGGAAGACAGAAGAAAACTTTCGATCAGCGGCGGCCGCACGAGATCCCATACGCTGGCCCCCAACGCGGCCCGAACACCGGATTCATGCTGCCGCGCCGCAGCCCGCGCCAGCGCGAGATTCGCCAGATTCAAGCAAGCGATCAGCAGCACCGCGCCAACTAGCCCCAGCAATGCCCACAATGAAGGAGAAAAATGCTGCCGCAGAGAGGAAACACCCGTAACTGCCGAGGATAAATGGATACGGCGCGCAAAGAACCGTGTTCGCCGCTCGCCTTCGTATCCCGGTGGTCTTGTTGCTTCCAGGATATGCGGCCAGAGCGTTTCGAGACTCGCCCGCGCTCCCGTGAGAGTCACTTCGGGCCGGAGCCGCCCATATACCCGCAGCCATAGCACCCGTCCGTCGCGCGGATTGCGCGGACCTTCGCGTTTTGTCGCAAACAAAGGCACCGTGACATCCGTAGACTGGTCGATAATTAGACCCGAGAAGCCTTCCGGCTCGACCCCAATCACCGTAAACGGCTCATTTTCGATTTGAATGGTTTGGCCGAGAATGCGCGAGCTTCCGTGATACCAACTGCGCCACGCTCGGTAGCTGATAACGGCCACAGCGTTGGACGCGCCGCTGTCGAGCGCCACATCGCTTCGGTCAATAAAGCGCCCCAACAGCGGCACAATCCGCATGGCCCGATAATAATCGCCGGAAACCGACGCCATCGCTGCCGTGAAATGGCGGCTTTCCGCTTTGAAATTGTTCACTTCACTGCTGTTCCAGACGAACAGCTCCGAAAACCCTTTCCGGCGGCGGCTCAACTCGCTGAACATGGGCACGCTGAAGGCTTGATCCCCGTTCACGTTGTCCGCAATGGCCGTCCCTAAAGCTGCCAGTTGTTCGGGATGCGGTATGGGCAAAGGCCGTAAAGCCACAGCATTGAGCAGACTGAAGATTGCGGTATTAGCGCCGATGCCCAGCGCCAAAGTCACTAGAGCGACGGTTGTTACGCCGGGAGTGCGCAAAAGCGTAGAAATCCCGTTGCGAATGTCCTGCGGTAGATTCGCCATACGTAGTAGTATGGTCCGGAACACCACAGGTAATGCAACCGGGGATCAGATGCGTTATCATAAAAAGGTTCGGATTGTCCTTCCAGCGGCCGCTGTTTGTGTGTCTCAGTTCAACTAACAGTGAGCAAGTCCCGCTTTGGAGCCGAAACCCCAACGAAAAGGTTTTCTTTGTTATGTACGCTGTGATTGAGACGGGCGGGAAGCAGTATCGCGTGATGCCCGGCCAAACGATTGAAGTGGAAACGCTCGCCGGAGATGTCGGCAGCGCCGTGGAGTTTGACCGAGTTCTTGCGATTTCAAACGACGCTCATGAAATGGTGCTGGGAGACGCTCTGAAAACGGCTCGCGTGCGTGGCGCTATTACGGCGCATGGACGGGGGGATAAGATCATCGTCTTCAAATTCAAGCGCAAAAAGCAGTATAAGCGCACCATCGGCCATCGCCAGAACTTTACGCGAGTACAAGTACAGGAGATTGTGGCCTAGCCGAAAACGGCTGTTATAAGAGGTATTTCGAATGGCACATAAAAAAGGTTTAGGCAGTTCCAAAAACGGCCGCGATTCCAATTCCCAGCGGCTCGGCATTAAGGTGTTTTCAGGTCAGGTGGTCACCGGCGGCTCGATTATCGTGCGCCAGCGCGGGACTCGTTACAAGCCCGGCAAGAACGTCGGCTTGGGCAAGGACGATACCCTGTTTGCCACGGTGCCGGGCACGGTTGAATTCCGTGATCGCGGCAGGCTTGGCAAGTTCGTCAACATCATTGCGGAAGTGGCGTAAGTCTCTTTTCCCTTTCCTCACGAAGAATCCCCGCGCACAAGGGGAACCAAACCAATTTGTTTATTGATGAAGTTACGATTACCGTGAAAGCGGGCGACGGCGGCAATGGCTGTCTGGCGTTTCGACGGGAAAAGTTTGTGCCGCGCGGCGGTCCTAGCGGCGGTGACGGCGGTCGCGGCGGCGATGTCACTATGACCGCAAGCGATCACCACAATACCCTGCTCCATTTCCGCTTTAACCCGGAACATACTGCTGAGCGCGGACGGCATGGCGAGGGCAGCAACCGGACGGGCCGCGAAGGCAAAAGCATTGATCTGCCCGTGCCGGTCGGCACAATTGTTTATAACGCAGAAACCGGCGAACAAATTGCTGATTTTATTGCCCCCGGCCAACAAGTGAGAGTAGCGCACGGGGGACGCGGGGGGCGCGGCAATGCGCGGTTTGCTACTTCAACCCATCAGGCTCCTACCGAACATGAAGAAGGCAAGCCCGGCGATTTTTTCAAACTGCGTTTAGAACTCAAGCTGCTGGCCGATGTGGCGCTAGTAGGATTTCCCAATGCAGGCAAATCCACTCTGATTTCACGCCTTTCCGCCGCCAAACCGAAGATTGCCAACTACCCGTTCACCACTCTAGAACCCAATCTGGGCGTGGTGCAGGCAGGCGACCGGACATTTGTGCTGGCCGACATTCCCGGATTGATTGAAGGAGCGCACGAAGGCCACGGA
>CAXTWT010000192.1:0-9434 GCA_964247955.1 uncultured Bryobacteraceae bacterium
CATCCGCTTTTTCCTTCCACCAAGCCGCTACTTTAGGATCGAGAGGATCGAACGTGTCTAAGTGCCCAAGGGTTTTTGGGCTGCTGAAATCAACCGAAACGGAGAGCCGAACGCCCCAAGGCCGAAAGGCGTCAGCAATCCGGGCCAGTTGCGGCAGGAACTCGCTTGTAATCGCACGCGGATTGGCGTTTACATTATTAACCGTGCAGCCGTTGATGCCGAGGGAGGCCAGCAATCGGGCGTAATCGCCCGCGCGAGTTAAATCAGGCAGAACATTATCCCCTTCAAAGAAAATAGATCGGCCCGCGTACCCTCGCTCAATCGTTCCGTTCAAGTTGTCCCATTCATTGGTCCATCGGATCGGCGCGTAAGGGGCGGATTGTTCATCGAGACTACCCACTTCCTCATGCAGCGCCAGTTTGCGAAGCAGGGCAAAGACGCCGTAAAGGACGCCTCGGTCATTGGAAGCGGTAATTAGCAGAAGCGAGTGCCCTCGGGCTGCCGTCGTTTTCAGAAGGTAAGCGTCTTCAGTTAAAGTTTGTGGAAGCGCGAGTTCCGGCGCTGCGTGTCTGACGGAATCCAAAGTGCCCAGCAGAATACAGTTTTCATCCGGCAAAGCCGAATGGGTGCGAAGCGTTTTTCCAAGGGTGCTGCGAACACCCCGGCTCAGTTCCCTTTGCGCTGCGGCCAGGACCGGCGAACTGCCGAGAGCGGCAACCGATGCAGGAAGCCTTCCGTAAGCCTGCCGTACGTTGGGATCGTCAATGGGCGTGTAACGCAGCCAGGCGTCATAGCCGGTCTCGCCGAAGGCGGCGCAACCCGAGCAGAGCAACAAGACGGCTGCTGACAAGGTAATTTGCATTTTTGCTGAGACGCCTAAACTTTTCAGGTTAATAGTATATATAATACGAGATTCGAACTATATCTGTCTCATAACCTCAGGAGAACTCCATGCTTAGAAAACGCCTGTTCATCATGTATTGCCACATTACGTTCCTAGCGATAGTACTGTGTTGCAGCATCAGCCATGCCCAGGTTCTCTACGGTTCACTGACGGGAACAGTCAACGATCCAAGCGGAGCCGCTGTGCCGGGAGCTAGTGTCGAGGCGCTTAACGTGGGAACCGGCGATGCGAGGAAAGCAATTACCAACAACGAAGGCATTTATCTGTTCAGCGACCTGCAACCAGGCACGTACAGGATCACTATCTCCAGTCCGGCCTTCGCGAACACTGTGCTGGAAGGCGCGGTTTTGGCGGCAAATCAGGTTCGTCGCGTGGACGCAACGCTGCAGGTTGCTCAGACGAACCAGACCGTGGAGGTGTCAGCAGCAACTCCGCCTCTTCAAACCGACCGTGCCGATGTTAATACGAACATCACCGCTAAGCAGATCACCGACCTTCCGGTTACCGGCAGCAACGGACGTAATTTTCAGAGCCTGATGACGATTGTTCCCGGCACCTCCATGCAAGGCGAGCAAAACTCGGCGGCAGCAAATCCCCAACGCGCGATTTCATTTAATCAGAATGGGGTGTCGCGCTTGCAGAACAATACGAGGATTGACGGATCGAGTGTTACCTATCCCTGGCTCCCTACCAACATCGCCTACGTGCCGCCTGCTGAGGGCATCGAAACAGTAAATATTGTTACCAATGCTTACAACGCGGAACAAGGACTGGCCGGAGGCGCCGCCGTGAACGTGATTATTAAATCGGGAACTAACGATTTTCACGGTGTGGGATGGATCTTCAATACAGACAGCCGCTTCTTTGCGCAGAATTTCTTTCACCCTACGCCGCAGAACAACAAGTTCATTCTCAATCAATTTGGATTGGCTCTGGGAGGTCCGGTGTGGATTCCCAAAGTGTTTAACGGCAGGAACAGGCTTTTCTTTTTTGTCGATTGGGAGCGCACCACCGTGCGGCAAGGCTCTCCGCCGAAGTTCCTGACCATTCCAAATACTGCTGTCCGTAATGGCGATTTCAGCGCGACCGGCGCGACGATCTACGATCCAGCCTCAAATCCTAATCCGGCGCTGCGGACGGCGTTTCCCGGCAACGTCATTCCTTCCACCCGCATTGATCCAGCCGCTGCGACAATGGCTTCTCTGCTGCCTCAAACGACCGGCGCCAGCGCTGTTAACAATTACGTGCCGACCGGAAAGGGTACGACTGACCGCGACAGCATCGATATAAAGATCAACCAGCACGTTTCCGATAAACTCGGGTACTTCGGGCGTTACAGCCGCGCGCCGTCATCAATCATCGACCCGCCCCAACTGGGGGCGGCCGGCGGCGACGCCATCAATGGAGGGCAACTGGGTACCGCGTTCGGGCTGATTCAAATCGGCGGAGCGGGCCTTACCTATACGATCACTCCCACTCTGCTTTTCGATGTGAACGCAGGCTACACGCGCCAAAGGTTGGGAGCGGAAGCTCCTGATATCGGCACTAATTACGGACTGGATGTGTTGCATATTCCCGGCACGAACGGTTCCAGCCCGTTGCAGGGCGGAATTCCGTTTTTTGCGATAAGCGGCTGGGCCAACCTGGGAAACTCGAACACCGGAAGTCCCTTTTTATTTCGGGACAATCAATATGTTTCCAATGCGAACCTGAGCTGGGTGAAAGGGCCGCATACAATGCGCACCGGCTTCGAGTTTCAAGACCAGCAGCTCAATCACTTCCAGGCTCAGGGCGGAACCTTTCAAACCGTGCGCGGCAGTTTTCAGTTTAATGGGCAGGCGACAGCCCTGCAAAATGGGGCTTCGGCCAACATGTATAACGCTTGGGCGTCGTTCCTGCTTGGGCTTCCCTCTGCGGCCGGCAAAGTGACTCAGCGCGTGAACCCGAATTCGCTGCGCATGCTCGCGTATGCAGGGTACGTACAGGATCAGTGGCAGGTCAACCCTAAGTTGACGGTCAACTACGGTGTGCGTTGGGAGTTGTACGCTTGGCCGCACACCGATCAGGGCGGCGTTCCCCGCTTCGATCCTTCCAACGGCAACGTGTATATCGGCGGAGTCGGAACGGTGCCGGTCAACACAGGCGCCGACACCGGATACGGCCAGTTCCTGCCGCGAATCAGCATTGCATACCGCGTAACGGACAACACTGTCATTCGCAGCGGGTTTGGTCTTTCGACCGATCCCAGGCCGTATATCGATTTTCGAAATGCGTATCCGAACATCAACGCCTGGCAGATGCCGTCCGGAACATTTAACGGCGTTAATAACGCCTTTGTGCCCGTTACCACGTTTCGGGCCGGTTTGGACGAAGCGACTTATGGACAGTTCCCCAATCTAGGAGATGGCATTATCAAATTGCCGGCGAACACGGGCACAACTACCTGGCCGCAGAACGTGAGGCGCAAGTACATCGAGTCCTTCAACTTCACAGTGCAGCATGAGTTCGGCGGCAATGTCACGGGGCAGGCCGGGTATGTTGGAACACGCTCGGTCGGACAGATGCAGTTTGTCAACATTAACGCCGGACCTCCGGCCACGCCGGGACTTCCCGTAGGCAACGCCGCGCGTCCGCTAGCTGCTACTCTTGGTCTTTTATCCGACATCAACGAAATCGAGCCGTTTAAGACCACCACGTACGACAGTCTGCAAAGCCAGATCAGCCGCCGCTGGGGAACCTCATTGCTTGGAGCAGTTTACACTTGGTCAAAGGCAATCAATTGGGCGGACAACGACTCGAACCCGCGTATACAATGGCCCGGCGCTTGGAATTCAGATCGAGGTCCGGCGAGCTACGATCACACCCACAATTTCCAGACTTACTTTAGTCTGGAATCGCCCTTTGGAAAAGGTCGGCGTTGGGCGCACACTGGCATTGCTAATGTCCTGCTGGGCGGCTGGTCTCTGAATGGAATCTTCGGCGTCGTGAGCGGCGCGCCGATCTATGTTGTCCAAGGTACGGGCAACAATCTGAATGCGGCTGGAAGCTCCCAGGTTCCTGACCTTGTTAAATCGAGTGTGGCGATCTTTGGCGGTATCGGGCTAGGCCATCCGTACTTTGATACGGGCGCCTTCGCTCCTGTGAACATACCCTCGAACCTGCCGCAACGTTTCGGAAACTCGGGCCGGAACAATATACGCGGGCCGGGATTCTTGAATCTCGATTCCGGCTTGTTCCGCGATTTCGCGGTGAGGGAGCGTTTCACGATTCAGTTCCGGGCGGAAGCTCTGAATGTTCTTAATCATCCAAATTTCCAGAATCCTAATTCTGATGTTACAAGCGGCGTAGGCTCCTTCGGCTTTGTCACAGCGCAAAACGGGAATTCCCGCCAGTTCCGCTTTGCCACGCGCGTGTTCTTCTGAGCCGGAACCCTAGTTCTTACTTCGCAAACAATTTCAGGTCCATCGTATCGGCCATCGTCTTGTAGCCCGCATCAGCAGGGTGCAGATGATCGCCGCTATCAGCCGCTGCTGACAGATGTGCGGGCCTTCGCGGATCGCGTGTCGCCGCGTCGAAATCGATCACGGCGTCAAATTGGCCGCCCGTTCGAATCCATTCATTAACGGTTTGACGGTCGGCTTCTCCCTCCGGGTTGAAGTATCCTGCCCCCTCGTAAGGCATGATTGTCGCTCCATAGACGCGAATGTTATGAGCGTGCGCGCGCATGATGATCTGTTCGTACGCGCTGATTAAGTCCTGCGCGGTTGCCGCCTGTTCGTTACCTGCGCGGGCATTGGCGCGAGTTCCTAAATCATTGATGCCTTCCAACACGATCAGCCAACGCACACCGCTTTGCGCCAGCACATCGCGATCCAAGCGCGCCAGAGCGTTCGGGCCTAAGCCGTCATGCAACAAACGATTGCCGCCGATCCCTTCATTCAACACTCCGACATCCGCTGTGTTCTTGTTTGCCTGCAGACGGCGAGCCAGATCATCCGGCCAGCGGCCATTCTTGTTGGTCGTAGAACCTCTTCCATCCGTGATCGAATCGCCGAGCGTCACTATCGATGCCCCGGAACGGGGAGCCGGCACATCTACACCGTTCAGAAAGTACCAGTGATCTGTATGCGCTGCCCCAGACAGGTTCACCGCAGAAACCAGATCACCGGCCTGCAAATAAGATGTCGTTCTGGAACCAGGGTGGGTCGTGATGCCATCCGGAGCGCTGCTGAGATGAATCGTTACCGCGAGATCAGACAGGGCGGCTAGGTGAAAGGCGACGGGATCAGAAAACATCAAAGCTCCCGCCGGAATAGTGACAGATGGTTGGACATGAAAAGTCAGGGGCTTGTCACTTGCCCCTTGGATGGCGTCGGCACCCGCCGCTATAGCAATATGAACCGAATCGAGCGTCAATGGTGACCCTCCGAACGCATTGGAAAAGCGCACGCGCAGTTGTTCTCCGCCGACCGATACGTGAACGATCTGCCGCAACGTACTGTTTATGAAGCCGGGGGCGGGCGGCGCGTTTCCCGCATCTCCCCGCTGCGGCGACGAGGCCCACGTGCCAATCCAATGTTGGTCTTTGCTGGTCGTTTCCGGACTGCTTCCCTTGGCTACTGCCAAAGCTGTTAACAAGATGCTGAGCAGTTGTCGCGGTAGTGTTGCAACTTTTAGAGGCATAACGGCGTGAGGCTGGTAAGCGAAACAATTATGTCTCATCCCCGGAAAGATGACTGCAAGCAGCGCCTATCTAAAGTAAAGACCGGCATCGGCGTACGCTGAACATACTTGTGGCACGCTGGAAGCTTGAACAAGCGAAGAAGCCAGATTGCTCTGGATGCAGTGAGTTTTTTTCTCGCCGACGTGGAAACCGGGGCGGGTCCGTTCATGGCCGGGTACTTTACTGCTGTGCGCCACTGGAACCCGGCTCAAATTGGACTGGTCTTGGCTGCTCAGAAAGCTGCTGCGGTGGCTACCCAAGCCTTTGCCGGCTATCTCATTGATCAAACCACTTTCAAAAGGCAATGGATGGCAGCCGCAGCGTTGCTCATCAGTTTCGGCTCCGTTTTTGTGGTGTGGGCACCCAGCCTGTTCTGGCAAATTGTCAATCAGACAGCCATTGGCGCCGCTACGGCGGTTGCCACGCCATTGCTTGCCGCTCTCTCTTTAGGAATTGTCGGACGTTCAGCATTCGCCCGTCGCACGGGCCGTAATGGAGCGTTCAGTCACGGCGGCAACCTACTTACGGCCGCCGGGGCTGGATATCTAGGCTACCGAGCGGGTCAGCAGTGGATCTTTTACATATCCGCCACTTTAGGACTCGCCTGCATCGTCTCCGCGCTGCGCATTCGGGAAAGTGACGTCGATCATGGAGCGGCCCGCGAAGCGCCCGCCGGTCACCAATCGGGGCATTTGACGGCGACTGATTTTTCGCTGCTCCTGCGCCACCGTACGGTGCTGGTCTTCGCTCTCGCGATTGTTTTGTTCCATGTCGCTAATTCCGCCATGCTGCCGTTAGCGGGCGAGGAGCTGTTTGTGAACAATCGTAAAACGGCCTCGCTTTACCTCCTGGTCTGCGTCGTGCTGCCCCAAATCGTCATGGTTCCTGTCTCGCTGCTCAGCGGGCGCGCCGCTGAGCAGCTCGGACGAAAGCCTATGTTCCTGTGCGCTTTTTGTGCGTTAGTTCTGCGCGGCTTACTCTTTGCGCTCGGCCATAACCCGTACTACATCATGAGCGTCGAAGCACTCGACGGAATCGGGACGGGCATTGCCGGAGTCGTTACCACCTTGGTCATCGCGGATCTTGCTAAAGGAACGGGGCGCTTCAACGCGCTCGGGGGTGTGGTGCAAGCCTGTTTAGGCGTCGGCGCCTTTCTGGGCAACCTGGTGGCAGGGTGGGTCGCCAAGCAAGTCGGGTTTCCGCCCGTCTTCTTTGGCTTGGCTGCTGTCGCTCTCGCGGGTCTGCTGCTATTTTGGCTCGTCATGCCGGAAACGCGGCAGACACAAAGGGAGTGAGCGCCATCGACAGTCCCCCAGCAGTACAATTCACTTTGCGGCTAAGGTTTTAAAGCTCCAAAAAAAGGTATCTCTGACTATGTTTTTTTATTCGAAGGGAAAGCGGCCGAGTCTGTCCATCGCGGCGAGTGCGTTCTCCTTCAGCATCTGCTCCTTTGCTGTTTTTGGACAATCCACGGCGGTTATCGCAGTAGATGCCGCTAAAGTGCAGCATGCGGTCCCCCGGACCATTTACGGCACGTTTTTAGAACCTATCGGACATAGCACCTATGGCGGTCTCTGGGCGCAGATCCTAGAAAATCCCAGTTTTGAAGAAAACCTTTGGAGCGCCAATCACATCGTTCAGTTGCTCGCGCAACAGCCCGAACTGGCGCAATCGTCTAATATCGGTCTTCCCTTGCCTTGGGAGTCTCTCGACCCAAGCCAGGGGTGGCGTTTCGAACCTCGTTGGGGGGATGCCGCTAACTCGGCCCGTTCGCTTCTCATCATTGGACTGCCGGAGAAACAAGTGGGCGTCCGTCAACTGGTGTACCTGCCCGTCCATCGCACCCGGCGCTACACGGGCAGCTTGTATGCAAAACCGATCGGCTCTGCCGCAACTGTCGAGGTCTCCTTCCGTCGCCGCAACCGTCCCGACCAGGTTCTGGCGAAACAAGCCATATCGCTTTCGGCCAAGAACTGGAACCGCTATGAATTCTCGCTCGATTTGCCTCCGAATGCTGTAGGGAGCAGAGAACCGGCAGATTTCGTGGTTGCGGTCTCCGGCGAGGAGCGCGTGTTGCTCGACCAAGTCTTCCTTTTCCCGGCGGATCAAATTGACGGGCTGAATCCCGAGATGGTGGAGATGGCCCGCGCTTTGAAGACTCCGCTTGTGCGCTTTGGCGGCAATTATACGTCCGGCTATCACTGGCGCGATGGCGTGGGCCCCATCGATAAACGGGTCAGCATGCTCAATCAATCCTGGGGCATGCCGGAGTACAACCACTTCGGCCCCGATGAGTTTCTCCGCTTCTGCCGCTTGATCGGCACCCAACCGCAAATTGCGCTCAACCTAGGCACGGGTACGCCCCAGGAAGCAGCCGAGTGGGTCCAGTACGTCAACCAGAAATGGAACAACGGCTCCGGCGGACTCTGGTGGGAGTTGGGAAACGAGCTGTGGGGTACCCATCAGATCGGTTATCCGACGATCAACCAGATTGCTGACCGCACGCGGGACTTCAGCGCCGCCGTGCGCCGGGTGGACCCTCAAGCGAAACTGATTGCCGCCGGACAGGACCCTGACCGGTTTAAGGAGTGGAACGCGGCGCAACTAGGTCTTGGCGCCGGGGCATACAACCTGCTGTCCACTCACTTCGTGGTCAGAACGGCGGAGGTTCTTCGTCCGAACGCTTCGCGGGACTTTATCGCGCAAGCCGCTCTGGCGCTGCCGCTCGGACTTGAAAAACAGCTCTACGCGATGAAGCAGCAGATCGACGCCGATCCAAAGACCCGCGACCAGGTGAAACTCGCCTTTACGGAATGGTTGTTTGCAGCCCCGGCGGCCCAAGCTCCGATGTTTGACAACTTGGGCGGGGCGCTCTGCACAGCCGGTTTCTTAAACGTGCTGATGCGCGTCGCCCAATTCACTCCAGTTTCCGACATGACCGGGCTGATCGAGTTCGGAGGCATTTGGCAGAAACACGGGCGCGTCTACGGCGTGCCGGCCTACTGGGCGTTCCGTATGTACTCGAATGCGGATGCAACGAAGATGGTGGATTCCCAAGTAACTGTTGATCGATATGACGTGGACGAAGGAGTGCGGCGGATTCCCGCCATTCATGATGTTCCTTATCTGGATGCGGTGGCCGCTCTCAATGAGGACGGCAGCAAGCTGACGCTTTTCTGTGTGAACCGCCATTTGACCAACGACATTCGCGCATCTGTGCAGTTATCCAGTTTCACTGTTAGCGGAGCACGGGCGCAGCAGTTGACCGCCGCAAGCCTTTATGCCGGAAACGACGACCTGCGGCCGGACGCCGTCGTGCCGACGGATCTCAATTTGCAGATCCACGGGACGAAGTTCGAGCATGTGTTTCCGAGCAGGAGCACGACCGTGATTGAGCTTACGAGAAACAAATAGCTTGCGATTTCATGGCAAAGTAAGGTAAACATTTTTCGTTTGGTATACTTTTCAGGATAGTTCTAAGATTACGGAGCGTAACGTGACAACTTCAAGCCGGAGAGATATTTTGAAGGGTGCGCGTTACCTAGCCGCGACGCCTTTGCTTGGCGCTGCTATGGCTTCTTCGGCGTATCAAGCAAAAGCGCTGCCGAAGCTGAAGGGCTCCGCAAAATCCGTCGTGATTCCGACGCATGAGCTGGCAGGTCCCGATGGAGCGCCGTTCATCGAGGAACGCATCGATTTTCCGGAAGCGTGGGATGTGCATGTGCAGGACATGGCGGGCCACAGCCTTGCTCCGTTAGCTCCTGATCAGATTGCGGCGCAATGCAGCACGCCGATCGGTACAAAGTC
>CAXTWT010000193.1:0-2570 GCA_964247955.1 uncultured Bryobacteraceae bacterium
ACCGACGGCGGCGATGCGCTCCGTATTACTCGCACGCCCGCCCCGGAAACCGATGTGGAATGGGCTCCCGACAGCAACCGCCTAGTGTATGTGTCATCCCGCAACGGGCATCAGCAGATTTTTGAGTACGACCTGTCCAAAAACGCCGAGCGGCAATTGACCACTTCCGACTGTGACGACGAGTCTCCCCACTTCTCTCCGGACGGCAAGCAACTGGTCTTTGTGCGTGACTGGCGCGAACTGCACACTCTTACGTTTCCCTCCATGAAGGACGCTCTTCTCAGCACCGGCGATCTGCGCAACCCCGTCCTGGCCTGGTCGCCCGACAGCAAATTCATCGCTTTCACCAGCATCGGCGCTAAATCGTTCCGCAATGTGAGCGTGGTGGAAGGCAGCGGCGGCACGGCGCGACCGGTCAGCTTTCTCGCTAACGGGCAAACCGCCAGCCGTATCGCCTGGTCGCCCGACGGCAAGTATCTTTTATTTAATACCGCGCAGCGCAACGAGCCGTCGCAAATGGCCCGTGTCGATCTGCAACCGCACCTGCCCCAATTCCGGGAAGACCAGTTTCGTGATCTTTTCCGCAATAGAGAACCGGCTCCCGACCAGCGGCCCACCACTACCCGGCAGTCCGAAAAAGATCCCCCCAAACCGAACGACACGGAAACCCTGACCAAAAGCGACACTCCTCCCTTGCCTGCGGTTCTTGATAAAACCCCGAAAAAGCCCGAACCGACAACGATCACCTTTGAAGACATTCGCGAGCGCTTGAACTTCCTTCCGCTCGGCTTGGACGTGAGCCAGCCCGTGATCAGCCCTGACGGCAAGACCCTGGTCTTTGCGGCGACCATTGGAACGCAGCGCAACCTTTATTCATACTCTCTGGACGAACTCGCAGCGGAGCCGCCCGTGGCCAGGCAGCTTACCACCACGCCGACCGCGAAATCCGCCTATCAGTTCAGCGCCGATTCTAAAACTCTTTATTACCTGGACAGCGGACGCGTAAACTCGATGCCCGTTGACACCCGCGTTCCCAAGCCCATCGCCGTTACCGCCACCCTCGATGTTGATTTCGACGCCGACAAGCTGGCGACTTTTGAACAAGGCTGGGCCACCCTGAATAAACGCTTCTACGACCCCAAGTTTCACGGCCGGAACTGGACTCGCCTGCATGACGAGTACCTTCCCTATATCGCCGGCAGCCGCACGCCTGACGAGATGCGGCGCATTATGAACCTGATGATCGGCGAGTTGAATGCTTCCCATTCCGGCATTAATCCGGCTCCCGGTCCGCAAGCCCAACCGACGGCGTTCTCGCCCACGCCGACACCCATAGGCCGTTTGGGACTGCGCTTCGAGCGCGAACCGTATGAAGCGGGAAAAGGGTTAATTATTCGCGAGATTATTCCACTGAGTCCGGCGGCGCTCGAAGGAACGATCAAAGTGGGAGAAACTCTGGTGGCTGTCGATGACGAACCGATCACGCCCCAAACCAACCTGGACAACCTGCTGCAAAGCAAGGTGAACCGCCGGGTCGTGCTGCGGATCGGCGCTGCCGGAAATCCGGCGCAAACCCGCGAAGCCGTCGTCCATCCCAATTCCACCACAACCGAAAAAGGGCTGCTGTACCGCTCCTGGGTGGAATCAAACCGCGCTTATGTGGAGCGCATCAGCGGCGGCAAGCTCGGCTATGTGCATATCGCCGATATGTCACAGCAATCCCTTAACCAGCTTTATATTGACCTGGACGTACAGAACCAAACGAAACAGGGCGTTGTCATCGATATTCGCGACAATAACGGCGGTTTTGTGAACGTGTACGCCATTGATGTGTTCACGCGCAAAAACTACCTGACGATGACCCCGCGCGACGGCAGCCCCGCTCCGGCCCGGCCCACTCTCGGGCAGCGCGCCCTGGGGCTTCCCACAGTGCTTGTGACCAATCAAGGATCGCTTTCTGATGCTGAGGATTTCACCGAAGGTTATCGCGCCTTGAAGCTCGGCAAAGTAGTGGGCGAGCCGACGGGCGGTTGGATCATCTATACCGGCGGTGAGCAATTAGTGGACGGCTCCGTCATTCGCACGCCTTTTATCCGGGTGCAGGCTGCCGATGGAACCGACATGGAAATGCACCCGCGCCCGGTGGACATTCGCGTGGAGCGCATGGCGGGAGATGGGCTGGAGGGCAAAGACGTTCAGCTCCATCGGGCTGTGGCGGAACTGCTCGGGCAGCTCTCTCATCAATAGATGAAACTGATCGTCGGCATTACGGGCGCATCCGGCGCAATCTTCGGCGTCCGCACCTTGGAAGTTTTGAAAGCTCTCTCAGTGGAAACGCACTTGGTCATGAGCCGCTGGGCGCGCACCACTCTGGCGCATGAAACGCCGTACAGCTTGGAGCAGGTGGAACGGTTGGCCGCGCATGTTCACCACAGCGATAATCAGGCCGCGCCGATTTCGAGCGGCTCCTTCCGCACAGACGGCATGATTATCGCCCCGTGCAGCATGAAAACCCTGGCGGCTATTCGGATCGGCTACAGCGACACGCTCATCTGCCGTGCTGCCGATGT
>CAXTWT010000193.1:2670-9412 GCA_964247955.1 uncultured Bryobacteraceae bacterium
GGCGGAAAATCCGACGGGTCAAACGTCGTTCCTAATATCAGGCGACCCGGCAATGTCCGGCGTATCGCTTCGAGCCACGGAGGATGCCACATCTGCAGAAACTCCAGGCAGCAGGTCACCAGCAATACGGCAAACGCCGCCGGAAACGCCCGTGCCGTGGGCTTCACGAAAGCATACGCAAGAGTCCAGAAGACGACATACGCGGCTCCGCCCGAATGATCACGCCACTCCGGGCCAATCGGCGCATAGAACCGCAGCCAATAACCGACAGCTACCAGCACAGTAAGAACAATAAATAAAATAATCCGGCGTCGAACCACTTCGTGGTTATTGTACCGGTGTGAGATACTTTGAATCGTCTCATCGCGTGAGCCGGCACTTGCTCTCCTCCAGAAATGCAAGCATCCTTACACCCCCATAGCGTCCGCCAAACAGCGGCAGATGGGTGGAACTACCTTTTCTGGTCCGCTTCCCTGCTGCTGGTAATCACCAACGCGGCCATTCTTTTCCGCTTGCCTTTGCAGGTGGACATTGCCTGGTACCTGTATGCAGGCCGGCAAATACTGGCGGGCAAGCGCCTGTATGTCGATGTTCTGGAAAACAACCCTCCGCTGATCTGCTTTTTAAATGAAATTCCAAACTGGATCAGCGCCGTGTTCCATTGGGATGTCAAGCTCGTCTGGATGGCGTTTGCCAGTTTTTGTGTTGTCGTTCCCGCCGTTCTCTCGCTTTATCTGCTGGACCGTCTGGAAATCGTCACAGGCTGGCTTCGCGCGCTGACCGGGTTTGTGCTGGTGGTTGCGTGCGTGGTTCCTTTTGCCGATAACGCTTTTGGAGAGCGCGATCACCTCGCCTTTGCCGCCCTGCTTCCGCTGATTTTTCTCTTCGCTAACAGAATGGCCGGAAAGCAATTGTCCTTGGCGGTAGTGCTTCCGGCAAGCGGTTACGTGGGCCTCTTTTTGGCGCTCAAGCCTTACTTTCTGATTCCCTGGGCGCTCTGCCTGTTCTTCAATTTTTGGCAAGACAGATGGGGAGTGCTGCGTCAACCCGAAACGTATATTGTCCCTGCCTGCACAGCTTTGCACCTGCTGCTGATAGCGGCCCTCACCCCGGAGTACTTCGCTGTAGCAAGGCTTGCCTCGCAATGGTATGGCGGATACAACGTCGAGCTTCGTTCCATCGTGCATTCGCTCTTCCGGCCCATTGCAATAGCCACTCTAAGCATCTTTTACCGCCCTGGATCGCCGTACCGGTTCCTGATTCGCCTGATGAGCCTTGCCACGGTCGGCTGGGTCTTGTCAGCGATTTTGCAGCACAAAGGAAGCAACTATCAACTGCTGCCCGCATTTGTCAGCCTTGCCTTGCTGGTCTACTTTATTGCCCTGGATCTATGGAGCCGCGAGGTCTGGCGGCAGATTTCTTTTGCTTCGGTTCCCTTGGCAGGGCTGGGCATGGTCGCTCTGGTTTTTGGTTATGCGGCGATCAAAGAGCGCAGCCTTCCCGCTGTCACCGTTTACTTCGATGACTCCGACGTGCTTCTTCCCATTCTGCAGAGCAGCGGACCGGCGCGGGTGGTATTTCTTTCAACGGCCCTGATCGGTTTCCCGACGGTCAATGAAACAGAAGTGGAGTTCGGAAACACTTACAATTGTCTGTGGACAATGCCTGGTCTGTATGCGGCGCAGACTCACACAACTCGACAGGATTGCCCTCTCCAATTTCACAATTTCTCAACTATGCTTGCCGCTGAGCGCGACCTTTTCAACCGCACGTACTCAGATCTTTTGCGCAAACCACAATTGATTATTGTCGATGCGCACAAATACAAATGGGCCATGGGAACAACTATTTTTAACTTTGAAGATTATTTTCAACGTGATGACCGCATCCGAACTCTGTGGAACAACTACCGCGAGTTGCCGACTGTTCCAAACTTCCGCGTCTATCAATTAAAGGATGCCTCGGCCGCTCGCGGGAAGTAGCACGGGAAAAGTTTGAGGACCTCAGTCACCCACGTTCGATACCGGGTAGTTGCCTTCCTGATGTCGCTGGCAGCGCTCACGTATCTGGATCGGGTCTGCATCTCAATTGTCGCTCCGGACATCATGCGCGACCTGCGGTTGACCCCTATGCAGATGAGCTACGTTTTCAGCGCCTTTACGTTCGCTTATGCGCTTTTTGAGATTCCGACCGCCTGGTGGGCCGACCGCATCGGAAGCCGTCGCGTACTCACACGGATTGTCCTCTGGTGGTCTACATTCACCATGGCGACAGCGGGAGCGTTCGGCTACGCCGCCCTGCTGACAATCCGCTTTCTGTTCGGCGCAGGGGAAGCCGGCGCCTGGCCGAACGCCGCCCGCGTCTTCGCCCGCTGGATTCCCGCCCGTGAGCGAGGTCGTGTGCAGGGCATCTTCTTCGCGAGCGCACACTTATCGGGCGGACTCACCCCAATACTGGTAGCTTATTTGGCGACACGGCTGCCCTGGCGAGCAATCTTTCTTCTTTTCGGCTCGGTCGGCTTCCTCTGGACTCTGCTCTGGTATAGGTGGTTTTGCGATGAGCCTCGCGATCATCCTTCCGTGAGTCCGGCGGAGCGGGATCTGATCGAGCACACTCGCGGGCTCGCCCCCGGTCACGGCGGCTCTTGGGGGGAAGTTTTCCGCACGCGGAGTCTCCTGCCGCTCTGCCTGCAATATCTCGCAAATACGTACGGCTTCTACTTCTTCATTACTTGGCTACCCGCGTATTTATCCAAATCGCGCGGCATGGCCCATGCGGAACTCGCGCTCTTTGCCGGTCTGCCCTTGCTGGGGAGCGTCGCTGCCGACATCACCGGAGGAATTACCACCGACGCGCTTTCACGCCGTTTCGGACGGCGCATCGGACGCTGCGGAGTGGGCGCAGTCGCTTACCTGTTGGCAGGGATGGCGATGCTGGCCGGAACGCTGGTGCATGATGGGCGCGCTGCCGGACTGCTGATCGCAGGAGGAGGCGCTGCTTCGATGTTCACGCTCGCTCCGGCCTGGGCCACCGCCATCGAGCTTGGCGGAAGAAACTCAGCCGTACTCAGCGCCACCATGAATACAGCCGGACAAATCGGCGGCATCCTAAGCCCCCTGGTGCTGACCTACTTGGTAGATCGCTTTAACAACTGGAGCCTGCCGCTGCACGTCTTATCCTGCCTGTACTTTCTTGCCGCCCTCTGCTGGCTCCTCATTCAGCCGGAGCCGTCCCAAGCCACGTAACGGCAGATATTAAAACTGGGTGGCCGCACCTGAGTTTTGTATCCAAAGCCAGTGTCGGCCTTCCGTGCGCTCTCCCGAGATCACCCCGTGGAAGATTTCCGCCAGGATCTCGGCACTGCGCACTACCGTCATGCCCGAGCGGTTGAAGAACAAATTGCCGTCCGCAAAAGCAACTTTTTGATTCCGCACGGCTCGCAACTCCCTCCACCAGCCGTAGCGTTCGAGGACGGGAGCCTCTTGCAAGGTGCGATGAAGATTGAAGCCGCACGGCGCAACGACCAGATAATCGGGATCGGCGGCTTGTAACTGCTCCGCAGGGATCGTAAAGGAGTGTTGGCCTCGGTTGCCGAGCGCGAGTTCCCCGCCCGCAGCATCGACCAGTTCCGGCCCCCAGTTGCCCATTGGAAAGATTGGATCAACCCACTCCAGCACTGCCACTGAAGGCCGTCGCAGCGGAGCCGTTGTCGTACGCAGCCGCTGGAGACGGTCCCGTTCGCGCATGACTACTGCATGGCCTCGGTGTTCGATTCCCAGCGCCTGCGCCACTTGCACAATCGAATCAAATATGTTTTCCAGACAGCCGGCCGACAGACTGACAACCCGCGCTCCCGGCACGCCGGCCTCGTCCCGTTGCACATCGCCCGGAGTAACGGCACAGACTTCGCAATGACTTTGCGCCAGAATCAAATCCGGCCTGAGTTCACGAAGGCGGTCCGCGTGAATGCGATACAAAGGCTCGCCTGCGTGTAAGCGCCGTCTGACTTCACGGTCAATCTCGCCGCTCGAAAGTGAGATATCGAAAGTAGGTTCGCTCAGGGCCGGAAGACAGCGGACCCATGCGGGGTTGTCGCACTCATGGGAGCGCCCGACCAAAAACTCGCCTGCATCGAGCGCACACACGATCTCCGTCGCGCTCGCCAACAAGGAAACAACCCGCAATTAGGCCACCTGCGGTTTGGGATGGAAAGCCATGCGAAATAGTGCGTCAGCGCCGAACAGCGCCAATGTGCAAAACGCATCACCTAAAATTTGATTTCGGTAAAACGGCAGGGCAGCAACAAAACAGGCGGCAAGACCGCTCCCGGTGTGCGGGTACAGGTGACCGGCAGCCCACACGGCTGCGTTCGTAATCACAAAAAACGAGACACTGGACACAATCGCCGAAGCCGCAAGGAATCCAATTCCACCCCGCTGCCGCGCCAGCCTGCCGAGCAGTACAGGAATGAGGGAAGCGGCATAGACATACGGCATGCCCGCGTAGAACCCGAGTACGGCATCGCTCAGAAGAAGCGCCGCTACAGTAAGGAGCACGCCGCTCCAAAGCTTTGCGGACCGTGCGCCCGCATACAAGGCGATAGCCATCATCGGTGTAAAGTTCCAAGGGTGCGGCGCCAGCCTCGCACAAGCGCCGAGCGCAATCAGCAGCAAAATAATCCCTTTGTTCGTCAATCCGCTTTTCTCCATTCGGAATCTATTGTATTTCGTCCGCCAATGACAAACAGTTACTTCGCCTATGCAGCGTACTGAATGACTTCCAGTTCTGCCGATTGATCAACAGCGGATAGAAGCTGGTCCACCCGCAGCATCGTCTGATGCTCCAACTCCGTCTCAGCGCACTGTCGGCACTGCAGAACAGGCAAAGCCTTCAGGATCACAATCGAGAAGTCCCCCACTTTGAAGGGCTGATCGGTGATACGTGCTTCCAAAGACCCACCGCAAATGCGACATCTCATGCTAGTTTCCTCCTGATTCGAAAGTTCTCATTCCACTCATCCGGTTCGGGAGCGCACATCGTCACAATTTTAACGTTGTTGCCCTGCACGTCAGTAGCAATTTGCACATGGAAAATAATGTCTGTTGTTTCTCCTCTGACCAGAAAGGAAGGTAGGTATTTGTCATCCGGGTACTTCTCAATTATTTCAAACGAATCAACAGCAGCCGCCAGCATCTCAGCGCGCAGGTTCCGTTGTCGAAGCCGCATCGAGACATGATAGGTCCATCGAATCCGTTCTACAGACACGCATTGCCTAATAAACTGCAACGGCTCGTCAGGAACGGGCGCTTTGGTCAAGTTCAATTATAGAGTCTTCGACGGATCTAAGCCGACTTCACAATCCCGATGCCAATCATCACCGATTTTTTTGGATTAGTGGCTTATGCTCAAGTTGTGAAACATACGGCGGGCGGGCAGCGGGTGAAGGCACTTCTAAACACCAGCAAACTACGTTCGCTAGTCCTTTGCCTCGCGCTGTTATTCATGGGTCTTTCTCAGGGCCTTTTAGCGCAGTGCATAAACCCACGACAGCAATTCATCACAGTCGCTCCCGACGTGAAGCTTGAGATCCTCGACTGGGGCGGTTCTGGACGCAACCTTGTTCTGCTTGCTGGCGGGGGCAATACGGCTCACGTCTTTGCCAGTCTCGCCCCCAAGCTCGCCGTACGATTTCACGTTTATGGGATCACGAGACGGGGAGCCGGTCAGTCTTCTGCGCCTCCCAGCGGGTACACCGCCAAGCAGTTTGGAGACGACATCGTGGCGGTACTTGATGCTCTTCAGCTCGCCAGTCCAGTGCTCGTCGGCCACTCGATAGCCGGGGAAGAGATGAGTGCCGTGTCGAAGTATCACCCTGGGCGTGTATCGGCACTGATCTATCTTGATGCCGGTGGTCCGTTTGCCCTTTACAACCCCGAGCACGGAGACATCAATACAGATCGGGTTGAGTTGCAGCAAGATCTTGCTGCACTTGGGCATGACCCTTATGACGATGCACTCATCACCAAGGCGCTTACAGACGAGGCTCGTTATCGTCGCAATCTACAGGATTTGCGCGATGAGGTCGAAGGGGCGTCCCCTCCTGCTCCGACCAAAGCTGATCTGTCCAGCATCGCCGCGTTTCAGAAGTACTTTGCCGGGTACTACGGAGGCATCCTGCCCGAGGACGAGATTCGACAACTCTACCAGATCACGGCAGACGGCGCGGTCGGAGGGAGTCTAGCACATCCGAGCACAAAGAGAACGGATGAGTTCGAATACGAACGTTTTACCACTCTTTCCACTCGGGCTCTCGTTCTCATTCCGTTCCCAGAGGCCCTCAACAAAGGCGTTACACACGACTCCGTCAAGTTGGCCGCCTACAAAGCTCAGGAGGCAAGTAGGAAGCAGGGCCAGCTTGCGATATGGCGAAAGCAACCGACAGTGGAGGTGGTAGTGATTCCGAATGTCACTCATTACATTTTTCTTTCTGATGAGCCAGAGGTGATCTCGCTGATAAGCAGGTTTGTACAGAGCTTGCCACAATGAGTCTGAGTCTTCATCAGTACCGGCAAACGCGCATCTCAACGGTGATGCGGACTCTGCATTCTTAATGATGAGTCACAGGAGAGCCGCCCCGGACCAGTTAAATCCGGCTTTCACTGGGAAGTTCGCGGTGCAGCGAGGAAACGCGTGATCGTTTCGTTCAGGAACTTGGCGTCAGCCGGGTTGCTCGCAGCGCCCG
>CAXTWT010000194.1:0-9393 GCA_964247955.1 uncultured Bryobacteraceae bacterium
GCGCACGGCATGGTGGTCGCGCAGGAGCCGCTGGCGGCGGATGTGGGGCTGGCGGTCCTGAAAAACGGCGGTAATGTGGTGGATGCTGCCGTGGCGGTAGGGTTTGCGCTGGCGGTGACGCATCCGGTAGCGGGCAACCTGGGCGGCGGTGGATTTATGCTGCTTCGGATGGCGGACGGCACGACGGATTTTCTCGATTTTCGTGAATGCGCTCCGGCTAAAGCGTCACGCGACATGTACCTCGGGCCGGATGGAAATCCGACTCGGGAGAGCATCTACGGGTGGAAGTCGGCGGGCGTGCCGGGAACGGTTGCGGGCCTGGAGTTTGCTCACAAGAAGTTTGGCAAGGCACCTTGGAAGAGCCTTGTCCTTCCGGCAATGACGCTGGCAAGAGATGGACTTGTTTTAACAGAACCGGTAGCGGCTTCCCTTCGCAGTGAAACCAATCCCTTGCGCCAGGACCCGGAGTCGAAGCGCATTTTTTTGCGGGACGGCAATCCCTACAAAGCGGGAGAAGTGTTCAAACAGCCGGAACTGGCGATGACTTTAGACCGCATCGCAACCAAAGGGGCGAAAGGGTTTTACGAAGGGGAAACGGCCAAGAAGCTGGCGGCGGAAATGGCGGCGCATGGCGGACTCATTACCGAAAAGGATCTGCGGGATTACAAAGTGGCGGAGCGTACGCCGTTAACCGGTACTTATCACGAATATGGCGTGATTACGGCTCCTCCGCCCTCTGCCGGGGGAGTGGGACTGTTGCAGATGATGGGCATGCTCGAAGGCACTAAGTATGAGAGCGACGGGCCGGATTCGCCAAAAGCCGTGCATTTCGAAGTGGAAGCCATGCGCCGGTTTTACGCGGATCGCAGTGAATACCTGGGCGATCCGGATTTTTATAACGTTCCCGTCAAGCAACTGCTCGATCCGGCATACCTGACTTGGAGGCGCGGCACGATTGACCCGGATAAAGCGACGCCCAGCGACCTGATCGGCCCCGGCTTGCCGAAGCATGAGCAGGCACGGATCAGTTGGCATGAAAGCGAGGAAACTACGCATTACAACGTGGTGGATGCGAAGGGCAACGCGGTAGCGGTCACCTATACTCTCAACAACTCCTACGGCAACGGGATCACGGCGCCGGGTTTGGGTTTTTTGCTGAACGATGAGATGGACGACTTCGCGGCAAAGCCGGGAGCGCCGAATATGTTCGGCATGGTGGGCGCGGATGCGAACGCGATTGAGCCGGGAAAGCGCCCGCTTTCCTCCATGACTCCGACGGTTATCACGAAAAACGGCAAGCTGGAGATGGTAGCGGGCGCGCCGGGCGGATCACGAATCACCACCGGCGTGGCGGAAGTGATCTTCGATGTGCTGGACTTCGGCATGAACCCGCAGGATGCCGTGGATTTGCCCCGCTTTCATCTGCAATGGAAACCGGATGTGCTGTATCTCCAAAATGGATTTTCCGCGCAAACGGAAGGCGCGTTGAAAGCGATGGGCTACACCGTCAAACCGACCGACGGCGTGGCCCGCGTGGAAGCGATTGTGCTGCATAACGGCACGCTCGAAGGCGGCACGGAATCGCGCTTGCACGGCAAGGTCGCGGGATATTAATGCGGCTTCGTCAACAATAAGAATAGATGCAGCTTGTACTTTCGACCCACCTTTTTGTGCGTCACCGTTTAACAACGGTGTGGCTGGAAAGAGTTTGGGATGCCGGTTTCTCGGCAGCGGAGATTTTTTGCGCCCGTCAGCACATCGATTACCGCGACAAGGCTCAGATTAATGAGCTAGGCCATTGGTTCCGGGATTCCCGGCTGAAGATGCACTCGTTGCACGCGCCCATGTACACAGATGACTGCTGGGGACGCACCGGGCCGCAAGCAGTAATCGACATCACCGAACCAATTAAAGGTAAACGCATTGCAATGGTTGATGAGATTAAACGGGCGCTGGAAATGGCGGATGTTGTGCCGTTCCAATACCTAATTCAACACTTGGGAGTGTCCGGCCAGGAGTTTGACGAGCGGCGCTGGGAATCTGCCTTTTCTTCTTTGGAAGAAATTAAGGTGTTCGCCAAACAGCGGGGCGTGGAAGTGCTGCTCGAAAACATTCCCAACGCCCTATCTTCCGCCGAACGGCTGAATGCTTTTCTCGCCGCGACGCATTTAAATCTTAACTATTGTTTTGATATCGGCCATGCCCATATGGCGGGCGGCGTTACGGACCAATTTGAACGCATGAAAGAGCGGATTCACTCGACGCACCTGCACGATAACAACGGCAAAGAGGACGCGCATTTGTTTCCGGGAAAGGGCACAATTGATTGGAGTAAGTCTATGGATTTAATGGGATCGCGCCGGGATCAATACCCTTTGTTGCTGGAACTGCGTGAGCAGACAGGAATGGAGCATCCAATTGTTGAAGCCAAGAAGGTTGCGGATGAACTGGTGGGGCGCTTATGAGTGAACAATTGATTCGTATCAGTGACGCGTGTCACCACGAGGGGCAGCGGGTTGGGATTCAAGGCTGGCTGTATAACTTGCGCAAGTCCGGCAAGATTGTTTTCCCTCTGATCCGCGACGGCAGCGGGTTGATGCAATGCGTGGCAGTCAAAAGCAATTTGCCGGAAGAGCTTTTCAATGAGCTAAAAAATCTAACGCAGGAAAGCTCCTTAACGGTCACGGGAACCGTGCGGGCCGAGGGTCGCGCGATAGGCGGATATGAGCTGGATGTCGACAGCGCGCAAATTGTTCAACGGGTTTCAGAAGAACATCCGTATCCGATCACGCCGAAGGAGCATGGCGTTGATTTTCTGATGGACCATCGCCACCTGTGGCTGCGCAGCCGGAAGCAGCACGCGGCCATTCAAGTACGGCATGAAATCGTCAAGGCGATTCGGGATTACTTTGATTCGCACGGCTTCACGCTGGTAGACACTCCCATCTTTACTCCGGCAGCCTGCGAGGGAACCACCACGCTTTTCGAGGTGGACTACTTCGAAGATGAAAAGGTTTACTTAACGCAAAGCGGACAGCTTTATAACGAAGCAAACGCGATGGCTTTCGGGAAAGTGTATTGCTTCGGCCCGACGTTTCGCGCGGAAAAGTCCAAAACGCGGCGGCATTTAACAGAGTTTTGGATGGTGGAGCCGGAGATGGCATACGCCGACCTGGAAGAGGTGAAGCGGGTTGCCGAAGAGTTGATGGTTTACTGCGTAAGCCGGGTTCTGGAGAATCGGCGCGAGCAGTTGCAGGTTCTGGAGCGGGACACGTCAAAGCTCGAAGCAATCAAAGCTCCGTTTCCGCGCATGAGTTACGACGAAGCGGTAAAAATTCTGCAATCGAAGGGCAGCGAAATTCAGTGGGGCAGCGACTTCGGCAACACGGACGAAACTTTGCTGACGCAGGATTTTGACCGGCCTGTGATGGTGGATCGCTACCCGAGCGCCATCAAAGCCTTCTACTTTCAGCCGGATGAGAACCGACCCGAAGTGGCGTTGGGTGTCGATGTGATTGCGCCCGAAGGATACGGCGAAATTGTGGGCGGCGGACAGCGCATTCATGATCTTCAGTTACTGGAACAACGGTTGAAAGAACACAACTTGCCGCCGGAAGCATTCAACTGGTATCTGGATCTGCGGCGGTTCGGCACCGTGCCTCACGGCGGTTTCGGCATGGGCGTGGAACGCTTTGTGGCCTGGATGTGCGGCTTGGAGCATGTACGGGAAACTATTCCCTATCCGCGCATGTTGTACCGCACGAGGCCATAGGGCGGGATCATGCGGCACTCCACGATTGCGATTATGGGCGCTCCGCTGGATCTGGGCGCGGGGCGGCGCGGTGTTGATATGGGACCATCGGCGTTGCGGCTGGCGGGCTTGAATCAAAAGTTAAGCACGCTGGGCTATACGGTGGAAGACCTGGGAAACGTTTCAGTCGCCCAGCAGGAGAGCGTCCCTTCGAATACCGATAACGCCCGGTATTTGCCGCAAATTGCCGCGACCTGCGAAAAGTTAGCAGCCAAGGTGGAAAGCGCCGTAGAGTCCGGCAAGTTTCCGCTGGTTTTGGGTGGCGATCACTCGATTGCCGTCGGCACGGTTTCGGGTGTTTCCTATGCATTCCGCAAGCGTTCCGGCGCCATTGGGGTGATTTGGGTGGACGCTCATACCGATATGAATACGCCGGAAACCAGTCCGAGCGGCAACGTGCATGGGATGCCGCTGGCGTGCTGCGTGGGCCGGGGTCCGCGCGAGTTGACGGACATCTTCGGCTATTGTCCGAAAGTGGACGGCAAGAATGTAGCGTTGGTGGGAATCCGCGATGTGGATATCACGGAGCGTCCCGTGGTGCGCGAGTCCAGCGCAACGGCGTTCACCATGCGCGACATCGATGAACTCGGACTACGGGAAGTGATGAAACAGGCCATTGCCATTGCGTCAAACGGAACGGCAGGCTTTCATCTATCCTTCGACATGGATTTTGTGGACCCGATGGAAGCGCCGGGAGTCGGAACCCCGGTACGCGGCGGCGTGACCTACCGTGAAGCGCATCTGGCGATGGAAACCATTTGCGATTGCAGCCGTATGGTCTCAATGGAAATTGTGGAAGTGAACCCGGTGCTGGATGAAGTGAATCGGACGGCGCTGCTGGGCGTGGAACTGGTCATGTCGGCGATGGGGAAGAAGATTTTATAGGTGTTGGAAGGGTGAAGTCTTCCAGCATTAGTCCGTCCTAACAACGGTATGTTTGACACGGCAGCAGTAAAATGAAACAATCCCACTGTGGTGATTACCCTCGATTCCAAGCGCCGCCTAACAGTGCCAGCAGCCTTGGCCCCGGCGTCACCAGGCGAATATTTTGACGTTCGCTACGACGCTGAGGAGGACGCGATTATCTTTCGTCGTCTCGCTGGAAAGGAAGACTGGCTGGCCGTGCTGAAGGAATGCCCGGTCAGCATGGATGATGTGCCGCCTCGCCGCCGAGAGATCGCACGCCGCATAAGGATTCCATAGCTGTTGAAATACGGCGTTCAGGGTTATCGGAGTGCTGCTTCATCTTTACAGTGACTTGTTTTATCTTTTTGTTTTCCGATATGGGCGGCGCTGGTTTCGTACCAGCTCCTATTCGATGCTGAAGCCCCGGCGCGGGCGGCTGCATTCGTAAGGCGCAGGCGCGTTCATATAATTCCACCTTCGGCCCTTCGTAGTTCCATTCTTTGGATTTCACCCATCCAGCTTCGGACAGTTTCTTCACTGTTGCCGGTTCTTCTCTGCTTTCGTAGGGATTAACGGCGAGCGCTACCGCATGGAACCGATATACATCGCCGGGACAAGTGTAGGAAGAGAGGTGCGGGTCGAAAAAGCGGTATAAGTCAATGGAACTGGCGGGCACAAAGAGTACGCAATCACCTTGGGCGGCTAACTTCTGCAGAATGTGCGCTGCGGCTTCCCAATCCTCTCGTGGTTTGCGGAAAAAGCGAACGTCCCCGATCAGCAAAATTGCCACTAGCAAAAGGCAACTGCCCCAAGCCCATACACGGCGGTGCTGAGCTAGTTTTTCAATACCTAAAGCCGTTAACAACGAGAGCGGAGTTAAGACAAAAATGGTTTGTCTAATCGCGAAGAAATATCCAAAAGCTGCATCGGCAAGCGCTGCCGACACAATGGGCGCAATGATGAAAAGCCCCCAAAAGCTGCGCTCTTTGTGGTTATGTAAGCCCAACGCAAAGCTGACGAAGATCAAAGAAAGGATGAGAATTGTGGCGGGATAACCGCCGCCTACCAGCTCCCGCAAAATAACTGGAACCGTCGCCCATCCAATCTCATACCGTTGCTGCGCGGCCGCTGACTGCTTCCAAAGATGGACCGCCCAAAGATGCCATGGAAGAAACCCCCAGACGGCAAGGGTAACCGGCATGCCCGTAAAGAGCAGGATTTGTCGCCTGTTCCGGCGCGTTTCAAAACAACAAAGCCAAAACACATGAGCTAAAAACACAAAGATCGTGTACGGTTGCGTGTACAAACTTGCCAAAGCAATACAGCCATAGAGCAATGCTTTCCTCCCTGTCGGTGTTTCAGATAAATGAGCAAACACAACCGTCGCCCAGATCGTCAAAGCAAGCGCCTGGGAATAAGGCCGGGATTCCAGCGCGTAACGCAACTGCAACGGCAGGGAGCAGAAGATCAAAACGCCTAGCAGCGGATAACGCAACTGCAACCGGCGGCCCAGGATAAAAACGCCCGCGCACGCGCCCAAGCTGAAGAGAGCAGAGGGAAGCCTGCCGGAAAATCGGGAATATCCCAGAACATGGACAAAAACAGCGCGAACCAAATAACTGAGCGGCACGCCTCCGGCATTGGTGGGAACGTGGGCCAGAAGACCGGAAAGATCGTCATCTCGAATTTGCCGTAAGTCAATTACTTCGTCCAGCCAGAGCGAAAGCTTCGGCAGCAACAGCAGCAGGCAAACAGCGTACAGCAGGAGAAAACACAGCAATCCGCGCCAGGAGTTTCCATAACGAACCTTCACAGGGTCGAATGACCCGGAGAAGGGTGCTTTGACGACAGCACCCGAAACTATTTATTTTTTGTGAAGCTGTCGCAAAAACATGGATTGCCGGATCTTTGAAGCCGTGCATCGATTATTTCGGCTTCTTTGTTTCAGTATCTTTTTTGCCGGGGGCGCTCCGGCGCAGGAAACAGTGTTCAGCAGCACCGTTACTTTGGGCGTGGGCGGGGAAACATCTCCGCGCAGTGTTGCGGGCGAATCTACCGGCCCCGTCTTCAACGGCAACTACGAATTTCGCATCTTAAAATACTTGGCAGTGGAAGCAGGCGTTAGCAACATGCTGCCCAGAACGCTACGGTTTGAAACTATTCCTGTTTACCTCGGCATCAATCCGGGCGTTACAGTCACTTACTACAACTCTTATGTGTGCGTCCCCTGTGCGGTCGTGCCGATACCGGACCGCACCCGCGTCACGCTCCTGCCGTTCGGCCCGCGCGGCATCGTACCTTTGTGGAACGGACGCGCCGAACTGTTTGCGGGAGGCGGCGGCGCGTATGCCCTGCATGCGGACGGGTCGTTTTATAACGCATGGCTGATGCAGGCGAATCTCGGCGGCCGTATCGCCTTGGATGCAAAACGCCGCTTCTGGGTGGGAACCTCGGGCCGTTTCTATTCCAATACCGGACCTTACCGGCAGCAGTGGCTTTCCTGGACAGCCGACCTCGGCCTTCGATTCGGCCGTTGAGATAACCATGCGGCCATGCTGACAGACTCAGAACATTATGAGTTCATCTCACTTCAGGACTGCACGCCCCTGACAAACATTTTCGATTCGAGCGCCGTACGCGTCCGTGAGGAAGTTGAGCGTGTTTATCACGAAACGCGAACGGCTGTCTGCTCCTATCTGCTGTGTCTGGGCGTGCCCTCGGCGCAAGCCCAGGAGGTGACTCAGGAAGTGTATTTGCGACTGTATCAAACGATGCGAAAAGGACAGGAAATTGAAAATGTGCGCGCGTGGCTGTTCCGTGTTGCGCATAATCAGGGAGTAAAGGTGCGCGCCCGCGAGAAATCTTTTCGTATGGTCAGCCCGGATTGGGAACGTTTCGCTCAGCCTGCGGCGGAGTCGCCGGAACGCAGGCTATTGGACCGCGAACGCATGGAGCGCATCGGCGCGGCGCTCGAAAGCTTGTCACCGCAGCAAAGGAACTGCCTTTACCTGCGCTCGGAGGGTCTGCGGTATCGGGAGATTGCGGAAGTGATGGGCATCAGCTTATCCACCGTGAACGAGTTTTTGCGCCGGGGAATTTCACGTCTGGCGGAGGCTGCGAATGGATAAAACATCCCACGTGTCCGATGCCGATCTGATCCTGTTTGCCGACCGGGAACTGCCGGAAGCATCCGCAGCAGCCGTCGGGAATCATCTGGAAGAGTGCTCCGTTTGTCGGGCGCGTTTGCGTGAAGTGGGGAATGGCCTGACAGCCTACGAAGACTATCGCCGGCGCATTTTGCAGCCGTCCCTGCCGCTGCCGGCAGGGGAGTGGCCCAGTCTGCAGAACCGGCTGCTCGCATACGACCGTAAAGAACAACGGGGCAGGTTCCGGCTTCTTCCAACCGTTCGCTGGGCTGCGGTTGCGCTGGCGTGCGCCCTGGCAATTGCTGCTTTGTATTTTTGCCGGCGTGTCACCCCGGAGCCGGAAATGTCGCAACTGTTGCAAGAATCGGCGGCAGTGCCGTCCCTTCCGCGTGCCCGGCTTTTGTTGACCGCTAACGGGCGCAGTTGGTTAAGACTGGCAGTGCTTCGCTCACAAGACGAACGGGGAGGCGCCGAACACGTGCAGGCGCTGTTCGCCAAAGCGCGTTATAACTGGGCTGATCCGTTAAGCGCCCGGTCTTTTGCGGATTGGCGACAACAGTTGCCGGAGAAACAGGATCGGGTGATCACTGTTCGCGATGAAGGGGGAAAAAAGCGCTTCTACCGGCTGCAAACCAGAACATCCGCCAGCAGCTTGCGTGTGGCTTCCCTAACGATGCGCGTTGATACATCCCGCACGGTGAACGCGGCTTTCGAGTTTGCAGGAAAAGAAAACGTGGAGATGGCGGAGCAGCCGCCAGAGTCTTCGGAAAAAACGGAAGAACGCGCGCCAACGCAGCACACCCCGGTAGCTTCCCATCCGAAAACAACCGAAGCGCTCGCCAGCCCGGAAGACGAACTGCGCGTGTTTGCCGCGCTGAACGCGATGGGAGCGGATGTGGACGAGCCGATTGAAGTGAATCTCGACAGCTCCAGGCAGCACGTGGTCATAACGGGAACAGGCTTGTCCCCTGCCCGGCAGAAAGAAGTGGAAGAAGCTTTAAAGAACCTGCCAAACACGATTGTGCGGTTCGATACGGGTCAAACAGCCGGAACCGATTCTGCCCGTAGCAACAAAACAAGTGCTTACTCCGCTGACACCGCCTCGGCTTTCCGCCAAACCTTGGAATCACGGGTCGGCGGAGCACAGTCGTTCCAGGTCATGACGGACCGCGCGCTGGAGGCCGGCAACAAGCTGTTCGCGCAGGCGCACGCTCTGCTTGTGTTGGCGCAAAGATTCCCCCCCGAAGTGGAAGGGCGCTTCGCGCCTGCCGATGAAGGGACGTTGCGCGCCTTGCGGCAGCGGCATGCATTCGCGCTGGAACAAACGGGCTTGCAGTTAAGTGAAGCGTTGAAACCGCTCCTGAACTCATCTCGCGCTTTGGCGGACTCGTCAGGAGAGTCGGGCGCTTCCTGGCAAAGCGGCGCGGCGGAGTTGTTCGAAACCGCCCGCAACCTGGATGGGACCATCAGCCGTCTGTTAGCTGGGTATTCTGAGGAGGCTGGGGAAAAAGCGTTGAACCAATTGCCGAA
>CAXTWT010000195.1:0-9294 GCA_964247955.1 uncultured Bryobacteraceae bacterium
CTCTGCATTACTAGAGTGTTCTTAATGGGATCTCCTAACTGACGACAGGCCCTAGTTCTCTTGCCAGCCACGGCAGCCAATGCTCGGAAGCGCGCAGGCGTTTGAAGAGCGCCACGGCGGTGATCTCGCCTCACCCGGAAGTCCTCGCGTGGGCAGCGGTTTCCGCAAGCGAGCACCCATTGGCAAGATGAATCAGCAAAATTCTTAACAGTTCGTCCGGCCCGGCTATCCCCCGCGCCCTGATTAAAGCTCCGGTACTCTTTGCCTGCTCTCGCCAGCTCTGCGGCAGAAACGACAACAACACTGGCCAGTTGTCCCAGTCGGCAAGGGCCTGCTCCTCAATTATCATCTGTGGCAAGCTTATGCCCATTCGCGTCTTGTATCCAGCCTTAAGTTAACGCTTATGGGGATACGCCCCCGGAAAATGGCGGTGGTCCGACAGGCTGTCGACTGATGTTGAAACGGCAGAGCAGTGAGGCCACGCTCGGTAATCCGGTTCTCCGGGAGGCCGGAATTCAAATGTTGGCAGAGGCGTGTCCGAAGGAACCGGCAGAGACCTGGAATCTATTGCGGACAGTGTTGCCGGAAGCTCTAGACAGCCTTGACCAAAGGCTCCAAGTAGCCGGACCGCTCCAGCCGAACCGGTTCGACTTAGTGGAAAGCAAGGAGCGATGAGCCCAACTGCAACGACATGGCAGGTTTCCGCGATGAGGTCTCGTGTGGAGGTGGTGTGCGTCGACGAGACTGGCCAGGAACAACGTCACCAGGTGCTGACGATCGAGCGGGAGGAACTAGCCATGGAGACGCCGGGTCTGAGTTTGAGTGAGGGCAAAGCTCTGCCAGCCAGTGTGCAGGCGGTTATTGTTATGCAACAGGCACACGCATATCTGGAGCAGCAACGGGCGTGTCCTGACTGCGGGCGAGCGCACACGAGCAAAGATTCTGGAAGTCTGCCGATGACAACGGTATTCGGCAAAGTTCAGGTAGCAAATCCACGCTGGAACTGCTGCCCTTGTCAGAGCGATGGGCCAAAGACATTCCGTCCCATGAGAGCTTGGCTACAGGGGCGAACTAGTCCGGAGATGTTGTATCCGGAGACCAAGTGGGCTTCCTTGATCCCGTTCGCTAAAGTGGCGGATTTGCTGCAGAAGGTATTACCCATGGAGGATTCCGTAAATGCAGAAACTGTGCGAAAACACCTGCAAGCCGCAGCGGAACGACTCGAGCAAGAGCTCGGGGAGGAGCGGCCGCTCCCTCTGTTCGAGGGAGCGGAGGAGGACTGGCAACACCAGCCGTTGCCCGACGGTCCGATCACGGTCGGGCTGGATGGTGGGTACGTGCGGGCCGCGCATAAACAGGGATGGTTTGAGGTGATTGCGGGTGAAAGCGTGGTTGCCTTCCGGCGCGAAGAGGATAGTGACATACCATCGGCAAAATGCTTTGGCTATGTGCAAACCTACGACCAAAAGCCACGCCGGCGGCTATGGCAGTTGCTGAAGTCACAAGGGATGCCAGAAAACCAGCAACTGTTGTTTCTGTCCGACGGCGGCGAGAACGTCCGCCGGGTGCAGGAGTATCTGCATCCATTCAGCGAACATCTCATCGACTGGTTTCACATCACCATGCGGCTGACCGTACTACAGCAGCAAACCAAAGGTTTGCAGGAAGAACCGCCGCAGACCGGCGCTGATAAATCGAAGCAACTGGAGAGCGTGAAGCATTTCCTGCGGCACGGGAATACGGAGGAAGCCTTGGAGCGCCTGACCAGCCTGCTTCTGGACCTCAGCCTGATTCAAGCGCATTCGGTATCGGCGCGAAAACTGGCGGCTAACTTGGCGGAGTTGGAGATTTACCTTCGCAACAACTGCGAGTTCATTCCGAACTTCGGCGAGCGCTACCGGAACGGCGAAAGCATCAGCACGGCCTTTGTCGAGTCAACGATCAATCAAGTGGTCAGTCAGCGCTTCGTCCAGAAGCAATCGATGCCGTGGACCTTGCGCGGCGCTCATCTATTTACGGCAGACACGGACCAAGGTGCTGAACAACGAGCCGGAGGAAGTGTTCCGCCGCTGGTATCCGAAATTCCGGCCGCAGTCACAGCCCATGGAGAAGAATCAAAAGGCAGCTTGAACCCCCGAATTTTTGGTGGGCTCCCAGCCCTCTCCTAGAGAACTCACGTTAAGGTGAGATCGGACGATGCTGGCAGGGACTGATGTTTGCAGATGTCGATTCAACCAAACTGCTATGCTTTAATACTATTCATACAGTTTGTACAATTAATTCAAATAAATGCTGTTAATAGTACTTTCTGTTGATAGCGTTTATTCAATCAGAAAGGTTTACGCTGGTTGCAGCTTTTGAAACTGCTCAAAGGTCGGAAGTTTCATCCTGCCAGCGTCTCTCACCTCAGCGCAAAGTGCGGCATGCGCGAGTTGCTTGATTTGCGTCTTCGGCATGGACGGAAATTCACGCTCGATTCGAGCACCGTGCTCCTGGAGCTTTAATCGATATTCGGAGCGCGGAATAGATTTCGAGACGAAGCGCTCTACCTCTTGGCGGCAATGCTCGTCATATTCGCTCTGTCGGGAGCCCTGTTCATACCCTTTTCGAGCTGTATCTGGGACAGGCATGTTGTCTTCAATTAAGCGAACGTACAAGCCGGCTGGGTTGCGAAACTTCCCACGTGGCGAATCCGCGATGAGGGTATCGACGTATCGGATCTGATCCAGAACAGGCTGGCCCGGCTGCAGCTTTCCCAACAAGGCACATGCTTTTTTCTCGATTATTCCCCGCTTTGTCAACTCGGCCAAAAGTGGATCATCATTCACAGAACCGTCCAGCATAAGCTGCGACGGCGCGGATTTTCGTGGCGGCTCAGGGAGGTGCTGAGTTTGAAGAGTATTAAGAACCGGATGCTGGGCCAAACGGTTGGTGAATGCCCGGTATTCCGCAAAGGCTTTCGGGCCTGGTGTGTAGAACATGGCCCAATCGGTGTTGCCTTCCTGGTCAGCTGTTTGCTCGTAGTCAACTTTGGCGATGTATCCGGACTGGCGGTGCGGCGCGTGGAGCTTGTACATCTGCTTTTTGACATGGTCGAAGTCGGCATAACGAACTTGGGGCGCGTATTTACAGTAATCCGAGTAGAGTAATTTCGCTCGGGGACGGGACCCTGCGATGGCTCCATAAATTTGGAAACTCAGGAGTTCGTAGAATCGCTGCGGACCAGGCGGCAGCTTCTTCAGGTAATCATAATCCAGCGGCCTAGTTTCGACGTGGTTCAGAAGCTCGCGATACGGCGGATTAAGAACAATATAAACTGCATCTGCTTGGGTTCCGTCCGGCAGGGCTTCTCCGGTGAAAACGACCGAATACCGCGTGTAGCCGATTTCAGTCCATTTTTCACGGCCCGTTTTCGTTTTATAGCGAATCTTCGCATTGATAAAGGCGCTGGCATTTTGCAGGAACGCCGATTTCAGATTGGCAATGTTAGGCCCCGTATCCTGTGTTCCAAGCCACCGGCAGACCTCGCTTAGCGAACCAATACGAACCAATTCCGGCAGCGGGCGGCCGAGTTGGTCAAGCAACCGATTGACTACCAGGGTATCTACTTTGTAGGCAAGCGGTCCAGGCTGGCCATGCTTGCTGTTGTAGGTGACTTCCCATCTAAAGTCAGCTTCACCTGCGTCGTTTACTCGCTGAAGGTCGATGGTGACAGCGCCCTTTTTTGACAAGCAATGAATGGGAAACCGGGAAAGGGCGGTCTCCACCCGGATGCGGTTGGGAACGGCTTGCGGCGTGATAGAAGTCTCGGTGTTCAAGCTTTTGACTTATCGTATTCGAAAACAAAACAACAGCACAATGTTGTTGTTGTATTCTTTTGTCTTGAACATCTGTCTAAAACCGTCTACGTCAAACTACCCGTCTGTATGTAATTGAATATATTGAATTTGCTGAAATTATCGGGCATGAGGCGTCTCCCCAAGTAACGGACCCGGTCTCCCCAAGTAACGCCCTTGTGTCTCCTCAAATAACGTCGCTGGTCCCTTCAAACAACGGGGATGGTCACCTCAAACAACGCTTGTCTCCCCAAACAACGTCCAGCCGGGAAGAACCCTGGAATTACTCGAAAAGCGAGAATTCCCAACCCTCAACTTAGAGGAAAGTCCTTCTACGGCGGTCCTCGTCTCCTCAAACAACGTTCCAACAGGATGCGAGCAGCCAGTCTTTGGGCCACGTTGACACCGATGTCGTCTCCCCAAGTAACGCTCCTCAGTTCCGGCCGTAGTCGTGAAGGCTCAATCGTCTCCTCAACTAACGCTCCTCTTTGTGGTTTTCATCGCATCGCTTTTATTACACGGCAACGCATGTATATAAAATATACAATACTAACGATATATACAGTTTAAACTGTTTTAATGATTAGTATGCGCGAACGTTGACCGATGTCTTTAAACAGGCGCGGTACTCTGACAAATGATTTATACAGTTTATAATATATATTGTATAAACGATATATAGTTTTCAGAGGGATAGGTGCGGGCCAAGATCATTTCACTGGTTAATCAAAAGGGCGGATGCGGCAAGACAACTGTCAGCATGCATTTAGCAGGCGCTCTCGCAGGTCGGCGTGGAGGAAAAAAAGTTCTGGTTGTGGATGCAGACCCTCAAGGCACGGCTACACGGTGGGCCGCGTCGGCGAGTGACGAGGACCCATTTCCCGCTTCCGTCGTGGGCTTAGCGGCTGCCAATGCCAAGGTTCATCGCGAAGTTCAAAAATTTGTTGAGGATTACGACTTCATCATCATTGACTGCCCACCCGCAGCAGACTCTCCCGTCCCGCAAAGCGCGCTTCTCATCACGGATGTTGCACTGGTCCCTGTCATCCCTTCGCCGCCTGATCTCTGGGCAGCGCTCGGGATCGGCAAAACGATTGAGGGAGCCAGAACCGTTAATGAGGAACTTCAGGTCCGCCTTGTCCTCAACCAACTTCAAATAAATACCACTTTGGCAAGGGAAGCCTCTGAAATTCTGCCGCAGTTCGGAATTCCAGTGGCGGAAAGTTCTCTCGCTTTCCGGCAGATGTACCGCCAATGCGCCGCTTTCGGCCAAACCGTCCACAGTTTCGGATCAAAGGCAAAGGACGCAGTGGAAGAGATCGAGGCGCTGACCGACGAAATCCTGCAGCTAGTGACTAGGAAGGGGGTTGGACGCGCCCGTGGCTAACAAGGCTCGTGATTTTAAATCTGCGCTTGGTTCGAGCATGCGAGCTGAACAAAGCCGGGCGACAGACCGCCAACTAGATCGGTTTGCGCGGGCTGAAGCAGTCCTGGATGACAGGGCAGGGAAATCTCCTGAACCGGAAAAACCCGAACGAGAACGTGTCATCCGTGACAGTTTCACTCTGCCAGCCAGTGACTACCAGCGAATTGCGCGAATCAAGGAACGCGCCTTGAAATCAACTTTCCACGCGAACAAAAGCGAGATTATGCGGGCCGGGCTGCTGCTTCTTGATGAGTTGCCGGACGCAGAGCTTACCTCTGCGCTGAGGCGGGTTGAAAAGATCAAAACTGGACGTCCTGCCGACAAAATTGCCTAATGGTTAATACTGTTTCAACTGTATAAATAGCATTAGTTGACAGGGAAGTTAGATTATGGAAACGTATCAGGAAAGTAGCCTCAAGCGTGAGAACGATTCCTGGCGTTACGTCCAGAAAATGGACAATAGAGCACGTTAGGGTCTCACGTTAGGGTCTAATGAGGAGAAGACACGAAACGGAACTTTAAGCACACTAAGCGGCGGCAAAGCTTTGGGTTTGGGTGCGAAGCGGTCGAAATTGATCCGGGCCGAGGGTCAGCGATGTTTCCCAGTAATAGTCGCCTGTAAGATTGATGTGTTCCCAGTCAGGCGGCGACAGGTGAGCCAGATCACTGGGCGCTGGGTCGTGCCCGTGGTTGAGAAGGTGATCAACGGCGCGCTGCAAATACACGGTATTCCATAGAATGATCGCCACCAGCAGATTCAAGCCACTAGCGCGATGGCGCTGGTTCTCATAAGAACGGTCCCGAATCTCGCCCAGCCGGTTAAAGAATACGGCCCGCCGAAGAGCATTTTGCTGCTCGCCTTTGTTGAGACCGACATGGCTGTGACGCCGCAGTTCGGGGTCTTGCAGCCACTGGAGAGTAAATAAGGTACGTTCCAGTTTCCCCAGTTCGCGCAACGCGAGCGCCAACCCGTTCTGCCGAGGATAGTCTGCGAGCTTGCGAAGAATCACGGAAGCGGTGACGGTTCCTGTTTTGACCGACAAAGCGAGCCGCAGCAGTTCAAACCAGTGATGGCTGACAGCGCGTAAATTGATGGTGTCTGCCACCAGGGAAGCGAGTTCCGGGGGCGCAGTCATACCCGGCAGAAGGTAGAGCCGTTTTTCCTTCAGCTCTCGAATACACGGTGCAAAGCGAAAACCCAGCAGACAGCACAGGGCAAAGACGTGATCCGAAAAGCCTCCGGTGTCGGTATAGTGCTCGTGAATGAGGAGGCTGCTCTGGTGATACAGCGATCCGTCCAGGACATGGGGCGCTTTGTTCGCCGTCGCGGCAATGACCTTGGTGGGATACGGCCCAAACTGATCAGAGATAAGTGTAGAACTTGACGCCGGGTTCCGGACCGTAATGCCGGTTTACCAATCCTCCGACTTCACCCCGGCCCGCAGCTCGAAAGAACTGGCCGTCCGAAGAGGAGGTGGAGCCGCTACCCCAGTGAGCCGCCAAGGGCTGACGATTTTGCGCGTCAATCAGACAGGTAAGGGCCTGCGCATAGCACTCCTCGCGAATGTGCCAATCAGCCGTCCAGGATAGTTGCCTCCAGGTGATCTCGCGGCAGGCCTCGGCCATGCGCGTGAGCCCGAGGTTAATGCCCATCGGCCAAGATCGCCGTCAGGAGAGCCTCCCGGTTCTTAGGCGGTGCCTGTGTGCGCAGATGCACAAACGGATCCCCCAGCTTCGTCCATTGATCGAGCTCGGCGAACAGTTCCGTGATCTTGACGTGCGGCAGCAAGATATAGGCCTTTTCAGCGAAGGCCTCCGCAGATTCCGGGGTGTTCTTGCGTAGCGGAGCAATGTGCAACTCTCCATTCACAAGCGTGACATCGGACAACATTTTCTCCCGAGCCTGGAACGAGACCGCCGTCAGGTTGCTTTTCAATCTTTGCCGGAGCTCGGCCAGGTAGGACGGCAAATTCGTATCCACCTCGAGGTGTAGTGGGTCTTTTTGCATTTCTTTAAATGTTTTCGCCGGCATCAAGTACGTTTCGAAGTCACGATACTGGCGGCTCCCAGTCACCCAGACATCGCCGCACTGCAACCGATCGCGCAACTCAGCGAGAGCGCATAGCTCATAGAAATGCCGATCTACTCCGCTGGAGGAAAATACAGGAGGTCGCCAACGCGGCTTCATGAAACGACCGGCACGTGCGCAGGAAGGGCACGTTTGGCCGCCAGTGTTGAGGTCGCGGAGCATATCGAGCGCCTGCAGCAACTCGGACGCGGCTGGTGCGGCGCGAAACTCGAAATTTGCGAGCAGGAGTGGCGCGAACTTACGCACACTACTGTACCGCTCATCAAGCAGCGAGAGATAGTCAAACTCTTCCGGCTGAGCCAGCCTCTCCGCTTCCGCCACGGTCGATTCAAGCTTAGACCAGGGCAACACGGATTCAATGGCGGCAAACACATCGCCGCCACCGGAACGCGCTTCGATGAGGGCTTGGCTCACACGGGCGTAGAGTCGTACTTTCTCGTTGATTGATTTACCGCTGGCGTGAAACTGTTCCGCGTGCGCACGCTCGGATTTCTTGAACATCTGACCGACCAAATGCTCGAACGTGTTGAGCGCTTCGTCGGTCAGGGCGGCCGCCAGTTCCAGCATTAATGCCGTCAGCGTGGCATAGCCACGCACTGGAGTTTGGACAGTTTAGGCGGCAGCGGAGAGGATCATCTGCTGGTAACCGCTGTGCGACTCCAGCGCAGTAGCAGCCTTGGACCGCTCGTGCCACTGTTGGCGTAATAAGGTGACCAGATCCAGGCAGGACGGTCGTTGGCTTTGTCTGGGTCACTTCGGCAGAAGTCGATACGCTTGGTTCCGAGTCGCACTATACGCCTCCGAGCTTCGACCGTGGCGCGGTCGACGCAGAGGCGGGGCACAGCGTGCATTGCCGTGCGGATCGCGTCGAAATCGTTCAACCAGAAAGGTAGGGAGGATCTCATTTTCATTATATGTTCCTGCGCGCCCGCGCAAAATGCTACACACTTCAACGCACGATAAGAATTATTATCGGGAATACACGCTTGTTTTCTGCTAGATTGTCCTTATATACTGATTTTAGCCCTGTTTGGGCTTGGCCAACGAGTATGCTCCTGCAAGTCACTGACTCTGGCGAACTCATTCTCCCTGCCGAACTGGTGCGGGCGCTCCCGCATACAGAGGTAGAAGCTGAGCGTCACGGCGATGCGGTGGTCGTCAAACCGACGCTGCTCACGGCCAACTGCCACCCCACAGCTTTCCGATTCCCGAATCTGCCTGGACACTTCGTCGACGAAACCACTACGTTCCGTCGCGAAGACCTGTATGGTGATGATAGCCGCTAGGGATGCGGAAACCATCACGGCAGATCGGTGGCTCGACTCCCTTCCGCCCGGCAGCCCGGTTTTTCTTGATACCAACGTTTTGGTTTATGCCTCGTTTCCGGAATTATCCCTGTCAGACGTGGCGCGCCGTCGTCTGCAGGCACTCCGGAAGAGGGAACTGCCGATTTGGGCCAGCCGTCAAGTCTTCCGAGAGTTTTTGGCCACAGCCACTCGGCCCGGCACGCTGTCCTCGCTTGCTCCGGTGGCGTTGATTGTCGAAGCCCTTCGTTTGTGGGCAGGCCAGTTAACCGTGGCGGAAGATGATGCCGAAACCACAGAACATCTCCTGCGCTTGCTCGAAAATCCGGGTGCTCGCGGAAAGCAGGTGCATGATGCCAACATCGTGGCCACCATGCAGCGCCATGGCATTCGCTATCTCCTGACGCACAATGGAACAGACTTTGAGCGCTATGCGTCCCTGGTCACGGTGTTGCCCCTCCCGGAATCCGGCTCATAATCCGTCAGCAGCCACGGCTTGGCCGATATTGAGTATTGGTTCAGCCCACAACTTGGCATGCTCTCGTTTTGGTTTGTGAACGCGACGTTATGTGGCTACTACCCCGGGCAGTGTTGCAAAGATTCTGGTATCAGAATTTCTATACGTGGTTGCGTTCGACA
>CAXTWT010000196.1:0-4486 GCA_964247955.1 uncultured Bryobacteraceae bacterium
CTGGCGGCATCCACACGACTACGGACGGCCCATTCGGACATGTGGGTTTCCGGCATGGCTTCGATGGCGCTCCTGGTCCAGTTAGGGAACTTCAATTTGTCTTGCAGCCAGAGAGCAACGGGCTTTGTTACGAAGTAAGGACGATGGCCACCCTCCGGCGTAAATCCGAAGTTAAACACGTTTTTGCGGCTGCCCGCCTGTGCAATTGTGCGCCCTTGCAGGTCGGCGAAAAAGTTCTGGCTATGGTGGGGAATGTCGACAACGGTATCGGCAGTGCCGTTCCAAACGAGAGTGGGTCCGCGCTTGGCATGAAGCGTGTAGATGACTGACGGGCGATCTCCGAGGAATTGGAGCGACCGATAAGGAATGGCTTGGCACATCTTTCTTCCGCTCGAATCCCAGTAACCGCCGGGACCGTCCAGGTCTCCGCCGCCTACCAGCACGCAGGCGTGGACGCGTGTGTCAATCGCGCACTCGATAGAACTGATGAATGACCCCATGGAATAGCCGAGCACGGCAATGCGGCCCCGGTCCACATCTTTGCGATGAGCGAGGTAACTGACCGCCTGCATGATGTCTTCCACCATTTGCCCTCCCATGCGGCGGCCCATGTCGTCCGGCGCAATGTACTCGTCGTGCTGGCTGGTGCCCGACTGACGCAGGTGGTTGCGCTCAAATTCGCCGATAGGATCATAGGTAAGCACCACGGCGCCGGCGCGCGCATAAAGAATACCCGCCCAGTAGGAGTACCACGTGGATTTATCGCCTCCATGACCGTTCACAATGACAAGGGCCGGGCCGCGTTTCCGTTTCGGATTGGACAGGTGGTAAACAATGGCGGGAACGCGGAGATTGTAAGCGGTCGCGTAGGAGACGCGGTCGGCGGTAATGCCGGGGGCCGGGGAGAAGTCGCTGTAGCGTTTGTCTTCTAATTTAGGAAGCTTCGTGGGAATGTGCAGGGTTTCACGGATCTGCTCCCGAAGATCGTTCCGGTTGTGACGAACTGCCGGTGTGAGCGTGCAGGAAGCCAGGCAAAGAATTGGAATTAAGCGAAAGATCCGCACTCGAAACTTATAGTAACGAAGCGGGCGTTGCAAACTGGTGTGTATGGAAAAGAAAGTGCTGATACCGTACCGCCACGAAAGCAAGTTAAGACCATATGTCGAGGCGGCGCGAGCGGGCGGCCTCGAAGCGGTTCCTATTTCTGTTTCCGAAACTCCGCGCATCAATGGGTTTCACGGATTGCTGCTCATGGGCGGTACGGATGTGAACCCGAAACTGTACGGAGAAACAGCAAAAGGAGAAGTGGATGCGCCGGATGATGAGCGGGATGCGGCGGAATGGCAACTGCTTGATGATGCCCTGAGAATGGATTTGCCGGTTCTTGCCATCTGCCGAGGCATGCAACTGTTGAACGTGCATCGGGGTGGAACGCTGATTCAGCATCTCGAATTGCCGAAGTACGGGAAGCACGATACGGAGCTTGAAGACAAGGGAACTGTCGCGCACGAGGTTCTGGTTGAGCCGCATAGCCAACTTGCCGAAATTGCCGGGACGACGCGCTTGCAAGTGAACTCGCGGCATCATCAGGCAGTGAAACATTTGGGTGAAGGATTGCGCATTTCGGCACGCGACTCCGAAGACGGAACGGTGGAAGCTATCGAACTGACTGACCACAGCTTTGTCGTTGCTGTGCAGTGGCACCCGGAAGATCAAGCTCTGCAACAGCCGGAGCAGTTAAGAATTTTCGAACGCTTTGCGCAGGCGTGCGGCTGAAATTATTCTTCCTGCTTCTCAATAACGCGGATTGCGCCGTTGCGCTCCAGAACGGCGTATTTGATCTTATCCAGGCATTTAATCCCTTTGGCGCGGGCAGCGCTATTGATTATTGCGACCATCGCAGAGTGGGCCTTCGGCGTGGAAGCTGCTGGGAAATCGCTCGAATCCATTTCGAAACCGCTGCAAAGCGAGTCGTAGTGAAGCAATTCACACAAATTTAGGTTGCCTCCTGAGCCTTTATCTTTGCATCCAAACCGGCAGAAAGGCAAGGAGATCGAATGAACGCAGTGCAGTTGTACGAGTACGGACCAGTCAGTAGTTTGAAGTACGAGGAAGTTCCCACGCCGGAGCCTGGACCTGACGAAGTGTTAGTGAAGGTTGTGGTAACAAGTATTAATCCGATTGATTGGAAGCTGCGGTCCGGTATTTACAAGAGCTTTATGCCGCTACAGTTCCCCACCATTCTCGGGCATGATGTGGCGGGAGAAGTCATGAAAACAGGCGCGAATGCGTCCCAATTTCAGAACGGCCAGAAAGTAATGGGATTCGTAAATCGCAGTTATGCCGAGTATTTAACAGCCAAAGCCGATACGCTGACCCTCGTTCCCGGAGGAATGGAGATGGAGCAGGCGGGTGCTTTGCCGCTAGTTGTATTAACGGGCGCACAACTCGTCGAGAATGCAATCAAGCCGAAGGCGAACGATACGGTGCTCATCACCGGTGCGCTGGGCGGCGTAGGACGCACCGCTGTCTATGCAGCCAAACAATTGGGAGCGCGTGTCCTGGCGGGAGTGCGGGGCAAGCAAAAAGCGGAAGCCCAACGATTGGGCGCGGACCAAGTTGTTGCTATCGATGATGACGGCGAAATTGCCGGTTTACCGGAACTGGATGCCATTGGGGACACGGTGGGAGGCGAGGCCGTCGGCAAGCTGATCCCGAAGTTGAAAAAAGGCGGCGTGCTCGGGTCAGTGGTGGGCAAACCGCCAGCGGCAGAAGGTAAGGACATTCGAGTAGAAGCGTTCTCGGTGCAGCCGAACGCTCAGCGTTTAAAAGAGTTGGCCGAAGCCGTTGGAAAGGGCGAGTTCGAAATACCGGTCCAGGAAGTTTATCCCTTACGAGAAGCAAGCCAAGCCCAGGAACGCGCCGAAAAGGGCGGAGTGGGCGGCAAGATTCTGCTGGTGCCTTAAGCGCAAAAGGCAGGGCGCTCGTCGCTTCGGATGCTGATGACGTGCGGCTTGCCTTCTTCAAACACCTTCATTTTGGCCAGAAGAGTCGTGCGCTTGATCCGCAAAAGATCAGCCGCGCGCGCTTTGTTTCCACCGGAAACGGCGAGAGCCTGATGGACCAGTGAGCGCTCAAAATCGCTCACCACTTTGTCAAAATCGATGCCGTCACGGCCCACTGTGACCAACGGTTTGGAGGATGCAGAGATGCTGACGGGGGCGGCGCTGTTGCTACGTCCCCGAACGGCGAAGTCCTGGGCTGTCAAGGTGTGACGGTCGCCGCTGAGGGCGAAAGCCATTTGCACGGTGTGTTCGAGCTGGCGGACGTTACCCGGCCAGTTTTGCATCATTAAGAAATCGAGGGCTTCCTCGCTGACCGCCTTGGGCGGCATTCCTTCCAGGGCGCAGATTTTTTGGAGAAAGTGATCCACGAGAAGCGGAATGTCTTCGCACCGTTCCCGCAAAGGAGTCAAGTGAATCGGCACGACGTTCAAGCGGTAGAAAAGATCTTCGCGGAAACGGCGATCCTGTATGGCGTGCTCCAAATCGACATTAGAAGCGGCAATCACGCGCACATCCACGCGAACGGTTTCGGAGCTGCCGACCCGCTCAAATTGCTGCTCCTGTAAAACGCGCAGCAGTTTGCCTTGCGCTTCGAGCGGCAGGTCGCCGATCTCGTCAAGGAAAATGGTGGAGCGATGGGCCTGTTCGAAGCGCCCGGCGCGGTGGGCATGAGCGCCCGTGAAAGCTCCTTTGGCGTGCCCGAACAGTTCGCTTTCCACCAAGCTCGCAGGGAGCGCGGTACAGTTCACGGCCACCATCGGCAGCGCGGACCGCGTACTGGCCGCGTGAACCGCTCGCGCCACCACTTCTTTTCCGGTGCCGGTTTCGCCGCTGATCAGCACGGTAACGCGCTTGGGCGCAATCAGCTCGATAATGTCACAAAGCTGGCGAACGGCCGGACTCTCTCCGATGAGAAAGCGCCGCCAGGGGGCAGCAGGAACAGTTTTCAGTTGCGTTTTGTGGGGCTGTGACTCAAGGGCAGTTATCACTGTATCTCTCAGGCGATCAAATTTTGTCGATTTTGCCGCTACGGATACACATTAGTATCGAAACCAGCCCATTCTTCTTGAGGAACTTTTATCTTAAGCCGGCGTGTTCGATTCGCGAAAGTGAGCGGCCAGCCAGGACTCTTCAGCGGTCAATTCGATTTCCGCATCAAACGCGTGTTTCCATTCGGAGTAGCGGTTGTCCCGCAGTTTCTCCAAAAGGCGAAGGTTTCTTTCGGCTTTCAGCACCGATTGACGCTGTTGTTGAATGGGTCCGGCGCATCTAACAACTTGTCGGCGGAGCAGACCAGCACGCGCATCCGCGCCGACCAGATAGGACGAAAGGGCGCGGAGATCCATTGCCTGCAAATGCTTTGCCGTTTGCAGATCCGCTAAAGCGGCCTGGCGTTCCTCCGTTAAGGACTGGAGATCACG
>CAXTWT010000196.1:4586-6816 GCA_964247955.1 uncultured Bryobacteraceae bacterium
CTGGTGTCGAGCTTGGGGTTCGAGCCTCCTATGTAAGCTCCGAGATTAATGAGGTCTTCCGAGTTGTGATAACAAGCGAGAGCTTCCCGCACTTTCCGAGCCGCCGCCAGTTGGGCAGGCTGAGAGATTTGGGATGCTACGCGGGATACCGAAGAAAGAACGTCGATAGCCGGGTAATGGCCGGAAGCTCCAAGTTGGCGGGAAAGGATCACGTGACCGTCGAGAATGCCCCGTACCGCGTCGGCAATCGGCTCGTTCATATCGTCACCTTCCACCAGCACGGTAAATAGTCCGGTAATACTGCCTCTTTTGAAATTGCCGGCACGCTCGAAAATTTTTGGAAGGGTGCTGAAAACGGAAGGAGTGTACCCTTTTTGGCTAGGCGGTTCCCCGGCGGCAAGGCCGATTTCACGCTGCGCCATGGCAAGGCGAGTCACGGAATCCATGACAAGCAGCACATTAGCGCCCTGATCACGGAAGTATTCCGCAGCGGCCAAGGCGACATAACAGGCCCGAATGCGAAGAGGCGCAGGCCGGTCCGAGGTGGCGACCACGACCACCGAACGCTTCTGGCCTTCGGGGCCCAGTTCATGTTCGAGAAAGCCGCGCACTTCGCGGTTGCGCTCGCCGATCAGCGCAATTACGGTAACGTCGGCGGAATTCTGCCGCGACATGGCGCCGAGCAGCGTGCTTTTCCCGACGCCGCTGCCGCCGAATAATCCAATACGCTGGCCGTAGCCGCAAGGAAGTATGGCGTCGATAGCGCGAACGCCGGTGATCAACTGAGTTTTGATGTGTTCACGGTCCAGCGGACCGGGTGGAGGCGCGTACAGATTGTACTTCGCGGTAGCGGCAACCGCCGGCCCGCTGTCAATGGGTTTTCCGAATCCGTCCAGAACGCGGCCCAGCAGGCTGGGGCCGACAGCGAGTTGCGCGTCATCCGCACGGGCGTAGATGGGATCTCCAGGCTCCAGCCCGTCAATTTCTTCGAGAGGCACCGAGAGAATCCTGCCATTCCGGAAGCCGACAACCTGGGTGCGGATAGTCCTGCCGTTGGCAGTTTGAATCTCACAGAAGCCGCCAATTTTGGAAGCAGGTCCCTGCGACTCGATCACGAAGCCCGTTACGTTCGTGATGGCGCCGCGCCAGCGAAACGAGTCGAAGCTCGCCAGATCTTGCAGATAGGGTGTAAAGCTAATTTGTTCGGCCATCATCGGATTGAAAGGCGGTCAGCAAAGCCGCGCTGGATTTCTCCAAGCTGTGAGTCCACGGAAGCATCGAGATCTCCAAAGGTGGTTTCAAAGACGATATCTCCCTTTTTGAGACTCGGGTCGGGGAAGACTTGAATGGCGGGAGCAGCGCCGATGCGCTCCAAGGCGGAACGCACGGCATCGGCTCCGGCAGGGTAGACGCGAACCCGTGAAATCTCGCGGTTCTGGAGCTTTTGGAGAGCGGTATGCACCAGGCCATGCAAGGCTTCCGGGTCAACCGAGATTTCCCGATGCAAGATGCGGCGGGCAATGGCAAGAGACAATTTGATTAACTCGCATTCCGCATCGTTCCGCAGTTTGCGTTTGACCCCTGCTAGTTCGGAAAGAGTTTGGGCGATCTGGTTCTGGGCAGCGCTCAGTTCGGCGGCGGCTTCTTCCCGCGCCTGCCGGTGTCCTTCCGCTTGTCCTTCGCGGCGGGCTTGCGCTACTTCGATCTGGCGACGGCGCTCGCCTTCCATTAACTCCGCGCGAAGTGTTGCTGCCTCATGCGCCTGTGGGTCCGTGTTCTCCGGCTCTTCCACGAAGGTAATCACCGGGCGGGACAAGGCGCTGGAACGCCAGTGAATCGGCTCAACATCCTGCGAGAGATCGGCTACTTTATAGCGCATAAAGGCAATCGGAACGGTAGGAAAGGTTCGAGCGGCAGTTTACTTTTTTGTTTCCGCCAGCCAGCCGCGCAGAACTTCCGCAGCCGTTTCGGGATCTTTCTTTACGCTCTCTCTTATGTGTTCTCTGAGCGCTTCTATTCTCTTCGACATCGGAGGTAATTGCGGCATTGGTCCTGCTCCCAACTCCAGCGCCGGTTTTTCTTCGGCAGGCTCAGAAAGCTGAACGGTGTCCCGCACCTCGGCTGCGGTCTCCGCCGAAGCTCCCGGAAGAGCAGCAGCGACCTCCACTTTCACTTCCTTCCGTTTATGCTTTAACAGGAAGAATCCGGCGGCCAGCAGCACTATGAGCCC
>CAXTWT010000196.1:6916-9262 GCA_964247955.1 uncultured Bryobacteraceae bacterium
ACGCGCTTTCTGTTCTTGCCTTGCCCTTCCCAGCGGACTTCCTGATCCAGAAGAAGAGAGGCCGAGATGCGCTTAATGGAGCCTTGCGGCATCTTCACATGCCGAACCATTTTGGACGTTTCAAAAGAAGTGTTTTCCGTGCGGCGGGATGAATTGGCTCCGGAGGTGACGGCGCGGGGAACCGCGCGAGGCAGATTGGAGGACGTGCCGGGGACTCCGGTATTTTGTGAGCCTGGATTCACGGTGTCTTCCGACTTCTGCGATGTCGCCATCACGGATTTGGTCGGATCGAATATTTCTTCGCTTTGCTCGCTGGTCGTAAAGTCGCAATCGGCGGTAACACCGACACGGAAACGCCCTTCGCCGAGGAGCGGTTCCAGGGTGGACTCTACCTTGGCAACCAGATCCTTCTCAATCTGGTGCTTATAGTCGAGCGCTGCTTCGGAGGGAGCGCCTTCCTCGCCCACCTTTTTATGCGGTCGGCTGAGCAGAGTGCCCTGCATATCCAGAATCGATACAAGGTCGGGGGTCAGCCCTTCCACGGCGCTTGCCACTAAATTGGAGATAGCGGTGACATTTTGTTGGCTCAGACGGGTTCCCGAGCGGGTGCTGACCAGAACGCTCGCTTTGGCGGGTTCGCGATAATCCAGGAACACGGAATCTTTCGGAAAAGTCAGGTGGACGCGCGCCTGCTCGACGATGTTAAGCGCCTTAATCGAGCGTTCGAGTTCTCCTTCGAGGGCCCGACGGTAGTTGACGTGTTCGGTAAAATCCGTAATGCCGAGGTTGTTTCGGTCAAACAGCTCAAATCCGATGCGTCCGGTCTTCGGCAGGCCCGCGCCTGCCATTTCTAGGCGCAGTTCGTTGACCCGTTCCTCAGGAACCAGCACAGAAGATCCGTTATCGCTGATGCGGTGTTCGACTCCGCTTTCTTTCAGTTTTTGAACGACCGTGGCGGCGTCTTCCGGCGACATGCCGGTGAAAAGAGGCTTGAAGCTGCGGTCGTGATTCCATTTCACGAAGCTGGTAACACCGCCCCCTACTAAAAGGACGGCAACAATCATTCCAATGATTTGCTGCTTGGAGAAGGAGGCGAACAGCTTTTTGATTTGGTCCATCGGCTGAGCTTAAGTACTCAAGTAATGGTTAGAGCGGCATGCGCATAATCTCCTGATAAGCGGAGACAACTTTGTTCCGAACCTGCATAAACATGTCGAACTGAAGTTCCGCTGTCTGGGTGGCGAGAACCGTCGAGTGCAGTTCGCCGTCCTCCCCGGTCAGGAAGTTGCGGACAGCGTCATTGGCGTTGGTGTGTGATTTCTCCACTTCCTGAATGGCAGACTTCAGAACATTCTGAAACTCGCCGCTTTCTTTGGACAGAACCGCGCTGTCAAGCGGAATCTGCGGGATCTGAGAAATGGAGTTAAGAGAGGAAATCAGGGATGACATGAGCTTAACGGAAGAGATCAATGGATTTATTAATCATATCTTTCACAGCGGAAATAGCGGACACGTTGGCCTGATAGGACCGTGAAGCCCCCATCAGATCCACCATGTCCTCCGCCGGATTGACTTTGGGAAACGCCACATAGCCGTCTTTATCGGCGTCCGGGTGATTGGGCAGATAGCGGCGTTCCGGGTCGCTATTGTCTACAATGATGTCGCTGACAGAAACGCCTTGCGGTCCGCTGCCCAGATGAGTCTGGAAGACCGAAGAAAATGGCGAACTCACCGATTCGGGTTGAAAGACAACGTCGCGACGGCGATATGGTCCGCCTTCGGGAGTGCGGGTCGTATCGGAATTAGAAATGTTCTCGGCAAGCACTTCGGCGCGTTCCCGCTGGGCCGACATGCCGGAAGCGCTCACGGACAGGCTGGAAAAGAGGCTCATGATCCGGTGTTTCCTCCATCAATGGCGGTGCGCACAAGTTTAAGCTGTGAGCGCAGGAGATTGCTGGCGACGTTGAAACGCATCGCATTTTCCGCCAGCAAGCGCGATTCGCGGTCCAGGCTGACGTTGTTGCCGTCGTTTTTCACGCGCAGGCCGGACACCTCCGTGGCGGCGGGAGACTGGCCGGACAGAGCCGATTGAAGTTCGGATTGAAAATCGATGTCTTGGGTCTTATAGCCCGGCGTATCGGCATTCGCGATGTTCGAGGCGACAATCTTCTGACGCGCGCTCAGCAGCGTCATGTAATGTTCCAGGCTGCCTTGAATGGGATCTATCACAAGGTACGCAGGAGCAAGCGGAGGACCAAAGATAAACTGTTGATTCTGGTCAGGAGAGAACTGGCCAAGCGTCAACTTTTTGGCAGTTTGCTTCCTCTGCTGACGATGGAATGACAG
>CAXTWT010000197.1:0-3608 GCA_964247955.1 uncultured Bryobacteraceae bacterium
ATTAAGACAGCACAATCCCTGTTGTGTTGTTCAGCTTCCTGGATGATTAGGAGTACATCCGTGACTGAATTGCGTTCCTTGACCCCGGAAGAGTTCGCAAAAGCTGAAGCCCGATTGCGAAATCCCCGCCTGGGAGCCGAACTGAGGCGGCGAAGGAGTATGGGATCGATCTAACATTGCTGATCGAGCAATTACGGCTTACTCCGAGTGAGCGTGTGCGCAGGATGCGCTTAGCAGCGCAAACTGCCGAGAAAGTAATAGGAGCGGTTCGCATTCGTGAGCAATGAATTTCGAGCTTGCGATTTAGTCGTTGAGTGATGCCGGGGTTGTGGTGTACTGTTTCGCGACGGAACCCGCTGGCGTGCGCGAGATCAATAGGCGTGGCTTCTAACCATCCTTTGCCAAATGCCGCCGGATCAGTGCGGTGCTGAGCTTACCCGCATCAACCTCATATGTGCCTGCCAGATATTGTCTGCGCAGTTCGGCTACCCGAGCCTCTCTTGCCTGCGGACTGACAGCGGCTGCCTCGTCTGAACCCTGACGTTTCCGGGCGCGAACTGCAGCCGTTCCATAAGGGCCATTGCTTTCAGCAGGTGGATAAACATCAGACATAACTTTCCCTATCCGTTTCTCCTGCTGGACATTCTACACGAAAAAGATCATAAATCTCACTCAGAAGATTCCTATGCCTAATCACGCAATAAATAGGAACAAAGTTGTTCGGTTAACCGATAAGGCTTTACCAAGTTTTCGCGAGTTTCTGTCGAACATCTCTGGGGAACCCTTGCCAATGACTGCCAGTGAACCAATACAAAGCGATGGCCCATCGGTTGCCGACGCAAGACGAGAGCATCTGATTCTCGAACACTTGTCTCAAGTAAGACTGATCGCCAAAAGAATTCACGACCGCCTGCCTGTTTCAGTTAGTTTAGACGACCTGATATCGACAGGGGTACTTGGCCTGATCGCAGCAATCGACCGGTATGACTCCAGCCATGCCGTCAAACTCAAAACTTACGCCGAATATAAAATTCGAGGCGCCATTCTCGATAGCCTGCGCGGCCTCGATTGGGCTCCTCGCCAGCAGCGAAGGCGGGTCAGATTGATCGAAGGGGCTATTGCCGCCCTGGAGCAGAAACACCACCGGGCTCCGGTCGAAGAAGAAATTGCGGATTACCTCGGTTTGTCCGTTCCCGAGTACCAGGAATGGCTTTCCGAAGCGCGCGGCTTGACTCTGGGCAGTTTAGAGAATCCGGTTTATGAAGATACCAAGCATGACCTTTTGCATTATCTTGCCAATGAGGATGACCAATGGCCCTCGCAAATTGCCGAGCGGGCGGAACTCGAAAGCCAATTGACAGAAGCAATCAAAAAGCTGCCTTACCTTGAGAAAACAGTTTTGAATCTTTATTATTACGAGGAAATGACACTGCGCGAAATTGCGGACATTGTAGATCTACACGAATCTCGCGTTTCACAGTTGAAGTCACAAGCGATTCTACGCTTGCGCTCATTTATAGCAAAGCGGCGGATCAGCTTAAAATCCCGCTACTGCTGATCATCCGCAGGCAGCGTTACGGTTAGGGTGATCTGCCTGTGATCCCGCACCAGGGAAACCGGTAGCGGCTTACCCGGCTGATGCTGCGGGACGCGCCGCAAATCTTCTGGACTTGTCAGACCCCGGTCGCCCACTGAAGTCAGCACATCGCCGGCTTTGAGACCAGCCCTTTCTCCGGCGCTGTCTTTCGCCACCGAGCGGACGAGAACACCCCGCTTCACGCCGAAGTACTGCGCCAATTGGGAATCAACAGGCTCGCATTCGATGCCAAGCGCCAAATTCGTCCACGTCATCAGAATATTAGGAACGTCTGTTGCTTTAAAGCCGCGCCAATCAGGAGAAGGAAAGTTCATCAGGTGAGCGGGAGCAGCGGGGGCATGGGACGGCAAAGCCCCAATGACCGCGAGAACCGTTTGCGCTTTACCGCTACGCCAAAGCTGAATCTTTACTTTTCTGCCGGGAGGCGTTTCCCGCACCAGCCGCATAAGCTGCTGCGCACCCAGGATGTTCTCCCCGTTGTAGCTTAGGAGAACGTCGTCCGGCCTGATCCCAGCATTATCAGCGGGACTGCCCTGTTCCACAGTGACCACTTGCACGCCGCGCTCCTCGCTCAACTTCAGCCTGCTTGCCCGGTCTGCGTCCATATCTATGAACTGTATTCCCAAATAGCTCCATTGACTCCTTGCCTGAGTTACCAGTTGAAAAGCACGGAAAGAGTCCGACTGGGCCTGTACCCTTCCGCTCGTAGCCAGCAGTGCTGCCAGAAGCGGAAGGGAAAATAGTTGCCAACGCATGTGAAATCCCGTCTTCTTTTTTGACGGAGCAAAGGGAAAGTTGATTGTGCCGGAAAGAAAATTCACCCCCGGCGGCCTTCTTAGTGGGTAGGGCGAGTTGCCAGCACTTGCAGAGCCTGCAAACAACGTGCGCGAACATAATCGTTATCGCCATCTGTGCGGGCAATCTCTTCCAGCGTGCCTGCAAGCTCCGGCGTAATCCTGACAGAACCGCTTGCCGGCGCCAGCACATCAATTACTTCTGAGCGAACAGCCGGATTTCCATCATATTGCAGAACAGAAAGCAACGTGTCGTGCGTTATCTTGTCGTCAGCAAATCTGCGTAGTCCTTCAAGCGCTTTCAAGCGCACAGCCGGGTTGTCATCATGGCGCACGGCATACAGGAGAGCATCACGAACATCGCTTCCATCTTGGCCGTTGAGCAGTTGAACAGAATCCACTCTCAACCCTGGATCAGCAGGGTCCTTGATAGCTGTCAACAGTAAGCGCCGTACTGCTTCATCTCCAATGCTGCCGACAACTTCCTGCTCCTGAACGCGATCAATCAAAATGCGGACTTGATTGTTGCTGCTTGGCTGAATGTCTCGAATCCGGGACGCCGGATAGTCGAGAAGCCCCATTTGCGCCACATTGCTCATACCGAACTGACTTCCCCAATGCATCCTTGACAAGGTAAACCCAGCGAACATAAAAAATGACGCAAACGCCAACCGCTTAGACCACTGTCCGCCGCCAAGGTGGAAAAGGCTGAAAATATTGGAAAGCTGCCACAGCCCTTTACTGCTTTTTGCCGCCGACGGCTTTATGGCAACCCGCAAATCGCGGCGGCACTGCGAAAGCAGATCGAGAGGAACATCTTTGCGCTCGGATTGAAGGCTCGTGTGCCAAGCTTTTTCACGGGACAAAGCCAGCTGGCAAAACGCGCAATCCTGTAAATGCTGCTCCAGTTCTTCTTCCTGTGCGAACTCCAGTTCGCCGTAAAGATAAAGCGAGAGATTAGTTTGAATCCCCTGGCAAGTCATACAAAATCCCCCAGCGCGGCCCGCATTTTCTGCGTCGCGCGGAATAAGCAATTTTTGGCGGCTTCTTCCGTAACTCCAAGAGACTCTCCAATGGCCCGCAACCGCATCCCTTGAAAATGGCGCATTTCAAAAACCAACCGCTCCCGCGCCGTGAGCTGGTTCAAAACTTCCTGAACACGGCCGCTCACTTCGGAACTCAAAAGCTGCCGCTGGGGATCAACGTCGGCCCGCTCC
>CAXTWT010000197.1:3618-9256 GCA_964247955.1 uncultured Bryobacteraceae bacterium
AAAACTGAAAGCGGTCGAACTCGCCGTCTCCCGTCGAAACGGATGAAGCTTCTTCGCGCCGGACCTTTCGTTTTCTGATCTGGTCCAGGCAAAGATTAGCTACAATGCGATACAGCCATGTGCTGAAGCTGCAATCAAAGCGGAACTTGGGAAGATTGCGGTAAACGCGGAGGAACGCTTCCTGATACACATCTCGCGCATCCTCTTCGGAATGCAACAAATTCAGCGCCATGCGAAGGACATTGCCATCGTAGGTACGGACAAGCTGTTCAAAAGCGTCTGCATCGCCGCGCTGGGCAGCCCGGATCAACGTTTGCTCATCCGTCCGGCCTGTTGCGGTGCCCACGCCTATGTTCCCAATAACTTCGGCTCGAGTATCCACCACAAAGATGGACGTACCAAATTTCATTTTGTCACGGTACTACCAGCAGGTTTTCCGCAAAGCCAAAAAGCTGTTTATCTGGCATACTGAGGTTTCTGGCGGGAAGCTCGGAGAGGCGGCGTTTCTTTTATTTTCAGCTATTCAGTTGGGCTGAGAAGGGAAAAGCCGGGCTGAGGGCCCGGCTCTCCGATACCACTTCTCCGCTAGGAGGTGGTCCATGTGACCATACGAATAAGGCTTGTGCTGACCTTCATCGGTACAATTCAGATTTATCTCTGCTGGAAACGGCAGAAATAATCTGGAAGGGCTGCGGTACTCGCAATACCGTGGCCCTCCTCATTCATTGTATAGCAGATGGGGTCGTTAGCTCGCCAGTTCTAATTCAATCAGCTTTTTCGCCGGGTCCAGAGCGGCAATCCGGAAACTCCGCACCTCGCCCGCCCGTGCCGCCCTTTTCTCTCCGGCAGCAGCTTCGCCGCCTTGCTTCCAGCGGGCTGCCAGCATAGCCCCCAGTGAGCCGACATCCGCCGGTTTCGCTTCGCTCGCTTTCGTCTGCGACTCTTCCGCCTGTTTCAACCGGCAGGTTGCAATCACGCCTTCTCCCAGTTCAACCTTCGCCCGTGTTCCCTGCACGTCGATCAGGCGTCCGCTTACCGTATCACCCTGCTGATGCTCGGAAATGTAGTGATCGACGGTGGTTGGTTCCAATTGCTTCATGCCCAGGCGGAGGCGGCGGCGTTCGCTGTCCACTTCCAGCACTACGGCTTTTACTGTTTGACCCTTGGCCAGCTTGTCTTTCGGATGATCGATCCGTTTTTCATTGGTGACATCAGAGATATGCACCATGCCTTCCACGCCTTCCGCGATCTCCACAAACGCGCCGAAGGGGGTCAGGTTTGCCACTGTGCCTTCCACAGTAGCGCCCACCGGAAACTGTTTGGGAACATTCTCCCAAGGGTCTCCCAGCGCCTGTTTATAGCCCAAGCTGATCCGCCGTTCCGTCGGGTTCACTTGCAGGATCACTACTTCTACCCGCTCGCCGGGCTTCAGCAGGTCGCCCGGCTTGCGGACACGCTTATTCCAGGAAAGTTCGGAAAGATGGATTAATCCATCCACGCCGGGCATCAGTTCCACAAACGCGCCAAAGTCGGTCAACCGCGACACGGTTCCACTGACGCGATCACCAACATTAAACGTCCGGGCCGCGATGCTCCACGGGTCTTCCTGCAACTGTTTCAGGCTTAGGGAAATCTTTTTGCTGGTTGGATCAATTTTGAGGATCTTGACTTCGAGTTCATCGCCGGGTTTCACCACATCACCGGCTTTGCCGATATGCGAGTGCGACATTTCAGCAACGTGCAGCAGGCCGTCCACTCCGCCGAGATCCAGAAACGCGCCAAAGTCCATAACACTGCGCACCCGGCCGCGCACTACCGCGCCTTCCCGCAAATCGGAGAATGCCTGCTGGCGGCGCACGGCTTCCCCCTCCTCCAGAACCACGCGGCGATCCACAACGATATCTTCTTTATCAACGTCCAGCTTGGTAATCCGGCACTGGATCTCCTGCCCCACCAGTTTGGGCATATCTTCCATCTCCCGGATGCCGCTGCGGGAAGCAGGCATAAAGGCGCGCACTCCGATATCCACCCGGAAGCCGCCTTTCACTTGTTCCACCACCGTGCCCGCAATCGCGTGCTTCTCGGCGAAGGCCGTTTGCAAGCCACTCCAATCTTTGGGGCGCTCCGCTTTGGTCGTGGAAAGCTCGTAATAGCCTTCCTCATTGCGCGGTCCTATCGTAACGGCAACCGACGCGCCTGGTTTCGGCTCGCCTTCTTGCGTTTCACGCCATCGCGCAAGCGGCAGTGACCCCTCAATCTTCCGGCCCACATCGACAAGAATTGTTTCGGGGGTGATTGAGACAATAATTCCGTTAACCGTTTCTCCGCTCGCCGCATCCGTATGTTGTTGCTGCTCAAAGCTCGACAATATGTCTGCAAAGGACGAAGATTCTTCCTGGGAAAGCGCTGCATCTTCAGGAAGGGAGGACTCCAAATTCAAATTACTCATGACTGCTGGGATTGCCTTTATTCTGGCACAAGGCGTTCTTTGTGACTGAAAGTGTCAAAACGGGAAAATCGGCATGGTTCCGTGTTCTCCGTTGGTTTCGGCCGCAAGATTCCTGGCTTCTTTTTAGCGGCATTCTCATCGCGACTACGCCGGAGCCGAATTATGACCTGCCCATCGTTCTTGCTCTGATTACCGCTTTCCAGATTGCGGAACCCCGACTGCGCCCCTTTGCGTCACCACGCGGCCAAGTTGTTTCCGTCGCTCTTAAGCTGGTTCTGAGCTATTTGCTGGTGGGCTACACGCATGGAATTACCAGCCCTTACTACCCGATTTTTTTGATGCCTGTGATTGCAGCCGCAACCACCTTTGAACTGGGAGGAACGGTTCTTGTTACCTGTCTGGCGTGCCTAGGCTATTTTTCATTCTTGTTGCCCATTTACGTTGACTGGGTCAATGAGCCGCCCTCGCCCGACTATCTCCAACTCATGTCGTTGCGTGCTTCGTTTTACCCTATTGTTGCTTTGCTGGTATTCGAACAGGCCAAAGCCAAACGCGACGAGATGAAGCGCAAGGAGGAAGCGGCAGCTCAGCTAGCCGAGTCCAATCGCAGTCTACACCGCGCTGAGGTGTCCTTGCGACGCAGCGAACGCTTGGCGGCTTTGGGACAGCTCACAGCCGGGCTCGCGCACGAACTTCGTAACCCGTTAGGCACGATCCGGGCCTCCGCCGAGATGCTGACCAAACCATCGGCCCAGTCCCGCCCCGAAATCATGTCGGAGATGGCGGAGTACATCCGCAGCGAGGTGGATCGCATGAACGGCCTGATTACCAGCTTCCTCAACTTTGCACGCCCCTTGCAGATCCATCCCGTGCCGGCTGATCTGCGGACCGTTGTGAACGACGTTGTCCGTGAAACCAGCATCCTGGCAGAGAATGCAGGCGTATCTATAAACATCACAGCGTCAAGCGAAAATCTTTCGTTTACCTTTGATCCGGACCTCCTGCGCTTAGCCCTGTCGAATCTCGTGCAGAACGCCGTTCAAGCCAGCGCGCCCGGCAGCGCCGTAGAGATGGAAGCATCATCAGAAGGCGACAGCATCAAAATCCTGGTGGAAGACAGCGGTAAAGGGATTGAGCCGCAACATCTCGAAAGCATCTTTAACCCGTTTTTCACCACGAAACCACAAGGCGTCGGGCTTGGTCTCGCTATTGTGTCGAAAATCATTGACGAGCATGGAGGGCGCATTTCGGTGAGAAGCGAAGTGGGCAAAGGAACAACGTTTGAAATGATCCTGCCGAAAGAGCAAAGCGTTTAGACTATGGCTGCCGGTCGCATCCTCATTGTGGAAGACGAAGACAAGCTTCGCCGCGTGATTCAGCTTCAGTTGGAATCATCCGGTTTTGAAGTGGATGGAGCGCCCACGGCGGAACAGGGTCTTCCGCTGGCCACTCTTGCCGATCTCGTCATCACGGATCTGCGCCTGCCGGGAATGGACGGCTTGCAATTCATTCAGCAGTTGCAGTCGCGTGGCATCGGAGCGGCAGTGCTGGTCATTACGGCGCACGGCTCCGTGGAAACCGCTGTGGAAGCGATGAAAATCGGGGCGGCGGATTTCTTGCAAAAACCCTTCTCCCTGGACCACCTGACAACGGTGGTCGGGAAGCTGATGGCAGTTCAATCGTTGCGCGACGAAAATCAGCGCCTGCGCGAGCAACTGGATACTCGTTATCAGTTCGATAACATCATTGGCCGCAGTTCCGCGATGCGTGAAATCTTCAACACCGTGGAGCGGGTCGCTCCCACCAGAGCAACCGTTTTGCTGGCCGGGGAAAGCGGGGTCGGCAAGGATATGATTGCCCGCGCTATTCATCAGCACTCGCCGCGCAAAAACAAGGCGTTTGTCAAAATCAACTGCACCGCGCTGCCGGAAAACCTGATGGAAAGCGAGCTTTTCGGCTACGAGAAGGGCGCTTTCACAGGAGCAAGCGTCAGCAAGCCGGGTAAGTTCGAGCAAGCCGACGGTGGGACTGTCATGCTTGACGAGATCGGCGACGTGCCGGGCAACATCCAAGTGAAGCTGCTGCGCATTCTTCAGGAACGCCAGTTTGAGCGGCTGGGATCAAACGTAACGCGTAACGTGGATGTACGCGTGGTAGCCGCCACGAATGTGGATCTGCGCGCCGCCCTGGAAGAAGGACGTTTTCGCGAAGATCTGTACTACCGCCTGAATGTTGTTCCGATCAATGTGCCTCCGCTGCGGGACCGAAAAGAGGACATCCCCTTTCTCGCCATGCACTTTGTCGCCAAGCTCGCGCCGGAACTGGGCTCCGTCGCCAACAAACTAAGCCCGGCAGCAATTGACCGCTTGGTGGATCACCCTTGGCCGGGCAATGTGCGGGAGTTGGAAAACACGATTGAGCGCAGCCTGGTGCTGGCCTCGCACGAAGTTCTACAGGCTGCCGACATCCGCCTGGAAGCGCCGCGTCATGCGCCGATGGCGGCATCGCAGCAAACACCGCTGCTTCCCGAAGGCGAAACCCTGGAGCATTGGGAACAAATGATGATTCGCGAAGCTCTGCGCCGCGCTAACGGCAACAAAAGCCAGGCAGCGCGTATTCTGGGGTTGACCCGCAACGCGCTGCGGTACCGGCTCTCACAAATGGGCTTAGACAACGGAGCAACGGAGAACGACGACTCCGGTTACCCCTAAAGGCGAACGATCTTTTCCGAGCGGAAGCCTTTCAAAGCATTACGTGTATCAACAATCAGCTTGCTTTTTTCAACTACCAAACGGTAATCAATACCCGTGTGGTCCGTAACGATTACTACACAATCGGCAGCTTCCACGCACGGCAGCATCTCCTGAGACTCCAAGTTGGTCCCGTTGATCTGGATTTTGTGAACAAACGGATCAGAAAACGTAACGGTTGCGCCTAACCGCTGTAGCAGAACGATAATATCGAGCGCCGGAGACTCGCGCACATCATCAATGTTGCGCTTGTAGGCCGTGCCTAAAATGTGTACCCGAGATCCACGAACCGGCTTTGAGACATCGTTCAGGGCGTTCTGCACCTTTTCAATCACGAACTCCGGCATTCGGCCATTGATGTAGCCGGCAAGTTCAATAAACCGTGCTTCAATGCCCGCTTCCTTGCTCTTCCAGGAGAGATAAAACGGATCAATCGGGA
>CAXTWT010000198.1:0-9236 GCA_964247955.1 uncultured Bryobacteraceae bacterium
AACATGCCGCCGACCATGCGCGTGGACTGAATCAAGGCGGTAGTGATGCCAAAACGTTGCCGTCCGGCGAGTTCCTGACTGAACACGTTCAGGTTATTAAAAATGAATCCCATGCCGACTCCGCCCGCGAGCAACGCCCCTTCCAGAAGCCAATGCGAGGTGCCGGGGTTTACCAACGCCATGCCCAGACAGGACACGGCGAGAAGCCCGTAGCCGACTGTAAGAATGGAGGTTGGATTCCGCAGGCTTGTCACAATGCGGCTGTTAACAATGCTTCCGATCGCCACGCATCCCGCCAAAGGCGTGACGAGCAGGCCGGCGTGTTGCGGAGATAGCCCGAAGCCGCCTTGCAACAACAGCGGGGCATAGAAGATCAGCGAGAACATCACAAAGCCGACAGAGGCGGACAGAATGAATACAACTACCAGGCTTCGGTCGTGAAAAAGATCGGGCGGAATGATGGGGTGCGTGGCGCGTTTTTCCCACCAGAGCATGCCGATGGACGAAAGAACAACAACCAGCAGCAAAGCGCCGGTGAGCAGATCCCACCCGTTTTTCGGCAGCAGCTCCACGCCAAGCTGCAGACTGCCGAGCGCGAGCGAAATTAACACTGCCCCGCCCCAATCGATGCGGATTTTTTCCGAGCGCGAATGCCGGAAAAAGGGGAGATAGAGAATCACGCATCCAAGACTGATGATTCCGACAGGCAGATTGATCAGGAAGGCGGAGCGCCAACTGTAGTGCTCGCTGAGAAAACCGCCCAGGGAGGGACCGGCAGCGGTGCCGATGCCGTAAGCGCCGGCCATAACTACCTGCCAGCGCACGCGGGAATGCGGGTCGGGGAAGAGATCGGGAATGGAAGCGAAAGCGGTTCCGACCATCATGCCTCCGCCGATGCCTTGCAGGGCGCGGGCGGACAAGAGAAACGTAATGGTGTGGGCGGCGCCGCATAGCACGGAGGCGGCGGTAAAGGTGGTGATTGCTGCGATTACAAACGGCTTGCGTCCGAAATAGTCGCCCAGCCTGCCGAAGATCGGCACTGTGACCACCGAAGCCAGCAAATAAGAGGTGACAATCCAGGCGTAATAGTCAAAGCCTTTGAGTTCCGAAACAATGGATGGCAGCGCGGTGCTGACCACAGTCTGATCGAGAGCACCCAGCATGTTGACGAGCGAGATGCCGATCATAGCCCATAAGGATTCCCAGAACGGCAGGACACAGCCGGAACTGTAGGCTGGCTCCGCTTCAGTCATGCGGAAGGACGGCAAATTTCATCGAATTGAAGGTAAGAGGTCTCCCTTCAATATACGAAAGGCGGCAGTGTAATTTGTAGCATTAAGCATTCACAAGACGAGCCAGTCGGGGTTTTGGAAAATCTCTAATCCAGTCAGGAACTCCGCAGTAGCACAAGTCCGCGATGGGCGTGATGCCCAGTTTCTTCAAGTGGGCAAAGTTTGATTAGCGAAATTCCAATCGTATTTGCCGGGACCGAGATGCGTTTTGTAATAAGGCGGTCTGTAACGGAGAAATGAGATGCCGAGATCGCGAACCAGCTCGAAATCCTCCTCCCATCTGCGGTAATGGCAGCATTTCTCCATTTCATCGACGCGTTTGGTCATGCCGTCAGGCAATGCCATGGTCGGGTAACTGTTCTCAATACCCGTTGCAAACATGAATTGCGGAGTAGCCAACGTTCTTCCCTCAAACAACAGACGCTTTTACAGTCCGCGCCGTACCGTTGGCTGTTCGGATTGACAGCGCGATTTCTCATCCAGGTAAGGAAACGCGGTAATGCGCAGCTTCGCGGCCCCGTAGGGAACAAGCGTCAAGGTTTGCACGGCGCTTTCGGACTTCACAGGACTGAGCGGAACAGGCCCGGCGGAGTTTTCAGAAGAAGTCCATTGCGGCAACTCACGGCCCTTTACTTGCAGAACTACGGCCGGTTTAGCAACATTGAATGGAATGGCGCTGAGGGCGTTTTCGACCGCCTTCGCATCGCAGTCGCCCAACTCCACTGCGTAATTCCATGGGGAGAGCGGCTGGATTTGCCAGTCAGCCGATTTCTGAGCGTAGGTTTTGAGTTCCTTCCATTGCGCTTCAACCGGAAGCGAGAAGACGAGCGGCCCCCGCTCAAATACGGCTGAGTTCCCGTACCAATGCGTGACACGCGGCCCCATGGCGAAACTGACTTCCACCGTGTCGCCGTTTTTCCAAGCGCGGCGGAGAGTGTAGAACGATTTAGAAAAATCGCAATCAGTTTGCGTCCCTTCATTGCCTTCAGAAAGCTTACAGCTTCCTTTTGGAAGTTCCGACTTCTTACCGTTCACCGTTATGGCACCGCCTTCAGCCCAACCGGGAATCCGCAACTGAAGCCCAAAATTGACACTGCGGGACGACTCCACCGTGAAGCGGACGGACCCGCGAAACGGGTAGTCCGTTGTTTCGTTAATCGTCACATCTGCGTTTCCCACCTTGGTATGGACGCGATTCGGCGCATAGGCGAGCGCGACCAATCCCCCATCGGGGTTTGCCATCCAGAGGCTCGAAACAAATTTCGGCCAGCCTTGGTGAAGATTGGCCGTGCAGCAACCGAAGTTGGGTTCCAGCCCGAACAGGTTCGAATCATCGCCGTTCGTAGACCATTGCCGCCGAGCGCGGGTACAGGCAATCTGATTGGGCTGCTGGTCGTACTGATGCGACCACATGTCGTCGGAGATCGTTGCGGGGAGCGCGTTATAGGTCACTTTTTCCAGACGGTCGCCAATGCGAGGATCGCCCAGCACTGCGAAGGCATCTTCCAGGGAGAACATGGTTTCCACTACCGCGCAAAGCTCGATGCCCTGCGACGGATCAATTCCGGCAAGATGCTCGTCGCCGCTGAACATGCCGTTCGGCAGCCCGTGATATTTGTCGAGGGTTGCCAACTGGCGGTCAAAGGCTTTCCGGTCCTGCACGTTGCCGGTCAGAAGCCACCAGACCGGGGCTGTCTTGAGCGCCATCGCATTATTGACGCCGTGCGTTTGCATGGCCGCTTCGGGCGGCGGTCCTTGGTGAGGAGTTCCCAAAATGGCTTTGGTGGTCTTTTCTTTATATTGGAAGTCCGCGAACTGCTTTTCCCAATCGTAGCCCTGATCATTGAGCAGCTTGATTAGTTGGAGGAGATCTTTGTCGCCGGTGCGGTTGTAAAGCCAAATGACCGTGTAAGCGTTGTCCTGCCAGCGGTATTTGCCCCAATCGCGCAACGGTCGCGCAGGAAGATTTTTCAACTCATACGCGAAGTATTTGCTCATGAGCGGAATCACGCGCGCGTCGCCGCTGACTTCCTGATATTGCGTCAGAACTTTCAGCATGACCATGCGCGGCCACCAGTCGTCGTTACTCGCAGGCCCGATCTGCCCGTTCGGCTGTTGATGCGTAAGCGTCCAATCGACCCACTTCTTAGCTTTTTCGATCAGGGTGGGACTCTTCAACTGATAGGCGAGCGGCAGCAAGCCGTCCAGGTAGTAAGGACCGCGCTCCCAGGACTCGCCGGTTCCGCCCAACCAGCCGCTGTTGCTGCCGACATCTTTCCAGAACTCATCGAGGTGGCCGGTCAAACCGGCGGCTTGCAGTTCCAGTTGGCTGCGAAGCCAGCCTTGCGGCTCCACAGCCCCGAGCGGCAAAGGATTATAAGCGTTCGGCTGCAACGGGGCGCGATTGGGAACCACCCGGCCTGCGGCAGCATCGGACACTTGCGCGGAAATCGTGATCGCAGCGCAGAGGCTCAGGCAAAAAGCAGCAAAAGCTTGTTTGAACATAAACACTAAATCCCCTTAGAATTTTAGCGATTGTTTTCCGGCGCAGCACAGGTAAAGGTTGCGTAATCGTTCGTGTCGCCCGAGCCTTTATATCTGGCGACCTGCGGATACGGGCAAAGCGGACGCGTCATTTGAACAGCTTTTGATGGATTGTCTCCCGTATATTTGGTTGCGATAATGGCGTCCGGCGCCCTTCCTTTTTCGACCCAATCCTCCAGAGCGGAATAGATACCGTGTTCCGGGCCTTTGGCCGTGGTCGTGCCGCCCTGACCAAGCCAATTCGGGCCGGGGCCGGAAACGCAGTGCTGCATGCCGGGAGCCATGTAAAGACGGAGGAAGTTTCCGGCGTCGTTCGCGCCCATGGCCGCAAGCACTGACTTGTAATAGTTAATCGTATTCCACGGCGAAATGGCCGGGTCGTTCCAGCCGTGATACAGAATCAGTTTGCCGCCGCGAGCCTGAAAGCGGCGCAGGTCGGGATTGGTAGCGTTAAGCATGTGCGCGGTTTTCTCATCTGCCGCACGCTCTGCCGCGTCCACGTTTGCCGAGAGCGGATTCCAGGCCGGATCATTAAAAACCATGTAGCGGAAGAAGTTTTCCATGTAGATGAAACCCGCCGCGCCGCCCGGTCCAGGGCCGAGAATCCACGCACTCCAGCCGCCCGGCCCTTCTTCCGCGCCGGGCGAGAAGCCAGGAAAGATGGACCCTCCCCGCGAGTTCCGGCCACCGGCGTACAGCTTTTGAAGAGTAGCAATTTGCGGCGCGGTCAAACAGGAACGCGACTCCACGCCTTTGCAGAGCAGTACGGATGGGTCAAAATGACAACGTTCGGGATCGCTGATAATGCTGTCCTTCACGCCGTCTTGCGCATCGCAGGCGGCAAGCGCGGCAGCGTGAATCGCGGGAAGCTTGACGGGGGAGATATACCCGGCAGGATTTTTGTATGTTTCTTTGACCACATCGACACTGCCGGTCAGCATGTGCGTCCAGAAGTTGGCGGGAGCGCCGGCGAGAATGCCGTCGAAATCTTCCGGGAAGCGTTGCGCTTCCATCAGGGCTTCCCTTCCCCCATCCGAGCAGGCATCAAAATAGGAACGCTGTGGCGGTTGATGGTAGTACGCCTGAATGAAAGCCTTAGCGTTCTGCACCGTTTCGTGCAGCGCGCGATAGCCGAAATCAGCGATCTTTTCCGGATGTTTGAAGGCCCAACTGGCGTCTCCCGCTTCGGCTTCATGCCCTGTATCGGTGGCCGCCGTAACGTACCCGCGTTTGATGATTCTTCCAAGAGCGCTGTAATCAATGGACCCGGCAAATCCGCCGTTGCCGACACCGAGAAATTTTCCATTCCAGCCGGAAGCAGGCAGCCAGACTTCGAAGCGGATGTAAGAATCGCTCGTGGGCTTGCTCACGGCAGCGACGCGGCAGAACTCAGGAAGCTTTTCAAGAGGGCCGCCATAAGGCGGAGTGAACGTGCCTGCAGAAACTGTTTGCGCAATGGTTACGGACGTGTTCGGCAGAGGTATGTTTGCAAGGCTTTCACAGGAGGCTCCCCGAAGCACAGGAAGCACAAGCAGGGCAGCAAGCAGGGGCAGGACTTTCATTGGAAGCTCTTCTAAGTTTGGCATGGCGAAGCGGCAACCGTTATTGCTGATACAGTGTTCGTTTACGAACACCCTTTCCCAAGGGCGGGCAGCAACTCTCCGCAAACTGCTTATTTTCCTTAGGGACGACATGGAATTGTAATTGCCTGATAAACCTGTATGAACGGGATGCTTACCGATGTCCGTTACGCCCTGAGAACTTTTCACCGCTCGCCGGGATTTTACTCCCTGGTGGTTCTCATCCTCGCGCTGGGGATCGCCTCCAGCGTAGCGATGTTCAGCCTGGTTGACGGCATTCTCCTGCGGCCGCTTCCTTACCGCGATCCTCAAAGGTTGGTCACGCTGACCAGCTATGCCGCTGACTCGCGCTTTGACTCCAACGGATCGCTTTCCTATAACGATTTTCGGCAGTTTCAGGCGAAGGCGCGCTCGTTTTCCGACTTGGCCATTACGTTCCGTACCGGCTGGTCCCGCGTCACCCTGAACGGCGGGACGGAACCCGTCACGACGCAGGGCGCCTTCGTTTCTCCGAACCTTTTCCAAATGTTCGGGCGCTCTCCGCTGCTCGGGCGCACCTTTACTTCTGAAGAGAATTTTCACGCTGAGCGCGTGGTCGTTATCAGTCAAGGATTATGGGCGCAACGCTTCGGTTCTTCACCGCAAGCAATCGGGAAAGATCTTGTTATAGGGCGCGACCGATGGAAAGTGATTGGGGTGATGCCATCTGATTTTCAGGTTCCTTTCCTCGACACGCAACTCTGGGCGCCCCTTTTGTCACATCCGGAGTGGAATGATCCGGAAGAAGCAAACCCGCTCGAACGGGCACGTTGGGATGTGATGGCGCGCTTAGCGCCGGGAGTTTCGCTTGCTGCCGCTCAGGGCGAAGTGAATTCAATTGGAATAGGTTTGAAAGCAGCGCTGCCGGAATCTCACAGCGATAGCGTCAGGGTTGTACCGCTACGAGAGCATTTCACCGGTGACGTGCGCAAGCCGTTGCTTATTCTCCTTGGCGCTGTCGCCTTTTTGTTGTCCATTGCCTGCGCGAACGTCGCAAATTTGCTGCTGGCCCGAGCATCGCAACGCGAACGCGAGATCGCCATTCGCACTGCCCTGGGAGCTGGGCGGGCACGCATTGTGCGCCAGCTTATGGTGGAATCGTTGGCGTTTTCCTGCGCCGGAGGCATACTCGGGGTTGTTGCCGCATTCACGCTGGTGCCGCTGCTGAAGGCGTTCTCACCGGCCAGCACCCCGCTGCTGGATTCTGTCGATCTAAACGAGCGCGGCTTGCTGTTTGCTTCATTGCTATCCGTAAGCGTGGGACTGGCGCTTGGAATTGTCCCGGCTTGGCAGTCTGCTTCCCGCAAAACCAATGAAGCCCTCAAAGCGGCAGAACGAAATGCGACGGAACCACGCCGCAGTCGCCGGTTCAAGAGCATCCTGGTAGGGGCGGAGTTCGCGGTCGCCATGGTGTTACTGACCGGAGCCGGGCTGCTGATCCGTAGTTTCGTCGCCGTCCTCTCCGTAAACCCCGGCTTTCATGCTGAGCGCGTCCTCACCGTTCAGATCGGGCTGTCCGGCAGCACTCCTCCGCAGCAAGCGACCCAGTTCTACCAGGACGCATTCCAACGCATGGAAACTCTTCCGGGCGTGCAGGCTGCTGGCGGCATCAGCAATCTATTCTTTCTAAACCAAACGCGAACGCATGCTTTGCGACAGGTCGAAGGCCATGCGCCGGAACCGAAGTCTGCTTGGACACCGCTCGTCTGGGCACAGATCTCCGGCGATTATTTTCAGGCTATGGGAATTCCCTTATTGTACGGACGTTTTTTCAACAGCAGCGACCGCGCAAACTCTCCGCTCGTAGCGATCATCAATGAGACCTTGGCCCGCCGCTATTGGCCCCACGAGAACCCCATCGGCAAACGGCTGAAAGGCTTTGATCCGCGAGGCCAACATGACGATTGGCTCACCGTGGTCGGCGTGGTTCGGGATACCCGCAGCGGCGGCTTGGAAAAAGCGCCGTTTGCTCAGATCTACGAGGCGCAGGCGCAAAGCGGCGAACCCATCGGCAATCTGGTGATCCGCACTGCGGGGAACCCGGCGACAATGGCCGCTTCGGTTCGCATGCTGCTCCGCCATGTCAAGGGTAATGCTGTAATCTCTTCCATCACTACGATGGAACAGCTACTCGAACGTCAGGAGGTGCAGCGACGTTTTCAAACTTGGTTGGTGACTCTGTTTTCGAGCTTCGCATTGGTGCTGGCGGCATTCGGAGTATTTGCAATTATGCACTACTCGGTTGCGGCCCGAAGAAATGAAATCGGCATCCGCATGGCACTGGGTGCTTATCCGGGCGATATTACGCGGCTGGTTCTCAGCAGCGGAACGCGTCTGGCTCTGGGCGGCATCCTCGTCGGTGCTGTTGCAGCCATGTGGTTCACTCGGGCTATCGCCGGCATGCTGTACAACGTCGGACCCGGCGATCCGGTCAGTTTCGCAGCCGCCGCCCTTTTGTTGCTCACCGTCGCACTGCTCGGGTCGTATCTTCCGGCGCTTGCTGCTTCGCACGTCGATCCTATAAGCGCTCTACGGCAGGAATAAGATAGCGGCAGGGAGTTTCTTATGCCGAGTTACATGCCCGAAGAAGTGTAAAGCTGGGCCAGACAGACGCTCTGCTCGGCATGCTCTTAAATTCAGAAGATTGCCTAGTTTTACAGTTGCAGTTAAGGACGATGTTATAAATCGTGAAGGAGCTGTTTTTTAGTGCCTGCGGCGCATCCGTCCCCGCCGGATTCTGTTCCGTGGGCGATTCAGTTAAAGCAAGTAATCTACAAGATTTACGCCGTCACCGACCAGCAAGGCCGCCCGGTGGTTCTGGCCTTGACCGCCAGCCAGGTCAGTGACTTCATTCCCGCCCAAGTCTGTTTGGAAGCTGCGCTCCAAGCGGCCGCAGTGATCGCGGATCGCGGATACAACAGTGACGAATTGCGCGGCTTCATCAAACAACGTGGAGCGAAACCCGTCATCCCGCCGAGAAGAACCGGAAGGCGCAATACCGTTACTACAAGGCCCTTTATAAAACCCGCCGTCACGTCGAGCGATTCTTCTGCCGTCTCAAGGACTTCCGCCGCGTGGCGACCCGTTACGACCGTCAGCCCTATACGTTTATGGCTGTTGTCTTGCTTGCTTCCACAGTTACTTTCTGGCTATAAATCATAAGTCCTGACCCTAGGCCCTGCCAATTAGGCGTGCCCAGGATAGATTTGCACGACGGACGACACTGGCGGAATGTTTACAGCATCCAATTTGTGTTACACAGTTTAATGAGCGTATCGTGACGTTTTGATCTGCTATTGGAGTAATCACCTACATGGAACGAGCAAAAGGAGTACAGGACGCTCAGGCGAAGGGAATTACGAAACTGCTGTATGGAGTAATTCGCAAGCGTCTCGGCGTTGTCCCGAAAGCCAAGACTCTCGCTGCTCATAATACTCCTGCATTATTGGCCACAACATGGATGGACGTCATTTGCGCGTCGGCGAAAACCGTTCCGCTCACGTTGAAAGAACTAGCGCAATTGAAAGTGGCCGTTATGGTGGGTTGTCCGTTTTGAATTGATATCCATTCTGCCGTGGGCAGAAAGGCGGGCCTCACGGAAACCCACTTGCGCGACCTGTCGAACTTTGAAGAAAGCGAAGCCTTCACCCGCGCCGAACGTCTCGTCCTGCGGCTCGCTGTCGCGCTGACGAAAACGCCCGCTGCAGTGGATGACGTGCTATTTGCCGACTTGCGCCGCGAATGGAGCGAACCGCAGCTTGTTGAACTGGCAACCGCCATC
>CAXTWT010000199.1:0-9074 GCA_964247955.1 uncultured Bryobacteraceae bacterium
ACGCAACCCTAATTGCGCCTGTCGCGGATCGCCTAACCCGCTTTGCACCGTGCCGTCAAAGTTAAACAGCAGATTGCCGGTCGTAGGAAAGCGGGGATTGCTTCGGTTTGTCGCGTTGAACAAATCGAAGATCGCCTGCAACGTGAATCGCTCGGAAAGGTGGAAGTTTTTATCGGCTCGAAAGTCAAACGAAAAGTAAGTGTTGTCCTTCCACAACGTGTTGCGCCGGATAATGTAGCCGTTCGCCAGCACGCGATCCGACGGAACCGCGCCGACAGAGATGGGCTGCGGCGTATGGAAGCTGATGATCGGCGAGAACTGGATGCCCCACGGCCCCTGGTATAAGCCGAATGCATTGAAGCGGTGTCGTTCATCCTGGTCGGAGAAGCCGTAATCAGGCTGAAAGTTCGTCACCGACGCATAACGGTAGCTGAACGGATCACGCTCGTTGTCATCATCGGCCAGCGTCTCCGAAAGCTGGTAATTCATCTGGAATTGGAAACGATGCGTGAACTGCTTAATCATCGCAATCGTCAAGCCGCGATAAAGAGATTTGGCGGAACTTTCCAACGTCGTCAAGCCGCCTCCCGCGCTGCCGTCGATTCCGTTAGTTCCGTCCGTGCCCAGACCCGTTGACCAGGGCGATCCAAATGCCGGATCATTTCGGTTAACGAACCGGTTGTTATGCACGCCTTTGACCCAGGTAAACGTTCCCGTGATCTTCAGTGACTGCGTGAGCGCCTGTTCCGCCGTAAACGACCATTGATAATTTCGCGGGTTCGTAAAATCTTTGGAGGCAACATACACCTGCGGATGGTTGGGCGTTCCCGCATTAGCAGTGGAGAACAGTTGCAAATACGGCGACGGAGCGGAGCCGCCCGCCAGCGAAAAGGAACTGGCCGAAAGATCCTGCCCCACTGATCCATTCGTTGACCGGATACTCGCAAAATTTAACCCTGGGCTGCGCGCATAGAAAATGCCGCCGTTTAAGCGAAACACCGTTTTGCCTTTTCCTGTCGGGTCCCAGGTCAAGCCGAGCCGGGGCTGAAACTGTTTCCACGACGATGGAATGTTGCCGGTTGACGGAAATCCAGGCTTGCCGATGAACGGAGCGAAAAAGACCTTGTTTGCCGGGGTGATCGGATCAGGCTCGATCTGCGCGTCCCAGCGCAATCCATAGCTCAACGTTAAGTTCGGGCGAAGCTGCCACCGGTCCTGCGCGAACAACGCGGGTTCCCATTGCGGCAAAGTTTGGGCTCCTGCCTGTTGCACCGAAAGCCCGTTAACACCGGCAAATTGGAGAAAGAAAATCAGCGGGCCGGCGATGTTCTGCGGACCGCCGGGGCAAACTCCCGCCGTGCTGGTGGACCCGTTCGCGCACTCCACAAATCGCGGACCATACGTCACATAGTTTTCAAATCCCGAAACGCTATCAAAAATATAGCGCCCATTCGCAAATCCGACAAAGACCTGGCTGGTCGCGGTTCGATTCATTTCCGCGCCGAACTTGAAATTATGCGCTCCACGAATCAACGAAAAATTATCGTTCACCTGTTCGCGCGTGTCATGATCCTGCGTCGGAATAAAGAACGGCTCGCCGAAACGGTACTGTCCCGCAAAGTCCACACCAGTATCGGGAAACGGACGACTCTGCCCCGGTATATTCGGTCCCGTGTAGAGTCGCGGGCGGTCTTCGCGCGCCCACTGAAAGCGCAACTCATTCAGAGTTGTCGGCGTGATGATCGTATTCAGTTGCAGGCTGACGGAGTTGGAAAAATCAATCTCGTCCGCATTCGCGCTGCGTCCCCAGTTCTCCACGTCAAAGGTCCCGTTTTGCTGGTCCGAATGCGAATAGTTGTAGCGCGCCGTGAACAGATTGCTGTTGTTGATGTTCCAGTCAATTTTGCCGAGCGAAGCAATCGCATTATTGGTGCGGGTAATCGGCCCGTTCTCGTTCGGAAGGCCAAGGTTTGCGGCGAAAAAGCTGACCAGTCCCGGATCAATACGCAATAGATTATTCTGCTTCGTCTGCGTAAATTGCTGCTGGTCGTAAGCCGCGAAGTAAAACAACTTGTCCTTCTTGATCGCCCCACCGAGCGTCCCGCCGAACTGCTCCTGTGAAAAACCGCTCAGCCGGGTGCCGTCCGACAACCGCGATGTTAAACCCGTCCATTTCTGAAACTCATGCAGCGTGCCGTGAAGGTCGTTCGTGCCCGATCTGGTGACTACATTGATAAAGCCTCCGCTGCTGCGACCGAACTCGGCGGGCGCGCCGTCCGCTACTACCTGAAACTCCTTGATGGCATCCAGGCTGACCGTGAAGGCCGGGCGCTGTCCGCCGCGCTGCTCGCCGAAAAACGGGTTATTGTTGTCCGCGCCGTCAATCGAAACGTTGTTGTTGATCCCCTTGTTGCCGTTGATGCTGATCTCGGCCCCATCCGGTCCCTGCACAATCGAGACTCCCGGCGTCAGCGGAACCAAGTTCAAAAAGTTGCGCCCGTTATTCGGCAAATCCCGCACGGATTTCTGATCGAGATATGTTGAGTTTTCCACCCGGCTTGTTTCAATTACCGGGGCTTCTCCGCTCACTTCCACGGTTTGCTGAAGCTGTGAAACATTGAGCTGTATCGCCAATGTGATGGCCTGCCCGACAGCCAGGTCCAACCCTTCGCGAACGAGAGTGCCGAAGCCGCTGGCCCTTACTGTCACGCGATAATTTCCCAGCGGCAGCAGCAATCCGCGAAAGCGGCCTTCTCCATCTGTGGTGAGTTCACGGCTCAAGTTGGTGCCGGTATTCGTCAACGTGACCTGCCCATGGGCGACAACCTGCCCGGACGAATCCGTGACCGTGCCCCCAATCGTGCCGGTGTTGGCCTCCGATTGACCGAAAAGGGGAAAGCAGCTTGTGAGTACTACGATAAAAATTGTGAAGTAATAGAACGAACGTTTAAAGAGCGGCATAGCAAGCCGGTCCTCCTAAAAATTAGAAATTGCTCCCGAGCGGACGGAGGGCGGGGCTTATTGACTCTCAACTAAACAAAACGGGTAATGTCCTTTGTACCAGATTTACGTTCACCTTGCAAAATCATGCAAAAGCAATCTCCGTTATTCTGAACAATTGCACATCGGCATCCATTGCTCAAAACAATGGTTTGCAAAGATAATAAGTAGAATATTGTTATTCGCGGCGACCTTATCGTTCCAGCCGAAAAAACACTCTTTACTGTTGCTGAAGGCAGCACAGTTTTATACCGAGCAGTTCAGTCCAGTGAGCTAACAAGAATTCAGGAGAGCGGGCGCTATGCTCTTGAAACGGGTATGGGCGAAGTAAAAGGAATTTCGTCTCACCGGAAGAAGAGTGTTTCCGAATTCTGTTATACCTGAAGGTATCGACGTGGCTCGTGAAGGAACAGCTTACTTTTTACCTGGAAGTTCTTTAAAAAAGAGCTACCTCGGTAAGGGCGTACAATTTTCTCCCTCTTCCATAAAAATGAGACCCGAGTACACTTTCGCTGAGTCAGACAAGCAGAAAGTGGCAGAGATGCAAAGCGTGTTTCTGAAGCAACCGTCGTTGAGAGCTGTCTGTTGCCGGTCGGGCGATCTCAAAAGCTGCGAACAGTTGGATGCTTTATATGTAAGTCTGGCGGCTGCTGAAAGGTTGGGAGTCTTTCCCCAAAAGATACAGATACATAAGGCAGAAATCCTTAAAACGCGAGATGATCATCGTGCAAACGGCTGGCCGCCTTACATCATTGCTGGAGTCGCGATGTCCAAAGACGATCCCCGCAATCCGCAATCGGAGCTTCGTCTTATTGTCAGAGCTGTCATAGAGGCTGTTGTGTTGTTTAATTTTGAACACAACAACGCTATAAAGCGAGTAGGATTTACGTCCGGGTGGATTGGGTTACAAGACCTGAGTGGCGCTGAGGCAGGTGAAATCATCTTGGAAAGCTGTTTAGCAGGATGGAAAGATGCCGCTCATATTAGTCCCACTCTCGCTCGGCATTGATACCATCGCTCTGAAAACTTGCGCATCGGCATTCACACTTCCACCGCCGGATCACTGGAAAAAGCCGCCATTAAAGCACATGAACTGGGCGCAAACACGTTCCAGGTTTTTTCCGCCAGTCCGCGCATGTGGCACGCTAAACTTCCAGATCCCGCGCAAGTGGAACGGCTGAATGAGTATCGCGCCAAACACGACTTGACGCCGCTTGTCATTCACGGCAGTTACTTGGTAAATTTGGGCGCTCCGCCCTGTCCGACCCGTAGCAAATCGGTAGAGGCATTTTCCGCTGAACTGGAACGCGCCCTCCTGATCGGTGCTGAGTATCTTGTCATACACCCAGGCAGCTATCGAAGCCTGACCGTCGAAGAAGGCATACAAAACGTAGCCGAAGGGTTAGCGCAAGCCTGGCGTGCGGTGGACCCTCAGCTAAAGAAACGTCACAAACTAATGATCCTGCTCGAAAATACTGCAGGCGCGGGCGCGCAACTCGGCGGCTGTTTCGAGGAGCTGGCCGCCATCCGAGAACTCGCCGCCCCTCATTTGGACATCCCCCTCGGCTTTTGCCTGGACACCTGCCACTGTTATGTCAGCGGGTTTGACCTGGCGACGAAAGCCGGACTGCAACATTTGCTGGAAACGGCGGCCTCCACGCTGGGCTTACACAACATCCCTGTTTTCCACGCCAATGACGCCAAAGCGCCCCTGAACTCGCATCGCGACCGTCATGCCGATATCGGCGCTGGTTATATTGGATTGAAAGGCTTTCGCCGCATCCTCAATCATCCCGGCTTGCGGGAAAAAGCTTTCATCCTCGAGACCCCCGTCGACAAACCGGGTGACGACCTTCGCAATGTGAAGGCGCTGAAGGAGCTAGTATTCCAGAAAAGGCGTTCAACCCCCAAGAATTCGAGCCGAAGTGGCATCAAGCCTGGGCGCAGGACCCGTCCCTCTACGTAGCGGACGCGCCCGAAAAGCAGAAATATTATGTGCTTGAAATGCTGCCTTATCCGAGCGGCAAGCTGCATATGGGACACGTGCGCAACTATGCGATTGGTGATGCGCTCGCCCGCTACATGTGGATGCGCGGCTATAACGTGCTGCATCCGATGGGCTGGGATTCATTTGGATTGCCTGCCGAAAACGCCGCGCTGAAGCAAGGACAAGATCCGCGTGAATGGACGCTGAGCAACATCGCGCACATGAAGTCGCAGATGCAGCGCCTGGGCTTTTCCTTTGACTGGAGCCGCGAAATCACCACCTGCGAACCTGAGTACTACCGCTGGAATCAATGGTTCTTTTTAAAGATGTTCGAGCGCGGCCTGGCCTACCGCAAGGAAGCTTTGCTGAACTGGTGCCCGGAATGCGGCACCGTTCTTGCCAATGAACAGGTAGTCGACGGCTGCTGCTGGCGGCACGAAACCACGCCTGTTGAGCAGCGCGCCATGCAGCAATGGTTTCTCAAAACCACCAGCTATGCAGGCGAACTGTTGGACGACATGAAGCAATTGGGCGAAGGCTGGCCCGAGCGCGTCCTGGCTATGCAGCGCAACTGGATCGGCCGCTCCGAAGGCGCCGGAGTCGACTTCACCCTTGCCGATTCGCCGGATAAGATCCGCATCTTTACTACGCGAATCGATACGATTTACGGCGCAACCTGCCTGATTCTCGCTCCCGAGCATCCGCTGGTTGAACAGCTGCTCACAAACGAAGACGACCGCCTGCAAGTGAAGGAAATGATCGACGCGACCGCGCGTCAAGGCCCCGGCGATCTCGAAAAGGTCGGCCTGTTCACCGGCTGCTACGCCGTGCGCCCCTTCGACAACGCCCGAATTCCTGTCTGGATCGGCAACTTCGTGCTGATGGGCTACGGCACCGGCGCCATCATGGCGGTACCGGCGCATGACGAGCGCGACTTCGAGTTCTGCCGCGCTTACGGCATCCCGGTCGTGCCTGTGATTCGACCCGTAGATGGAGCGCTCGCTGACAGCGCGACCATGACCGAGGCTTTTCTCGATTATGGAGTGGTCGAAAATTCCGGCGAATGGTCCGGCCTGCCAAGCGCCGAAGCGCGCAAAAAGATGGCCGCCTATGCCGCCGAAAAAGACTTCGGCGCTGAGTCCATTACTTATCGCATCAAAGATTGGGGCATTTCGCGGCAGCGCTATTGGGGCACGCCCATTCCCATCATCTATTGCAGCACTTGCGGGGCCGTTCCCGTGCCCGAAGCCGATCTCCCCGTGCGCTTGCCGCTGAATATCAAGATTACCGGCAAAGGCAGATCACCTTTAGAAGGGGTGGACGAATTCATGAACGTTCCGTGCCCCCGATGTGGCGAACCGGCCCGGCGCGAAAGCGATACGATGGACACCTTTGTCGATTCGTCCTGGTACTTTTATCGTTACTGCGATCCACGCAACAGCGATGCGCCTTTCGATTCAGCAGCCATTAATTACTGGTTCCCCATCGACCAGTACATCGGTGGAGTCGAACATGCCATTCTCCACCTCATCTACTCGCGTTTCTGGACCAAGATGATGCGCGATGTGGGCGTTGTTCAAAACAATGAGCCAGTGAAACGCCTTTTCACGCAGGGCATGGTCATCAAGGACGGCGCTAAGATGTCGAAAAGCCTGGGAAACATCGTCTCGCCCGATGACATGGTGGCGCAATACGGCGCTGATTCGGCGCGCCTTTATTCTCTCTTTGCCGCGCCGCCCGACCGCGATCTGGACTGGCAGGAAGACGGCGTTTCCGGCATTAACCGCTTTCTGGGCCGCTTGTACCGTTTTGTGACGCGCAATGCGGACAGCGCGGCACGCAACGGCGGTGGGTCCGATGCGGATCGTCAGGCGCTTCGCAAACTGCACCAGACCATTCAGAAGATTACCGGTGACTTTGACAGTCGTTGGCACTTCAACACATCCATTGCGTCTTTGATGGAACTGACCAACGAGCTGTATCAGCTCGAACCAAAGCTGTCCGCCAACGCCATTGCGGAAGTCTGCGAAAGCCTGACGCTGCTGCTGGCTCCCTTTGCTCCCTATACGGCGCAGGATTTGTGGGATGCCCTGGGCCGGACCGGACCCGTTTTTCGGCAATCCTGGCCGGCCTTCAATGCGGAACTCGCCAAGGAAGATCTCGTGGAAATGCCGGTACAAGTAAACGGGAAACTGCGTGGTCACCTGCAAGTTGCTCTCGGCACGCCGGAGGAGGAGCTGAAGAAATTAGCCTTGGCTCACGAAAAGATCAAGCCCTTTACTGCCGATAAACAGATTGTCAAAATAATTGTTGTTCCTGACAAGTTGATCAATATCGTTGTCAGATAGTTGTTTACTTCAGAGAAGGCTGGGTCATCAAACCAATTGCTTAATACTTAGGTTTTCCTGGCGGGTGCCGATAAATACAGTGCGCACCGCAAGTGCTGCTACGCGGCATGGAACAAAAATCTCGCTTTACTGCTCGTCCTTAGTTCACTGGCGGCTACCGACCTACTACTCTGGCGCGTTGGTTGGAGGGTCCAATCTTTCTCTGATTCGGACATCACCGCTCGTAAACTCTCCTTCCACTTCGGGATTCTTTTAGTGCAAACAGCTATTTGCTGTTGTTGGGTGATATTCAACCGGCATAACCGACTGCACGCTGAATCGCAGCGGCTCGAAGTCGCTGCCTGTCGTAATCGGGTAACGGAGTTGGAAGCGGCGCGCATCAAAGCGGAGAAAGCGGCGCAGGCCCAAAGCGAGTGCCTCGCCAACACAAGCCACGAACTCCGTACTCTCATCAATGGAGTCTTAGGAGTGACGGAACTGCTGCTGGATTCACCACTCAGTACCGAGCAGCAGGATATCGCCGAACTGATTAAAGATTCAGGCAATGCTTTATTGACCCTTCTCAATGACGTTCTTGATCTTTCTAAGATCGAGGCTGGCTGTTTATCGGTAGAGCCAGCGCCCGTTCAACTGCGTGAATTCATCGAGCAGTTAGGAAGCCTGCTCGCTCCGAAGGCAGACGATAAGAAAATTGAGTTGGCCGTGCGCGTCGATCCGGCAATACCCGAAACTGTGGGAGCGGACCCGACCCGCCTCCGGCAAGTCATTCTGAATTTAATGAGCAATGCTATCAAGTTCACTCAGGCCGGGCATGTGCGTTTAGGCGTAGATCTTCTTAGCAAAGAAAACCATAGTTGCCGCTTGCGATTCTGTGTATCTGACACGGGCATCGGCATCCCGGCGGAGAGACTCAGCGCTATTTTTGACCGGTTTACGCAAGCCGATGGATCAACAACGCGGAATTTTGGCGGAACCGGCCTGGGCTTAACCATCTCAAAAGCCTTAGTCGAACTGATGGGCGGACAGTTGAGCGTCGCAAGTCAAATGGGAGTGGGGTCGCAATTTGAGTTCACACTAAATCTGCCGATGGAAGGCGAAACTCGCGGGGTGCGTGCTCCCGGATCGTTCAGCGCATTGCAGGGCAAGCAGGTTCTCCTGGTTTGTTCGCGGAATGTAACGCAGTCTGTGGTGCGGGAGATGATGGAAAGCTGGGGCGCGCAGGTTTACACTATCCGGCAATGGAACGAGCGAGAGAACGAACAAAACTGGGAAGCGATTGTAGAATATCGCGGCGGATTGCCGAACGGTGAGCGCAGCACGAGGATCTACAACGCCCCTGTCATCTTCCTGACCACAGGAGGCGAACACCTCTTGTTAAAACCTGAGTCCCGGCAGGCATTGCCGCTTCCGGTGCAAGGGAGCAAACTTTATACGGCGCTCAGCGACGCTGTATCTGCAAAGAAAGACCACAATACTCTTTACACACATCAATTGCCGCTTTCCAAAGGACAGAATTTATCCTCTTCGCAGATTCTGCTTGCAGACGATAATCTCTTCAATCAGCGTGTTGCGTAGCCTATGTTGGCGAGATTAGCCGGCTAACAATGACCGCCTGCTGCTGGCGCTGATAAGGTTCGACTTACTCGGAAGAATCTAAAGCCATACGACATACGTCTAAAGAGTAAGAGCGGGAGTGTTGGTGTCTTTTAAAACCCGGCAGACAAAAGATTGCCTCGGTT
>CAXTWT010000200.1:0-4914 GCA_964247955.1 uncultured Bryobacteraceae bacterium
GGCTTGAAGCTGAAAGGCCAAGTGCTGTATGAAATGCACTTAGGCACGTTTACGCTGGGCGGAACCTGGGTTTCAGCGGCTGAAAAACTCCCGTACTTGCGCGATACCGGCATTACGGCGCTGGAAATTATGCCGGTGGCGGACTTTCCGGGCAAGTTCGGCTGGGGATATGACGGCGTTCAGCCGTACGCTCCGGCTTCCATTTACGGCACTCCCGACGACATGCGCTCGTTTGTGGACCAGGCGCATGCCTTGGGAATCGGCGTGATCCTCGATGTAGTTTATAACCACTTGGGTCCGGACGGAAACTACCTGACCAAGTTTTCGCCTTACTATCTTTCACAGAAACACAGTACTGACTGGGGACAGGGCATCAATTTTGACGGCGAAAACAGCGGGCCGGTCCGCGAGTTCTTTCGGGAAAACGCGGCGTATTGGATTCGTGAGTTCCACCTGGACGGCTTGCGCTTTGACGCCACGCAGGACATTCATGACGATTCCGAGATCAACATTTTGCGCGAGATCGGCGAAGCGGCGCGTGCAGCAGCACGGTCGCGCTCCATTCTTCTGATTGGTGAAAATGAGCTGCAAAACACCCGTTTATTGCGCCCGATTGAACAAGGCGGATACGGCTTTGATGCTTTATGGAACGATGATTACCACCACACGGCGAACGTTGCCTTGACGGGAAAAGCCGACGCTTACTACACAGACTACAAGGGTACTCCGCAGGAGTTTGTCTCGTCGGCCAAGTACGGCTATTTATATCAGGGCCAATGGTATCGCTGGCAGAGGCAGCGGAGAGGCCATTCCACCTTAGGGCTACCCCGGCCCGCCATGATTAACTTCATACAGAATCATGACCAGATCGCCAATTCGGCTCGCGGGCAGCGCGCGCACTCCCTTTCCTCTCCCGGCGCTTACAAAGCCATTACCGCTCTCACGCTATTGATGCCGGGAACCCCCATGCTTTTTCAAGGCCAGGAGTTTGGGTCTTCCGGCCGCTTCCTGTTTTTCGCCGATCACCAGCCGGAGCTCGCAGAAAAGGTCCGCGCCGGGCGTGTCGAATTTTTGGAACAGTGGCGCTCCCTGGTTTTGCCGGAGATGAAAAAGTGTTTTGATGATCCGGCTTCGCCGCAAACCTTTGAACGATCAAAATTAGACTTTTCGGAGATCGAGACCCATGCGGAAACCTACGCTTTGCACCGCGATCTACTGCGCTTGCGGCGTGAAGATCCCGTGATCTCGCTGCAGGGTGAAAAGGGCATCGACGGCGCGGTTTTGTCAACAAACTGCTTTGTGCTGCGCTTTTTTTCCGACAATTACGAGCATGACCGCCTGCTGTTGGTTAACCTGGGAACAGATCTCGATTTGAACCCGGCGCCCGAGCCCCTGTTGGCTCCTCCGTACTCTGCGCAGTGGGCAAAGCTTTGGTCTTCGGACGACCCCCAATATGGGGGATGCGGAACAGCGGCGCTCGACTCGGAAGAGAACTGGAGAATTCCCGGACAGGCCGCCGTTGTTCTGCGTCCTGTCGCCATTAAATCATAATTTTTTTCCAGACTACTGACACACAATTGGAATGAACGAAATCTTTACACGCACGCCGGGCCGCCCTTTAACGCCGGAGGAACAGTTGTACCTACGGGAAACAGAGTGGCTGGTGACAAACGGTTTAGGCGGATACGCCACCGGAACGGTCGGTGGGACTCCGACGCGAGTCTTTCACGGCTATCTTATTGCAGCACTGCCCTCCCCCAAAGGACGGACCATGATGCTGAACAACCTGCTGGAAACTCTTGAGTTCCCTGACGGCCGCCTCGTGGAGCTAAACGGTTTCAAGACGGCAGAATCGGAGTTCGACGGCTCGCCGCATCTGGCTTCCTTTCGGCTGGACCACAATCTTCCCGTTTGGACATTCGAGACGGGAGGAATGACGATTGAAAAGCGCGTTTATCTTCCGTACCGGCAAAACACGACATATGTGAACTACCGCGTAACGGAAGGCTCCGGCTCAGTAAAGCTGCACCTGCGTCCCGCCGTTAACTTTCGGGGGCATGAAGCGCCGGTGAATACTCCTTTGGCGCAGTATCAGGTTGCGTTTCACGACAGCCACTTTGAAATCAAAACCAAAGATGAGACGCCCCTGCGCATGATTCATCTCGGGGACGGTCCTTACTTCTCCATTGAAAAGCGCGAGTTCCGCGATATTGTCTATGAGATTGAGCGCAGCCGGGGCTATATCTGGCGCGGCGACCTTTGGAGTCCGGGCTACTTCTGCGCCAAGCTTGCGCCTGGGCATGAAGTTTCGCTGGTTGTATCAACGGAAGATTGGGACATCATGTCGGCCCTGACTCCCCGGCAGGCGTGGGATGCCGAGCATGATCGCAAACGTCGACTTACTTTGGAAGCGCATCCGGCAGCCAACAACGATTTTTGCCGGGACCTGGTCTGGGCCGCCGATCAATTTATTTTTGTGCCGGTCGGACGACGGGAAGACACCGCCCGCGCCCGCGCCGCCGGGGATGAAATTCGTACCGTGATCGCCGGTTATCACTGGTTCACCGACTGGGGCCGCGACACCATGATCAGCCTGGAAGGTCTCACGCTGACTACAGGTCGGCAGGTGGAGGCAAGCTACATTCTGCGGACATTCGCCCATTATGTACGCGATGGGCTGATTCCCAACATGTTTCCGGAAGGTAAAACGGACGGACTGTATCATACGGCTGACGCTACGCTTTGGTTCTTTCATGCGCTGGGCCGTTATCTGCAACACACCCATGACGAACACCTGTTAAGACAGTTGATTCCAAAGCTGCTCGACATCGTCGGCCATCATCTGCGCGGAACCCGCTTCAACATTCATGTCGATGGGAACGACGGTTTGCTGGTGCAAGGACAGGAAGGTTATCAGCTTACCTGGATGGACGCCAAAGTAGGCGACTGGGTGGTAACGCCTCGTCGCGGAAAGGCCGTAGAGATTAATGCGCTCTGGTACAACGCTTTGCGGCTGCTGGAAGGATGGCTACGTTCGGTTAACCGGACGGGCGAGGCGGATGGCTTGAAGGCGCATGCCGAAAAAGCCAAAAAGTCGTTCAACGAGCGATTTTGGAATGGGGAGCGCGGCTTTCTTTACGATGTGATTGACGGAGAAAACGGCGGAGCAGATCCGTCCTGCAGGCCGAATCAGTTGTTTGCTATTTCACTGGATCATCCGGTTCTCGACCAATCCCGCTGGGAATCTGTCCTTCGCGTCGCGCAGGAGAAGCTTTTAACTCCGGTCGGACTGCGTTCCCTTGCGCCGGATGAGCCGGATTATAAAGCCAAGTATGATGGCGACCTTCGATCCAGAGATGCGGCTTACCATCAGGGCACGGTTTGGGCGTGGCTGATTGGGCCGTTTATTGACGCTTGGCTGAAAGTTCATCCGGACGATCACGAAACGGCTCGCAGTTTTCTCCGAGCTTTTGAGACCGGGCGGCGGAGCGCGTGCGTCAACTCTATCGCTGAAGTGTTCGATGCGGAAGCTCCTTTTAAGCCGCGCGGCTGCTGCGCCCAAGCCTGGAGCGTCGCGGAAGTGCTTCGCTGTTATGTAAAGACGGGCCGCATTTCCGAAGCGGCGCAGGAGAAACGGAAATGGCAGTGATGGCGTAAACGCCGTTTAAAAAGAATAGAGCGGCCTCTTGTTACTTTCCTTCGCCATTGTTGGTCTTACTAATAAGCGAATGGAACAGGACAGTAAAGAAAAAATAAATCCGAGTGCGGGAGTCAGCCGTCGGGAGTTTGTAGGGACGGCGCTCGTCAGCGCCACCGCCACGGCTTTGCCTGTTCAGGCACAAACAGATACTGCTGCCGATAGTACAGTTCAATGCACCCTAATGATCAACGGCGAGGGAAAGCAGCTCCAGCTTGATCCGCGTGTCACTTTGCTTGATTTACTTCGCGATCACCTGCAAATGACCGGCACCAAAAAGGGCTGTGATCATGGGCAATGCGGAGCTTGCACGGTGCTGGTAAACGGCGTCCGCATCAATTCGTGCCTGAGCCTTGCCGTCATGCACGACGGAGACCGGATCACAACAATTGAAGGGCTGGCGGGAGACACGAAGCTTCATCCTATGCAGGCGGCTTTTATCGAGCATGACGGGTTTCAGTGCGGCTACTGCACGCCTGGGCAGATCTGCTCGGCAGTAGCGATGCTGGAGGAAGTCAAAGCGGGAGCGCCTTCGGTGGTTACGCCTCATCTTTCGAGTGTGGGGCAGATCGAATTAACGGATGATGAGATCCGCGAGCGGATGAGCGGCAACCTTTGTCGCTGCGGCGCATACGTGGGCATCGTAGCTGCTGTTCGCGCCGTGCATGAAGGGACGATTGCATGAAGCCGTTTAGGTACACTCGCGCTACGGATGTGGATGAAGCGATAAAAGTTTTCTCTCAAAATGCGGACACCCGCTTTATCGGCGGCGGGACCAATCTGCTCGATCTGATGAAGATGGGCGTGGAGCGTCCCTCGCATCTGGTGGACATTACCCGCTTGCCGCTGACGCAAATTGAAGAGCATGGGGGCGGCGTGCGCTTGGGAGCGTTGGTGCGCAACACGGAGGCTGCGAATCATCCACTGGTTCGCGCTCAATATCCCGTTCTGAGCCAGGCTATTTTGGCAGGGGCTTCACAACAGTTGCGAAATGCCGCGACCAACGGCGGCAACCTGCTGCAGCGGACGCGCTGTTATTACTTCTACGATCCGAGCTACGCTTCCTGCAACAAGCGCGTGCCGGGCAGCGGCTGTGCCGCTATTGAAGGCTATAACCGGATTCATGCCATTCTGGGCGCGAGCAACGCTTGCATCGCCACCCATCCCAGCGATATGTGCGTGGCGCTGGCTGCTTTGGACGCGCAGATTCAAGTAAC
>CAXTWT010000200.1:5014-9063 GCA_964247955.1 uncultured Bryobacteraceae bacterium
ATTCGCCGCGCTCATCTAGCGATGGGTGGTGTGGCGCATAAGCCTTGGCGCGCGGAAAAAGCGGAAAAAGCCTTGCTCGGCAAAAAGCCGGAGCCGGAAGCCTTGCGCGCAGCGGCGGAAGCCGAACTGAAAAGCGCGAAGGGTTATAAGGACAACGCTTTCAAAATTGAACTGGCAAAGCGCAGCATTGTGCGGGCGGTAACAACAGCCGCCGCCATGCAGGGGTAACGCCGGGCAACAAGGAAAAATAATCTATGCCGGAATTAGTGGGCCAACCAATCAGCCGTATTGACGGCACTTTAAAAGTAACCGGACGCGCAACGTATGCCTATGAGCAGAAAGTTCCGAATGCTGCATACGGTTTGCTTGTGATGAGCAGCATTGCTAAAGGCCGTATTGCTTCGCTGGACACGCGCGTCGCTGAACAAACCAAAGGCGTTCTGCTGGTGATGAGCTACCTGAATGCGCCGAAGCTGCCGAATCTCGAAAAGCAGAACAGTTCCGGTTCTACGGGGCGTCCGACGGGACGGGTTTTGACGGTGTTTCAGGACAACGTGATTCACTACGCCAATCAGCCGATTGCGCTGGTGGTGGCCGAAACGCCCGAAGCGGCCGCTGAAGGGGCGCATCTGGTGCAGGTTCGTTACGCGGCGGAGCAGCATCAGGTAGCTTTGGAAAGCCGCATTTCGCAATCCTATGACCCGAAGAAAGTCGGCGGCGGCGGCGATCCTTCGATCAGCCATCACGGTGATCCGCAAAACGGCATGAGCCAGGCGGACCAGCGTTCCGAACAGGTGTACCGAACTCCATTCGAAGTACACAACCCTATGGAGCAGCACGCCACGATAGCGGTGTGGGACAAGCCGGACCATTTGACTCTGTACGATGCAACGCAGGGAGTCTTTTCCTGCCGTGAGCGCGTCGCCGGGCTTTTCGGCATTCCCCAGGAAAACGTGCATGTGATCTCGCCGTACCTGGGCGGCGGATTCGGCAGCAAAGGACCGGTTTGGTCACACGTCATGTTGGCGGCCCTGGCTGCTAAAAAACTAAACCGCCCGGTCAAGTTGGAAGTCAAAAGGCCGCAGATGTTCGGCCCACTCGGTTTCCGTTCGCAAACATGGCAGTCTGTTTCTCTCGGCGCGAAGAGTGACGGCACGTTGACCGCTTTGAGCCATGACACAATTTGCCAAACATCGAATTTTGATGAGTTTGCAGAAGCCGCTAGTTTGTCAGCGCGCATGCTGTACGAAGTGCCTAATGGCAGCACATCGCACCGTCTGATCAAGTCCGATATCGGCACGCCCTCGTTTATGCGCGCTCCCGGTGAAGCTCCGGGAACGTACGGCCTGGAAGCAGCGATGGACGAAATGGCGTATCTGCTCAAGATGGACCCCCTGGCGTTCCGTTTGAAAAACTACGCGGAAAACGATCCGGAACATAACCGGCCGTGGTCAAGCAAATCCTTGCGCGAGTGTTACCGAGTTGGGGCGGAAACATTCGGGTGGAGCAGGCGGTCTTTGGAGCCTAGATCCATGCGCGACGGCAACACCCTCGTCGGCTGGGGCATGGCGACTTCCGTGTACCCGACGCGCCGCAGTCCATCGAGCGCTTATGCGCGGTTGAATGCTGATGGAACTTTTTCGGTTGACGCCGGCACGCAGGATTTGGGAACCGGCACGTACACGATCATGACGCAAATTGCCGCCGACTCGTTCGGCGTGCCTGCGAACCAGGTTAAATTCCGCCTGGGCGATACGGAATTGCCGCAGACACCGGTTTCGGGCGGGTCGCAAACCGCCGCCAGCACCGGGTCGTCGGTATATCTCGCCACGCAAGCGTTGCGGGAAAAGCTGATTCAGATGGCGGTGAGCGGCACATCCGGCTCGCCCTTAGCAGGAATGAGCGCCCAGGATGTAGTTCTGGAAAATGGCAGGTTGTTCGCGCACAGCGACCGTTCGAAGAGCATCACGTTTCAAGAACTGATTTCCCGCAGCGGTCAACCGCATGTCGAAGGGCGCGCCGAAGCCAAACCGGGCAGCGAAAAAGAGCGCTTCTCCATGTATGCGTTCGGCGCTCAATTTGCCGAAGTCCGCGTGGATGCGGATTTGGGGCAGATTAAAGTTTCGCGCATGGTCGGATGCTTCGGAGCCGGAAAGATTCTAAATGCGAAAACGGCCCGCAGTCAGTTGCTGGGCGGCATGGTCTGGGGCATCAGCCTGGCGCTCCATGAACACGCTGTGATGGACGAAAAAGTGGGTCGTTGGGTGAACAACAACTTGGCGGAATATCATGTGCCCGTGAATGCGGACATTGGACACATCGAAGCCGTTTGGGTAGATGAAAAGGACGAGCACGTCAATCCGATTGGAGTTAAAGGAGTCGGCGAGATCGGCATCACCGGAGCAAGCGCCGCTGTAGCAAACGCAATCTTTCACGCCACCGGCAAGCGCGTGAGGGATCTGCCGATCACGCCGGACAAGCTGCTATTGGCTTAAATCTCAGTCCTACCTCTAACGGAGTGGCATTTTCTGTTTTGCCTGCGTTTCCTGTTAGCATGTAGGCATGAAAAGGCAGGCGGAGGTAATTCAATACACAATTCGTGGGGTTTCGCCGGAATTGGATCGCGCCCTGCGGCGCAAAGCTGCGCAACGCAAGCAAAGCCTGAACCAAGTTATTTTGGACGAACTCACTGCTGCAACCGTGGGCCGTAAAAAGAGAGCTGACTTCTCCGACTTGGTTGGCCAGTGGACTCCAGATGCGGCTTTCGATGAGATCCTGGCGGCACAACGGCAGATTGACACGGACAAGTGGAAATGAGAGTTGCGCTGGACACGAATCGGCTCACCGATTTGTTCCGGAGCGGTATGGAGTTGGCCGAGTGGCTGGAATACTGTGAGGAAATTTGGATTCCGCTGTTTGTTCTTGATGAAATCAAAGCCGGTTTTCAAGGCGGCACACAGCACACCCATAACGAGTTTCTGCTGCATAAGCTGCTTACCAAAGCTACGGTGAAAGTTTAATTGCCCAGCGTTGAAACGGCAGAACACTATGCGCGGCTCTTTGTTCAACTCGAACGCGCCGGCACTCCGATTCCCGATAATGACCTCTGGATCGCTGCTCTTGCACTGGAGCATAGTCTGCTCCTAATCACGCGGGATCGACATTTTCAGCATGTGCCGCATTTGATGCGCGCTTAAGGCCGGGTTTGACGGCAGTTCAGTTGCTGGTGACGCTGACCTGCTGATAATTGGGATTCCCCGATCACGCCGGATAAAAACTGTTATCAGCTTAGCTCCGGGCGTTATAGGCAATTTGCATCCTTGCTGCTACCCAAATGAAATATCTTCATATACATCCACGAGTGAAAGCTCAAGGGCCGGCGTTTTCAGAGGGATCGTCTCCTCCAGGCTGGTATAGATGATGTAATTCCAGTGCTGCGCACCCAGTCGCGAGTAGCAATCTACTTGAACCCGATCTTGCGTGATAAGAAGATATTCCTGGAAAGAGGAAATCTCACGGTATTTTGCAAACTTCTCGCTTCGATCATAGTTGGCGGTACTCTTCGACAGCACCTCGACGATCAGAACAGGGTTGAGCAGCACATCTGTGACTTGATCTTGAAATTGCGGTTCTCCACACACTACCGCAACATCAGGGTAAGTGAATTCCCTTGAGTTCGGTATCCAGATCTTCATGTCGCTCGCGTAGATAAAGCAGAATTTACGGCGCAGTTTCGGCCTGACAGCAGCGACGACGTTGCTTATGATGCGGTTGTGGTTCGAGGTTGCTCCCGCCATGGCGAACATCTCGCCCGCCACATACTCACTACGGAACTCAGCTTGCCGTTCGATGTCGAGGTACTCTTCAGGGGTAAGGTGGGATTTCGGAGCCGTTGCCATAAAGATCTTTCTAAAACAGCGGGTGCGCTCGAAGGCTGAACGTGTTGTTCCATGCCGGTTTCACAAGATTAGTGTATTGCACAGATGTGTGAAATATCACCGCTACAGGTAACCGTTCTGTTATTGTAGATTCTCGATAGTAAGCGTTCG
>CAXTWT010000201.1:0-9056 GCA_964247955.1 uncultured Bryobacteraceae bacterium
CTTTCCGTGCTGGGGCTTTACGGTGTGATGGCTTATATGGTGACGCAACGCGCCCGCGAGATTGGCATTCGCATCGCGCTCGGAGCGATGTACGGAAATGTGATCTGGCTGGTTATGCGGGAAGTGATCCTACTGGTCGCAATCAGTATTGCGGCGGCGCTGCCGCTAATATTTGGATTCGCTCGGTTAGTACGGAGCCAACTATACGGGGTACAGCCAGCTGATCCGGCATCGATTGTCTTTGCGATAGTCATTCTTTCCGTTATCGCTATCGTAGCTGGCTACCTTCCTGCCCGGCGCGCCGCCGCTTCCGATCCGTTGCGGGTTCTCCGTTACGAATAACGGCTCCGGCCCCACAATCGTTCCAGGCTCCAAGGGCCGCCTCCGGCTGCCGCTAAATACAGGAACACGAAGCAATAGATGACGGCCAGTTCGCCCATGTTGCTGACAGGCCAGAACCCATGCGGTGCGTGTCCCATGAAATAAGCTACGGCCATCTCACCTGCTAAAAGGAAAGCTACTGGCCGGGTAAACACGCCAAATAATAGAAGAAGACCGCCGAAAAACTCAAGTATCCCCGCTACGAGCATCAACGGCGGCAGATGCGCCATGGGGTGCGCCGAAGGAGGGAAATGGAATAGCTTTTGTCCGCCATGAGCCATAAACAAAAAAGCGGTCATGATGCGTAGAACACTCAGCATCAGAGGCGACGTCCTTGCACCTGTGACGTTTTGCTGCACTTGCGATCTCCTTTGTCTTCAACCGCATTTTCATCAAGCGGTAGAAAAAGTGTACCAGTTTATGGTTTGTGCTTAAGATAAATGGCCGCGCCTCCAGCGGGACGCATCTTGAGTGTGAGAGCATCTCCCGCTGTTACGTTTTTCTGAGTATCCTGTACTTGTTCGTAGTTGGCCTTCGGATCAGCGGGGTCAGCGAAAATACGGGCGGTGTAGGTGCCGCTGCCGAGAAAGCTTAACGGAAGTTGCAGAGTATAGGGGTCATCGCCGGTCATGCCTCCGATATACCAATCATTCCCGCTGCGGCGGGCGACAACGATATGCTTTCCTACAACTCCATCGAACACTACCGTTTGATCCCAAATTGTCGGCACAACGCGCAGGAAGTCGAGGCCGGGCTGGTTGCGGTAATGATCGGGGTCGTCGGCAATGCAGAGCAAGGGGCTTTCATAGACGACCAGAATAGCGAGTTCCTGAGCGCGGCTGCCCATGACTTCCGTCGGAGTGGTCTGCTTCCACTCGGCGGGGCTGCGGTTGAGAAAGCCGCCGGGCGTGTAGTCCATGGGGCCGGTCAACATGCGGGTGAAAGGCAACGTCAGTTTGTGTTCAGGAGTGACGCGGCCGCTGAACTTGTTATATTCGTTTCCCAGCACGCCTTCGCGCGTGAGCAGGTTCGGCCAGGTGCGGCGCAAGCCGGTGGGCTTGTAAGCTCCGTGATAATCGACCATCAAGTGGTGCTTGGCGGCGAGTTTGATAACCGTTTCGTACCAGTTCACCATGTCCTGGTCGTCGCGTTCCATAAAATCGATTTTGACGCCCGCAATGCCCCAGTGTTCATATACGGTAAAGGCTTCGTCCAAAGTGCCGATTTGCAGGGCGCGGTCGACATCGCCCGAGTGGAGCCACAACCAAAGGCGCACGTTGCGGGATTGAGCGAACTGGAGTAGTTCCGGAAAGTTTAACTGGGGCGCGGGCTGGGTGATGTTCGCTTCAGGCTTGTTGAAAGGACCGTACCATTGCCAGTCAACAAGCTGATAAGGAAATCCCATGTCGCCAGCGAATTGAATAAAGCGCTTTTCGGTTTCGTTGTCCATCTTGACATCGCCGCTCCACCAATGATCCCAGGCCATTTTACCGGGATGAATCCAGGAAGTGTCGGCAATGGCGGAAGGAGGATTGAGGTTGGTGATGATGTCGGATTCAATCAGATCTCCAGGCTTTGCTCCAATCATCAAAACGCGCCAGGGAGATTTATGAGGCGTGCGAATTTTAACCAGACCGTTTCCATCAAGACGGGGAGCCAACTGCGCGGCGAGAAGCGTGCCGGATTTGGCAGGGCCGGTTTTTAGATAAAGACCAGCCCAGTCGGTCAGGTCCGCTTCGGCGATAGCGAAATAAGTGTTCGCATCGGTTTGAACGAGGGTAGGCAAGCCGATGATATCGGAAGAATAAAGACTCATCAGCTTGGCGCGGGGATACTCGTGTTCGTACGGATGATGAAACCCGTTATAAACAGCGGCCCAAAGCGTGGGATCAACCGCGAAGTGGAACTCGGTTCCTTCCCGCGTCAGGATGAGATCGGTATTTGCGGCAGGCTCCGGCAGGCTGTAACGGAAAGCGGCTCCGTCATCGTAAGCGCGAAACAGAAGATCAAGCTTCGGCGTGGTTTGGTTTGGAGACGTGAACTCCAGTTGCAATTCGCGGTAATGATCGCGGACGGGGTTGTTCTTGCTGAGAATCGGTTTCCAGGTAGTGTCCGAGTCGCGCTGCGTCCCCCGAACAAAATGGAGGGTCTTGCCGTCCAGGGGCGGTTCATTTTTGAACTCCAAACTGAGGGCGGAATCGGTTACAACCGGACGGCCCTGAAAGGAGACAGCGTAAGTAAGCCGGTCGCCCTGACTGACATGAATGACGATTGATCCATTAGGCGATTGCAAGGTCCAGCCGGTATTGGACTGCGCGAGCAGGGCAGGCCCGCAGGCAACGAGCAACAGGGTTGTACGGAAGAAAGGTGATGAAATAATCATTGAGCCAGTGAGCGCCTTATATTTTATCTGGAGATAGGTTCAGCAGTCTTCATAGGAGAGATGAAAGTTCGGGATATCATTAAACGGGTAGAGGCGGACGGGTGGAAGCAGGTTCACCAAGTTGGCAGTCATCGCCAGTACAAACACCCGCTGAAGCCTGGACGCGTTACTATCGCCGGGAAGCCGGGAGATGAGCCGCCGACCGGAACCGTCAAGAGCATCTTTCACCAAGCACAAATTACGGAGAAGTAAATATGGAATATGCCGTTATTGTCGAGAAAGAACCGCATAGCGACTGGGGCGCTTACGTTCCCGACTTGCCTGGTTGCGTTGCAACGGCAAAGAGCCGCTCTGAAGTCGAACGTTTGATTCGAGAAGCCATCCAACTACATCTTGCCGGTATGCGCGAGGACGGCTTGCCGATTCCTGAGCCATCAAGCAGCGTTATTACAGTGCAGGTTGCTTGATAAGCTGAGCCGTCTGCTTCAGCTTTGTCCTGAATCAAGTTATCGTTTCTGAAGATCGAGCGCCAGAGTGTAAACATAGAAATCTGTTTGTCGCTTCCAGCCCTCGGTCTCATACAACGTTTGTGCTGCGTGATTCGTAACTTCCGTGGAGAGCGTCAGGCGGACAGCACCAATTGCCCGTCCGAAGTCGGCTGCAGCGGCAAGCAGCACGGAACCCACTCCCGCCCGGCGGGCCTCCCGTCGCACAAACAGATCGTTGAGGATCAAAATCCGCGCAGCGGATACTGACGAGAAGCTGGGAAACAATTGTGTAAATCCTACGGCTGAACCGTCCTGCCGCACGGCCAGGAAAATAACGGATTGATTGTGCTGGAACCGCTCCAGTAAGAATTGACGGGCCAGATTGATGTCGCTCGGCTTTCGATAGAACTGGCGATAGGCGTCGAACAGCGGGGCTAATAAATCCAGATCAGAGATTGTCGCTTGGCGCGTTGCGATGTGGTGTTGTCCATCCATACTGAGGTTCTATGAAGCCCAACTACGGCGGTTTAAAATTGATAACGCAGCGCAAATTCGACAATGCGCGGGTCAGCCGCTCCGGTGACTTGGCCGAAGTTGGGCGCGCCTTTGTTGAGTGAAAGCGCGTTGAAGTTCGTGTGATTGAAAATGTTGAAGAGTTCTCCCCGAAACTCGATAGCGTGGTTCTCCATGACATGGAAATCCTTGTATAAGGCCATGTCGAAGTTCACCAGGCCGGGTCCTAAGATCACCCCTGTACCTGCATTGCCGAAGTATCCGGCGGCAGGCGCGTTGAAATTAGCGGTGTTGAACCATTGAGCAACAGTTTTGGGACCGCTTACGGACAGGCCAGCCGCATCGGGGCGCACCCCGATTCCTTGATTGGCAATACTCAGGCCGGGAGTGTAGGACATGCCGCTGCGAATGGTGGTGATGTCGGAGTAGCGCCAACCTCCTAGAACAGCGCGTTTCCAGCCGTCCGCGTGTTGCAGCCACGGTATGTTCCAGACAGCGCTGAAGGTGAACACTTGCGGGATGTTCAGCGGAGAGTTTCCGTAGTAGCGGCGAAAGTTGTAAGCATCGTAAGCGGCGCTGCTGCCGCTGGCGGCTTCCGCTAAGTTATGCGACCAGGTGTAGGCCGCTGTGAAGAACAGGTTTTCGCTGACAGGATGGCTCATTGTAACTTCCAGGGCGTGCCAGTTTGAGTTCAGTCCAGTGGTGTAGTTGTCAATAGCCGCATAGCCGGGAAATGGCCCGTACAAATAAGTGAAGAACCGGCCCGTATTGATCAGCGGATTGAAATCGTAATTGCCGTAAGGAAGCGGCTGATTGGCGTTGAACCTTCCCACCAGATGGCGGGCCAGCGCTCCGGCTCCGGTAACGGCGACCGTCCAATTCTTCGTTAGCTGATGCTCAAAGCTCAGGCTGTAGCTGTGGACTTGCGTAGCCTGGATATTGAGATCGGCGCTCGTGAGCGAGGGAGCGCTGGCGGCTCTGGCCGTTCCGGTGCCTGCAGGATTCGAAAAGCTCGCGTTGATCAGATTAACGGAAGTTACATCGGGAGGGTTGCCGGCGCAGGCGAAAGAGCAGTCCTGGTTGGTGAAGACGCGAGTGTAAGTCAGGCCGTAGCCGCCGCGCAACGCGGTCCTGCTATTGCCGAACAGGTCCCAGGCAAAGCCAAGCTGCGGAGACCAGTACCAGTTGTGGCGGCCTGAAAAGTTATCGGGAACGCCATTGACTCCGTTACGCACCAAGCCGTTCAGCGGATCATAGGTCGGAGTTGCAGTGATCGTTCCATTTGCATTGACAATCGGCGCGTGCGCGGGGTTATAAGCGGCAGGGTTGAATATGTTCTCGAAGTTAGAAGGCGCGTGCGGGAGCGGCAGGTAACTGATGCGGGTTCCCACCGTGAGGGTGAAGTTGCGTGTGAGTTGAATACGGTCCTGAATGTAAGGTGAAACGATAGGACCGTGTACGACCACGCGGCGCTCCGAACTTTGCTGCGTAAATGTGGCGGCGCTGCCGATGAGGAAGTCAGCTAAAGCGTTGTTCGTGAACTGCCCGGTAAATGTGTACTGGCCGTTATCGGCGGTAGCGACGTTCTGGCGCTTGGTGCTCAGCACGACGCTCATGCCTGCTTCGAGGAAATGCTTGCCGTGCAGCCAGCTCCAGTTATCGGAAACCGTGTTGTCGAGATCGGCAGCATGGAAAAGCGGTCGGGCGGCGGCGATGCCTTGCGGCGCCCAACCTTGAGAAATAGAGACAAGGGGCAGGCGGCTGCTCAAAGCTCCATTAAGGGGCAGATTGATGTTGAAACCGGGCACTTGACTCTTGTAAATAGTGCCTTCCAGATTCAGGTCCAGGTCGTAGATGTTTGTCGAGATACTGGCCGTGTTGACCATAGCGGGCGTAAGGGTGCTGGTGAACTGAATCTGGGCGAGATAGTTTTTGGTCAGATCATTTTCGTAGTTGGTCGGGAAAATGGAGCCGCTATTCGACGACGTAAGAGAGTTTTGCCGCAGAGTCTGATGCTCATCGAGGAACTCGCCCGTTAAGCGGTACTTGTCTGTGAAGTTGTGGTCAATTTTGATTTCGTCGTCGCGCTGATCGGTAATCTGAGGCGTGATGTTGATGTAGTTCAGCGCGCCGCCTGCGGGGTTGTTGGGCAGCGGATAAAGCGCGTTAAGAAAAGCCAGAGCGTTCGGGTCGAGCCTGTTGGCGGGAATCTGGTACTGGCTGGCAGCGTTTCTGGGAAAATTTGCGTTTGTTGTCGGGTCCTTAACGGCTGTGGAGAAGATGCCGTTTCTTTGATCGGCGGTGGGGTCCTGGGCGCGCAGCGTGGCGGAACCGGCATGGGAAATCACCCACTGCTCGCTGACGAAAAAGAATGTCTTGTTGCGGTTCTTGTTATAAAGCTTGGGAATGAAAAGCGGACCACCCAGCGTGTAGCCGAAAATGTTCTGCCGGAGCGTCGGCACGGATGTGCTGAAGAAGTTACGGGCGTTCAGGGCGTCATTACGGAAGTATTCGAAGGCATTGCCGTGAAACTGCGTTGTACCGCTTCTGGTTTGCAGCAGCACAACGGACGCGCCCATGAGGCTGTATTTCGGGCTGTAGTTGTTCTGCAGCACGCGCACCTCTTCGAGGCTGTCGGGGTTCGGCGTGACCGTGGTCTGATTCATGTTGCCGGTATTCTCGTTCCAGATGCCGTCCAGAGCGTAAAAGGTGGTGCTTTGGCTCAACCCGTTGATAGACAAAACGTTGCTGGTGGAGCGCCCTCCGGTGCCGAGGACTGATCCGGCGCTGGTGTTGTTGACGCCGGGAATGACAACGGCCAGGGCTTGATAGTTTCTTCCGTTCAGCGGAAGCGTGCTGACTTGCGTGCCGGAAACGGCATGCGAGACTTCGCTGGTGGAAGTTTGCACCTGGGCGGCGCTGGCCTGCACGGAAATTTCGGTTCCCACTGAGCCTAACTGCAACGACGCGGTCACAGTGGCTACCGTGGCCGGGTGTAAAATGATGCCGGATTCCTTATATGTCTGGAAGCCCTGCTTCGAAACGGTAACGGTGTAGGTGCCGATAGTGAGGCTCGGGGCTACAAAAGTACCATCGGCGTTCGTCTCCGTGGAAAAAGTCGTCTTTGTATCTTCATTGGCGGCCGTTACGGCTGCGCCCGGAATCACGGCGCCGCTTGCGTCGGTAACGGTTCCGGTGATGCTCGCTGTAGTATTGAGCTGGGCATGAAGCGACGTGATGAGCAGCGCGAATACGAGGAGGAAGCGCGGCGAAGCGAGTTGCTCTACATGGAACGAAAGCATGGCTACTCCTGGAGAAAAAGCAGTTCCCCTCAGTCTATAACTTCGGGCCTTCTATCCTGAAAGAGTTGCCAACTCCGCGTCTTTTCCTCATCGACAGTTACGGTTTCATTTTCAGGGCGTACCATGCCCGCGCCCGGAGCGGTGCGCCGCCGATGCGCACGACTACGGGCTTGTCCACGGAAGCGATCTATATCTTCCACAACATGCTGCGAAAACTGGTGGTAAATTTTAAGCCCGACTACATCGCCGCCATCTTTGAAAGCACCACGCCGACGTTCCGCTCCGAAAGCTTTGCCGAGTATAAAGCGAACCGCGCGGAGATGCCGCAGGACCTCGGTCCGCAGATTCCGTACATCCGGCGGCTGCTGGAAGCGATGCAGATTCCGATTCTGCAGTTTGCCGGATATGAAGCGGATGATGTGATCGGCGCGATTGCCTGCCGGGAACCGGCAAGTCCGCTCGAAGTGGTCATTGTATCGAGCGACAAGGACATGCTCCAACTGGTGAACGAGCGCGTGTTTATGCTGAATCCGGTGAAGGATGACGAGTGGTACGACGCCGCCAAGGTGGAAGAGTTTATGGGCGTGAAGCCTTCCCAGGTGGCCGATCTGCTCGCTTTGAAAGGTGACGCTGTTGACAATATTCCGGGCGCGCCGGGAATCGGGGACAAGGGAGCGAAAGACATCATTACGCGATTCGGATCGGTAGAAACGGCGCTGGACCGGGCGGGCGAGGTCGAGCGCAAAATGTACCGCGAAAGCCTGGAAAAGAATCGCGATCAGATTCTGTTGAGCAAACAACTGGCAACGATTCACACGAAAGTTCCGATTGAATGGCATCTCGAAGAGTTGCGGGCGCAGACGCCCCGCGCAACGGAGTTGAAAAACTTTTACAAGGAGCTGGAATTTTTCAGCCTTCTCAAAGATATGCCTCCCGAAGACGACAGCGCGACGCGGGACTACCGTGCGCTGGAAACTGCTGAGGCATTAAAAGACTGGCTGGTGCAGCGACCGGCGGACGCTCCGTTAGCAGTTATACTTGACCGAACAAACTCATTTTTCGGATTGTCCTATGGAGCCGGTCAGGGCCGTGCCGTGCCGTTCGCGTTAGCGGAAGAGCTGAAGGAAACACTCCAGTCGGAAGCGGTTCCCAAGGTGGTCCATGATGCGAAAGCTTTTCTGTTAACTACATCTGAAATGGATCTGTCCGTACGAAAGATCAGCGATGACGTGATGCTGTATGGGTTTTTGCTCAGCGCCGATCCGGGAGCTTGCAGTCCGGAAGGCTTGGCGGAACGGTTTCTGGACCGGAAACTGAACGCGGCGGCGGAGCAGCAGGCGGAGGCCATCTTCGCGGTGGCGGAAGCGCTTAGGCCACAAATCGAAACACAGGAACTAGGGGGCGTTTACCATGATATTGATCTGCCGCTGGCTCCGGTTCTGGCCGAGATGGAGCGCGCGGGAATTCGTGTGGACACCGATGTTCTGGCGGAACTCTCGGATCGTTTGTCGGGGAGGATTGAAGGGATTGCTCAGAAGATTTACTCTCTGGCGGGACGAACGTTTAATATCAATTCACCGCAGCAATTAGGCAAGGTTTTGTTTGAAGAGATGAAGTTGCCGACTCCTACGAAATGGGGCAAGGGCAAAGTGATCTCGACGGCAGCGGACGTTTTAGAGGGGCTGGCGGCGGCTCATCCGGTGGCGCAACTGGTGCTGGAATATCGGCAGTTGACGAAGCTGAAGGGCACGTATATTGATGCGCTGCCGCAATTGATCCGCCCGCAAACGGGGCGGGTGCATACGACATTCAATCAGATTGGCGCGGCCACGGGCCGATTGTCTTCACTGAATCCGAATCTGCAGAACATTCCGATCAAGACCGAAGAAGGCCGCGAGATCCGCGCAGCGTTCATTCCGCAAGAAGGATGGGATCTGGTGATTGCGGATTACTCGCAGATCGAATTGCGGCTGATGGCGCACATGTCGC
>CAXTWT010000202.1:0-9035 GCA_964247955.1 uncultured Bryobacteraceae bacterium
CCTTGCCGCCAGCTTCCAGGTCTTCCCGAGCCATACTGCGTTTGTAACGCACGCTGCAGTCCCACCCCGGCGCAAAAACCGAGGACATCCTGCGCGCCGCTAACAAAAAACGAGCCGGAGCAAACCGGCTTCCTTGCCCCTATGAGTCGATTGGGCGGCGAACAGTCATTGACGCTGGGCAAAGGCGCAGATGGAGAGATCCCTTTAGCGGAAGCACTGGACTGATGCGCGGATGCCGTTGAGCAACTGCCGGTCACCCGACGGCAGTCGGACCATTAACAGCGTCTGGCTACACACACGGACGCTTTCTAGTACTCGCCCGAGTCCGCCAATGGCGAGTCAGGAGCCAATTTACCGCTTTCGGATAGTTGCTGAAGCCGGCTGAGGATTTCCGGTTCGCGCTGCCGGTAGGTACTGACGCCTGACAGCGATTCTTCCGCTAACTGTGAGCCGGCGGAGTCGCGGTAAATCACCTTGAACTCGCCGGGCAAGCTGGAACTGTAAACATCAGCCTTCAGGTCCGAGTAAGTGAGAGTGCCAACGGGTTCTTCCATATCCTTTCACTGTAGCCCGTTCGCGCCGGAACAAAGCGATAGAACGCTTTTGCTTGAGAGCGAACAAGGTTGGCAGTCACTTTTCTAACGAGCCGAGGAGTGACGGCCAGTTTGAGAAAACCTTTCCATTTTCGATTACATCCTTTTAAGCGAGCTTGGTCAGCGGCGGCCCTGTTCAGCTTTCTTTGCCCGTCCGGCGCTTCGGCGCAAAGCTCTTCCTCAGCAGACGACTTCGCCAACAAGAGCATCGAGGAGCTGATGAACATTGATGTCACCTCCGTGTCGCGCAAAGAACAAAAGCTTTCGAAAACTCCCGCCGCTGTCTATGTCATCACGCGAGAGGCGATTGCGCGCTCCGGGGCCACTACGGTTCCCGATCTGCTGCGCATGGCACCGGGCGTGCAAGTGGCGCAAGTGGAAGCCAATCGCTGGGCCATCAGCGTACGCGGATTCAACAGCATTTATTCAAACAAGCTGCTGGTGCTGGTGGACGGGCGCACCGTGTATACGCCCACTTTTTCCGGAGTTTATTGGGATCAGCTTGACATTCCGCTCGATACCATTGCGCGCATCGAGGTCGTGCGCGGGCCGGGCGGCGCGGTGTGGGGCGCAAACGCGGTCAACAGCGTCATCAATATCATTACGGAAGATTCCAAAGACACGCAAGGGACACGAATTTCAGCGGGCGCAGGATCGTTCCAAACCGGCAATTATGAGGCGAGGGTTGGCGGCAAGCTCGGCCAAGCAGGAACGTACCGGGCCTTTGGTGATTTTTCGAGCTTTGGAAACTTGCGGACAGCACAAGGGCAAAGCGGCCATGACGCATGGCAGGTCGGGCACGGCGGGTTCCGCGCCGATCTCAGTCGATCAGCAAAAGACGCCTTTGTGTTAGAAGGGAATGTCTTCCGGACGGATGGCGGGCAGACCGTTGCGCCCCGAGGGTTAGCAGCCTTTGGAGTGATCGCGCAGCCGCTCAATGATTACGGGTTTGACATAACAGGCCGCTGGACGCGCACGCACTCCGACAGGTCGCAAAGCACCCTTCAAATTTACGGTTCCAGCTACTCCAGATTGGATAGCGGTCTAGTGGAAAAAGTGAACGCACTGGACTTTGATTTCCAGAACCATACAGCGATCGGTTCGAGAAACGATTTGGTGTGGGGTCTCGGGTATCGCTTCAATCACGACAACATCGGGGAAGCTTTTAACCAGACTGGCAATCCAACATCCCTGGGGTTTACGATTCAACTGCTGCCGCCCAGTAAGAACTACGATTTATTCAGCGGTTTTCTGCAAGATGAGATTTCCCTTGCGGACAACCTCGCCCTGACGATTGGAACGAAAGTTGAGCATAACGCTTTTACCGGTTTTGAGTACGAGCCCAGCGTTAGGCTGGCCTGGACACCCAATAGCGCTTCCACCTTATGGATGGCTGCTTCTAAGGCAGTGCGGCAGCCCTCACGGCTGGATACAGCGTTCAAATTGCAGTTCCCGGTCAGTTATCTCAGCAACAGCTTCGGCATTACGCAGTACTTATCCGGCAACCCGCACTTCCAGGCGGAAGCGGTTCACGATTATGAATTGGGTTATCGAATCGTGCCAAGTACGCGCGTTTCGTTTGATTTAGCCGCATTCTACAGCTTTTATCGCGGTCTGCAGGACAGCTTTATTGGAAACCCGAACTTGATGTACGGCCCCGGCTTGTTGGTTGTCAATGTTCCTATCATTTCCGGGAACGGGCTGAAATCTCAAAACTATGGAGGGGAAGCGAGCGCTACCTGGAATGTTGCGTCACGTTGGAAACTGGGTTCTTCTTATTCGTTCCTGCGTTGCAGTTTTTATCAGGCAGCAAGCTCCACCGCTGATCCGGCCGCGACGCTTGCCGGTGTTCTGCCCGTTGGGATAGCCCAGGAATTTGCCCGTCAGGTCGGTTCGACCGCGTTAGGTCAAGGATTGTTCGGAACAGCCCCACAGCACCAATTCAACGTACAATCCTACTTAGACTTAAGCCCGAAATTTTCTTTTGACAGTTCCGCATTTTTCGTAGGCCGTTTAGCCGGAAGCGGCATACCGGCTTATACGAGAGTTGATGCGCATCTTGCGTATAAGCTCCGAAAAGGAGTGGAGTTGAGCCTGGTGGGGCAAAACCTGCTCAGCCCCCGTCATGCGGAATTCGGTGATGCGACGCAATCAGTTCACACCCTTGCAGAGCGCAGCATGTTCGGGAAGGCGGTTTGGACATTCTAACGTGCTTTCACGCGATCCAGGCGCCGAACAGAGTTCGATGTGTTGTTCCCGCCGCAACCCACGGCGGGCTTTTGCTGCTTTGAGCACACTGGCGTGCTTGGCTATGGTGATGCGTGGCGATGCAATGACCGAGTACCAAGTAAAGGCAGGGTTTCTGTACAACTTCACCAAGTTTGTCGTATGGCCTCCCGAGACGTTTAACGGCTCAGGCCCACTATTTAATGTTTGTACGTCCGGTGGACCCCAGTTAAATCAGGCGCTTGGAGAAACTCTGAAAGGCAAGACGGTCAATGAGCGCGCCGTTGTCACTCGAAACGTCCACAGCGACAAAGAAGTGAAAGGATGCCAAGTGCTTTTCATTCCAGGAGCGGAGGGAACGCGATGGGAAAACTTTCTGCCGGATGCGAAGGGTTACGGAATCCTTACTGTTCTGGACGCCGGTCGCGAACGAAAGCGCGGGAGGAGCGGCGCTGTTATTACGCTTGTGCTGGACGCCAACCGGGTGCGCTTCATCGTCGACACGAAAGCAGCGGACAAGGCGGGTCTCACGGTCAGCTCCAGGCTGCTGAGTCTCGCTCTGGAAGTACAGCAATAGCAGGCGCATAGACATGCTGGGGAAAGTAAGAGTTTCGACCATCCGAGCCAAACTGCAAATTTTAATTTTGCTCACGTCGAGCGTCGGCCTTCTTGCTTCGTTTCTGGCCTTATTCGGCAATGAATTTTGGGAACTGCGGATTCGCACGGTTCAGGACCTGTCGGTGCTGGCGGAAGCGCTGGGAGCAAACAGCGCGGCGGCTATTACATTCAGCGATCCCAATGCCGCTACAGACGTTCTGAAGGCGGTGCGGGTAAGACCGAACATCACAGCCGCCTGGCTATGCACAAGCGGCGGCAGCCTTTTCGCGAGGTATCTGCCGGGAGCAAAGACATCCCGCCAGACCTGCGGAGACACAAACAACGGCGAGTTCGGCTTCGACCACGTCAGCATCTCCAGACCGATTTTGCTCGATCATCAGCAGATCGGGACCATTCATATCTCCTGCAATCTGCAAGACTTTTATCAATTAGTGCTGCGATACGGATTTATATCGGTTCTGGTTTTCGGCGCGTCGCTGCTTTTGGTGCTGGTGATCGGATCGAAACTGCAAAGGGTGATCTCCGCCCCCATTTTGCAACTGGCGGGAGCGGCGCAGCGCGTTTCGGAGCGGAAGGATTATTCGGTACGCGTGCGGAACTCCGATACGGGCGAGATCGGGCTGCTGACCGACAGCTTCAATGAAATGTTGAACCAGATTCAGATGCAAAGCGCGAAACTACAGGAGCATCGGGACAATCTGGAGAAAGAAGTGGAGGAACGCACGGCGGAGCTGCGGTCCACGAACACGGCGCTGCAATCCGCGAAAGAAGCAGCCGAGGCCGCCAGCAAAGCCAAGAGCGAGTTTCTGGCCAATATGAGCCATGAGATCAGGACGCCCATGAACGGCGTGCTGGGAATGACGGAACTGGCGCTCGACACGGACCTGACTTCCGAGCAACGGCAGTATCTCGGCACGGTAATGTCATCGGCAGAGTCGCTTCTGGTCATCATCAACGACATTCTCGATTTTTCCAAGGTCGAAGCAGGCAAGCTGGTGCTGGAACAGATTGACTTCAACCTGCGGAATGAGATCTGGGAAACGCTGCAAATTTTAAGCATCCAGGCGGAAGAAAAAGGGCTGGAGCTGCTGCTGGATGTTGCGCATGACGTGCCCGAGACCGTGACGGGCGATCCGGCCCGGTTGCGGCAGGTCATAACGAATCTGGTTGGAAACGGCATCAAATTTACGACGCAAGGCGAGATCAAGATCAAAATCAGCGAGAAGTCGCGAATGGATGAAAAGGTGGAACTGGAGGTGCAGGTGTCGGACACCGGCATCGGCATTGCGCCGGAAAAGCAGGCGAACGTCTTTCAAGCGTTTACACAGGCGGATAGTTCCACGACAAGAAGGTATGGCGGCACAGGGCTGGGTTTGGCAATCTGCCGGCAACTGGTGGAAGCGATGGGCGGCAACATCGTAGTTGTGAGCGAAGTGGGAAAGGGCAGCACCTTTGCTTTTACCGCCTGCTTCAACTTAACGGCCCCTCCTATGTCCGAGGCGGAAGCCGTCGACGGGAAAATACTGAATGGCTTGCGGGTTTTAGTAGTTGACGATAACGCCACGAATCGGGCCATCCTGGACCGTCTGCTGCAGCGCTGGGGAATGATCCCGGTGTTGGCGGACAGCGCCCCAAATGCATTAAAGGCAGCCGCAAAGCTGCACGCCTTCGGCAAGAGCTTCGACCTTGCGGTATTAGACGTGTGCATGCCGGACGTGGATGGATTCGCACTCTGCGAACAGATGCGCCAAACGCCCGGCATGACGGATGTTACGGTAATGATGCTGAGTTCGGCGCGGTTTGGCGAGCATCTGACAAGATGCAAAGGTCTGGGCGTGGCGGCATACCTGCTGAAGCCTGTTGGACAAAACGAACTGAAGAAAACGTTTGTTTCCGTCCTATCCAAGCAGCAGGCGTTCCCGCGCCCGAAGCCGAATGTTCAACGGCCCTTGCCGCCGTCCGACGCGCCTCCGGGTCAACGCATTCTGCTCGTAGAAGACAACCTGGTGAATCAAAGAGTGGCGCAAAGTCTGTTGACCAAACGGGGCTATTCAGTTCGCGTCGAGCCGAACGGCTTGCGGGCTTTATCGGCCTATGAGGAAGAAGAATTCGATCTGATTTTGATGGATATCCAAATGCCCGAAATGGGCGGATACGAGGCGACTGCCGGAATCCGGGAGAAAGAGCGGCGCAGCGGACGAAGAACACCGATCATCGGCTTAACCGCACATGCTATGCAGGGCATGCGGGAGCAGTGTCTGGAGGCCGGGATGGACGGTTATGCTTCAAAACCCATCCGAATCGATGATCTTTTGGCCGAGGTAGGCCGAGTTCAGCTACAGCCGCAGCTTGAATAAGGCGGACGCATGCGGCGGAAGCTGCGCTTTCAGAATGTCGGTACTACCGAGGTCTTTGTGCGCCCAAAGGTCTCGAATCGGGTAGGAAACTTTGCTCAAACCTAAAGCTTGCAGCGGGTATTCCACCGTTTGCGGCATGTCGGACAGATTGAACAAGGCAAGGTAAGCATCCCCGCCTTTTTCAGACTTGGCCATCCAAACGGCTTTGCTTCCGTCATTGACGATTTGGTGTCCGCCGACCGAATGCTGGTCAACGGCAAGAACTTCTTGGTTCGTCAGCAGCGAAGTTGTCCAATCGTCCATTTTCGTGAGATTACCTCCCATGATTAGGGGAGAACGGGCGATGGCCCAGAGCGTGAGGAGCGTGCGCTCCTCGTCGTGGGTAAAGCGAGTCGGTCGGGCTTTTCCAAAACCAGGTCGCGGCCCGATATAACCGAGCGGCAGCATATCGGCGTCAGGCCAATGCCCTGCCCCGGCGTGCGATGCCCATTGCGCGGCGACGGAAAATTGCGCTACCAATCCTTGTGTCCACGCTTGGTCCGGCAACTGCCCCCAGTGGTCCCAAACATCGCCCGAAACGCGCCACAACTGCGCATATTTCTTCACATCTTCCGCTTTGTCGAGCGGCGTTGGTCCGGGCGATAAGCTCAGAGCAATCGGTCGGCCCGTTTTGCGCAGGGCGGCGCTGAACATGTGGATCTCGTCATCAAGGTAGGGAAAGGAGATGCAGTCGATTTTCACATAATCCACCCGCCAGCTTGCGTATAAAGCGGCAAGGGAATCGTAATAGGCTTGTCCGGCGGCGTTTGCCTTGATTCCGTAATTGTCAGCGTTCCACTTGCAGGTATCGGACTTGTTGGCGGCATCCGCTGCGTGGTACTGTGATCCGGCAATGGGCAGATTTTTGTCGACTGCTTCGCGTGGGATGCCGCGAATGATGTGAATGCCGAATTTCATTTTTCCCCTGTGGACCCAATCCGCAAGATCAGCAAAGCCGGGGCGGTTCGCGGACGGAAAGCGGTTGCGGGCCGGGGTGTAACGGCCTTGTTCATCCATCGTAAAGCGGAAGCTGCCGGGTTTGGCTTCGGGGTTCGGCAGGTACCAGCCTTCATCGACAACGGCGTACTCCCAGCCGTAGCGTAGCAGGTTCTTCGCCAGGTAATCGGTGTTGGTTTTGAACTCGTACTCCGTCACCGAGAGGCCATAAGAATCCCAACTGTTCCAACCCATGGGAGGCGTCGGCGCGAGAAGGCGCGATGCGTCCTGCCCACAAACAAGGGAAACCGTTAGAACTGCTAAGAGGGCCGTCTTTGTTGCTGTTTTCATCGCTGAAATACCGTTCTTGCCAGTGGTTGTTATCCGTTGACGCGCTCCTCGAAAAAGGCGTAGGCTCCAGGATCGGTGGCGTTTATCCGGTCGATCATCATTTGGCCTGCTTTTTCAAGATTTTCATAAACACGCTGGCTCTTGAATGCCGCACGTACTTCAGGAAGAAGCTTGCGGATGCGGGTCCAGACAAACAGCAGTTCGTTGCCGCTGGCGGCGAAGAGTTCAAAATTGAGGACCCCGGAAGCGAGAAAGGAAGCGACCATGTCCCAGTAGGAAATGACCATGCGGGCGTGCATCTCCTCATCCGAACCCGGCGGGCACAGTTCCCGCATCTGTTGAAGGCTTTGCGCCTTAAATGATCGGATGAACCAAGCGCGGGCGGCTCTGAGTTTTTCTTCGCGCCGGAGTTCGTACAGGCGCAGGATCAGGTTCGCGTCTTCGTGAGTAGCTGGAATAGGCATAAGCACTAGACTACCTGACGCCCGAAGCGGTTTGCGGCTGCTTTCCGGCTTTCGTGCTATCTTCCGTCCATGTACTCCCTGTGGCGCGTTGTATTTCTTTCAGCCCTACTTTTGCCGTCCGACGGCTTTGGGCAGTCCAGTACAAAAAGGCCCATCACCGTGGATGACGTGGACCGGCTCCATGATGTGGCCGATCCGCAGTGCTCGCCGGATGGGAAATGGGTCGCTTATACAGTTTCGACGATTGACCGGGAAGCGGATAAGCGGACCACCAACGTTTGGATGACGAGCTGGGACGGAGCGCAGCAGATTCAGGTGACGCATGATGCGGAGTCGGAGAGTTCACCCCGGTGGAGTCCCGATGGAAATTTCCTGGCGTTCGTTTCTTCGCGGCCCGGCAAGGCGAAAGGTTCGCAGGTGTGGATGCTCGACCGGCGCGGCGGCGAAGCGTATCAGGTGACGCACTTGAAGCAGTACAATCTTTCCGGCTACGACTGGTCGCCCGATTCCAAGAAGCTGATGCTGACGCTGAAAGAAAAAGAAGAGCAGGAAGCGGAAGAGCCGAAAGCGGGCGGCGCGCCTGCCCCTCCGAAACTGCCGAAGCCGATTGTGGTTGACCGGTACCACTTCAAACAGGACATGGAGGGCTACCTTTCCGGCAACAAGCACAACCATATCTACCTGTTTGATATTGCGAGCGAAAAGCTGGACGCGATTACCAAAGGAGACCACGACGAGACCGGGGCGGTGATGTCGCCGGACGGGACAAAGATTGTCTTTGTGAGCAGCCTCGATAAAGATCCGGACCGCACCCAGAATACCGATGTGTTCGTGGTGGAGGCGCAGACTGGCGCAACCCCGCGCAAGCTGACAGATTTTCCCGGCCCGGACATGGGTCGTTTGGCATGGAGCCCGGACAGCCAAACCGTGGCTTATCTGCAGGGCAGCGAGAGCAAGTACGGCGCGTACACAATGCACCGGCTGGCCGTGGTTCCCGCCAGTGGAGGCGCAGCGCGGATTGTCACAGCAAAGCTGGACCGTGGAGTGGCGAATCCGGTATTTTCCCCAGACGGCAGTTCGCTGACGTTTCTGGTGTCGGATGACCAGTCGGAGTATCCGGCGAGCGTGTCCGTGGGTGGTGGTGCGGTGCAGCGTCTAGTGAAGGATGAAATGTCGGTGTCGGCGGTTTCATCGCGCGGCGATCACATAGCAGTGCTGGTAAGCACGGACGCCGCTCCACCGGAAATTTTTGCGCTGGAGAACGGCTCGTTGCGGAAGCTGACTTCCCATAATGATAAGTTCCTTTCGGAGCGGCAGCTCGGCACAGCGGAGGATCTCAGTTTCAAGAGCCGCGACGGCACGGAAGTTCACGGGCTGCTGACGAAACCGCCATCTTATGAGAGCGGCAAAAAGTATCCTCTCCTGCTTCGTATTCATGGCGGCCCGAATGG
>CAXTWT010000203.1:0-8986 GCA_964247955.1 uncultured Bryobacteraceae bacterium
TTTTGCGCCGTTGCCCAGCACCATGGCTCCGAAAGCACGTTCGATCCGTTCCCAGCGCTTGTCTCGGTCCATGGCATAGTAGCGCCCTGAAACGGAAGCAATACGCCCGCAGCGGAGTTCGCGCATTTTTCCTTCTAACTGCTCGATATAGCCGATCCCGCTCTCGGGCGGCGTATCGCGGCCATCCGTGAAGCAATGGACAAAGACTTCGGTGAGACCATGCCGCTTCGCCATTTCGAGCAAGGCAAACAAGTGCGTCAGTTGCGCGTGAACGCCGCCGTCGCTGCAAAGCCCCAGCAGGTGCAGCCGGTGGCCCTGCGCTTTTTGCATGGCGTTTAACAGCGCCAAATTGTGGAAGAACTCGCCGGTGGCAATCATCAGGTCGATGCGGGTCACGTCCATGTAGATGACCCGCCCGGCTCCCATGTTCATGTGGCCGACTTCGCTGTTTCCCATTTGCCCTTCCGGCAACCCGACGAACGGGCCGGAAGTGTGGATCAGGGTGTTGGGAAATGTTTGGAGCAGATGGTCATAGGTCGGCTTGCGGGCCAGCGCGATAGCGTTTCCGTTGGTGCTGGGAGAATAACCCCAACCATCCAGAATCGTTAAAACCAGCGGAGTGTTTTTTGCCATGCTGAAGTGTTATTGCCGAAAGGCTTTCTTGCCTAAGTAAACCGCGCCGCTGCCCAGCTCTTCTTCGATCCGCAGTAATTGGTTGTACTTGGCGATACGGTCGGTACGGCTGGCGGAGCCGGTCTTAATCTGGCCGGAGTTGGTGGCAACGGCTAAGTCAGCGATAAAGACATCTTCGGTTTCGCCGGAACGGTGCGAAACCATGGCGGTGTAATTGGCGCTGGCGGCTAAGCGCATGGCTTCGAGCGTTTCGGTGACAGAGCCAATTTGATTGACTTTGACCAGGATGGAGTTGCCGACGCCCTTTTCGATGCCTTGCTGGAGGCGCTCCGAGTTAGTGACAAACAGGTCGTCGCCCACAAGCTGAATTTTTTTTCCGAGCGCCTCGGTTAACTGCTTCCAGCCGTCCCAATCGTCTTCGGCCATGCCGTCTTCAATTGAAATAATGGGGTATTGATTGGCCCAACCGGACCAGAACTCGACCATCTGCTCCGATGTCTTTTCGCTTTTGTCAGACTTCTTAAAGACATAGCGATTTTTGGACTTATCGTAAAACTCGCTGGATGCGGGATCGAGCGCAATGGCAATCTCTTCGCCCGGTTTGTAGCCAGCGCCGCTGATCGCTTCCATTAAAACTTCCAGGGCTTCCTCGTTAGCTTTCAGGTTGGGAGCAAAGCCGCCTTCATCGCCGACAGCCGTGGAATAGCTGCGCTTTTTCAGCACGCCTTTCAGCGTGTGAAACGTTTCCGCGCCCATGCGCAGCGCTTCGGAAAAACTCTTTGCGCCAACCGGAGCAAGCATAAACTCCTGCAGATCGACAGAGCTGTCGGCGTGCGCGCCGCCGTTGATTACGTTCATCATCGGCACTGGCAGAACGCGGGCGTTCACTCCTCCCAGATAGCGGTAAAGCGGAGTCGCTTCGGACTCAGCAGACCCTCGCGCAACAGCCATGGAAACTGCCAGAATGGCGTTTGCGCCCAGCTTGCCCTTATTGGGAGTGCCGTCGAGCGAAAGCATGGTCCGGTCAATCAGAGTTTGGTCCGCAGCATCCAAATTATGGAGGGCGGGGCTGATTTGCTTCGTAATATTTTCGGCAGCTTGGCGCGTGCCTTTCCCGAGATAGCGTTTCTTATCGCCGTCGCGCAACTCTACAGCTTCGTGTTCGCCGGTAGAAGCGCCGGACGGAACAGCGGCGCGTCCAATCGTGCCGTCTGCCAGATAAACATCTGCTTCGACCGTCGGATTGCCGCGTGAATCGAGTATTTCTCTACCAATTACTTTTACAATTTCCATGCAGGTTGAACTTTTCACTGTAGCAAGGGACGGGAAGGCTAGGCGAAGCAGCTATAATAAGGAAGTTCGGAAGGTGGTGAAGTTCGTTGGCAGAAGTCCACATACAAGAGGGTGAAACTCTTGAAAGTGCGCTGCGCCGCTTCAAACGCAAGGTCCAGCAGGAGGACATTGTAAAAGAAATAAAAAGGCATTCTTTTTATTTGAAGCCGGGTGAAAAGCGCCGTACAAAGGAAGCTCTGGCACGCAAGCGCAATCGCAAAAAACGTCCGCGCGAAATGGAAGGCGGCGGTAGTAGTAATAGTGGTAGCAGCAGCAATAGCGGCAGCGGCAGCGGCAGTAGCAGCAACAGCAGCTAAGTTAGCAGCAGAAACGACAAAGGCCCGTTTGGTTCTGAGGAACTGAACGGGCCTTTTTGCTTGTAACCTTTCCTCCGCCGCTCAGTATTGATGGGTAAAGACGAGTGGAGACGCAAAGCGATAGCGCCGTGATGAAACTGGTGCAGGCAGGCGATAGCGCCCAGCTTGCCTTGTTATTTGAGCGCTATCATGCGGCGCTGTTTCGCTATCTGCTGCAAATGACCCGGAATCGAGCGCTAAGCGAGGATTTGACCCAGGAAGTTTTCTTTCGCGCCCTAAAGTATGCCCGCAGCTATAACCCCAACCTGTCGTTTCCCGTTTGGCTTTACGGGATGGCTCGCCATGCTTACCTTGATTCGCTTCGTAAACGGCGGCCGGAAGTAGCAGGAGCCGATGTCAGCGAGACCAGGAGTAGGGAATTAATGCCGGAAGAGGTTTTTGCCCGCAAGCAGGATAGGGCATTCCTGCAGGAAGCGCTGCGGCAGTTGCCGGAAGGCAAGCGCGAAGTTCTTGTGTTGAGCCGCTTTCACAATCTGCGCTATGAAGACATTGCCGCCATTCTGCAATGCGAAGTGGGCACGGTGAAAGTGCGGGTTTACCGGGCGCTGAAGGAACTGCGTGAAAAGTTTTGCGAGCTTCGGGGAGAAAAGCTGTATGACGTTTGAAGAGATTCGCCTGCTGATTCCGCAGTACCTGTCCGGGCAGCTCACGCCGTCCGAAGAGAATTTGTTCGAAGAGCAACTGAGCCAAAACGCCGAACTGCGAACGGAAACGGAGGATCTCCGCGCACTTTGGAATCAGCTAGGGCTGTTAAGCGAGGAGCAGCCGAGCATAGCAATGCGCACGCGTTTTTATCAGCGGCTGAACGCCATGCAGAGGCATAGTAACGCCCCTGTTAAGGGAAATTTTACTCTTCCATGGTTCGGAGTCTGGCGACAGATCCTTGCCGCTTTAGGCGTTTTCCTGTTAGGGCTGTTTGCCGGGCGCGTCCACTTCGAGCGGGGGAACGAAGTCGCGCAGTTGCGAACGGAAGTTCAAAGTTTGCATGAAACGGTAGCTTTGTCGCTGCTGGATCGACAGTCGGCAGCGTCGCGGCTGGAGGGGGTTACCTGGAGCAGCCGCGTGCAACAACCGGACGGCGAGCTTTTGTCGGCACTAATCGCAACGCTCAACCGTGATCCGAATACCAATGTGCGGCTTGCTTCGCTGGATGCATTGGAGAAGTTCACGGGCGACCGATCTGTGCGTCAGGCGCTGGTCGATTCTCTTTCCGTGCAAGATTCGCCGCTGGTGCAGATTGCGCTTATTGACGCGCTCGTGCATATTCGCGACAATGCCGCCGTGAAGCCGCTTCGGAAACTTTCCGGAGATGCCGCCGTGAACGTGACGGTGCGCCGGCGGGCGCAATGGGGTTTGGAAAAACTCAATTACCAGTAAGGAGATCCCTATATGAGATTTACCACCTGCTTGGCGCTTCTGGCCCTCCCATATCTGGGCGGGTCCGGCTCGGAGCACTGGAGTGTTCGCGAGAAGGAAACAATTCAAAAAACATTGACGCTTTCCGGTTCGCCGATGCGAGTTGTGGTCGATAACGTGGACGGCTATGTGCATGTGACAGGCACGAGTGGTTCGCAGGTAAGAGTCACTGCCCACAAAACCATCCGCGCGGAAACCGATAGCGACTTGCAAGAAGCAAAAAGCGAGATCAAGCTGGAGGTGGCGGAGAAGCCGGGAGCAGTTTCGATCTACTATGACGCGCCGTGGCGTTGCAACGGAGAAGGACGCGGGTGCCATGGCGAGCATCGCCGGTTCTACAACGTGACTTACGACATGGATGTGGAAGTTCCGCGCTCCGCTCGAACGGTGATCTCTACGGTGAACAACGGCGACATCCGTATTGATGGAACAGACGGCAACTTCGATGTCAGCAACATCAATGGGGCGATCAGCATGAACGCTATTTCCGGAGCGGGTGATGTCCACACAATCAACGGATCTTTAACCGTTCACTTTGCGAAGAACCCACCCGGACCCAGCAGCTTCAAAACGTTGAATGGCGCATTGGATGTGTACTTACAGCCGAACTTGTCGGCGGATCTGTTGTTTAAAACGTTCAATGGGCAGGTTTACAGCGATTTTGACGTAGCGCCGAAAGTGTCGCCTGCGGCTGAAGCGGAGGGGCGGAACGGAAAATTCGTTTACCACAGCAGGGGCGCGCGGGGCGGGCGCGTGGGAGGAGGCGGACCCGAACTCAGCTTTGACGCCTTCAATGGAAACGTTCGCCTGCATCGGGAACGGTAAGGGCAAGGGAGAAAACGATGAAGATGATGGCAGTGTTGCTTTGCTGCGCGGGAGCTGCCCTGGCGCAGAACAGCGGCGAGAAGGTGACGGTGCCCCTGCATGATCCGGCGCGTCCGCCACGGATACGGGCGCACCTGCTTTCCGGGGGCATTACCGTGCGCGGAGCGGACCGGAGAGACGTACTGGTGGAAGTTCGCACAGGGGATCGTGAGGAACGACACGGGCGACGCGCGGCGCGCGCCGACGGGATGAAGCGGCTGGATCTGCCGGGCAGTTCGGGCCTGGATATTACGGAAGAAGACAACGTAGTCAATATCAAGACGGCTTCCATGGGCAAGCCGACCGACTTGGTAGTTACCGTGCCCCGGCGAGCTTCGCTGCAATTGAAGTGCGTCAACAACGGCGATATTGAGGTAGAGCAGGTGGACGGTGAAATTGATGTGGACGACCTGAATGGCAATATCGCGCTGAGAAATGTGTCGGGGTCGGTGGTGGCGCACTCGCTGAATGGGGCGCTGCTGGTGACGCTGGACCGGATTGATGAGTCAAAGCCGATGTCGTTCAGCACCCTGAACGGCGAAATTGATGTGACGCTTCCTGATAACGTCCGGGCCAATGTGCGGATGAAAACGGACAACGGGGATATCTACAGCGACTTCGACGTGAAGCTCGACTCCGGGGCGCGTGTTGCGCCGAATGCGTCAGGACGCCAGGGAGACGGAACATACCATCTGCGCTTTGACCGCACCCTGCGCGGAACCATCAACGGCGGTGGGCCAGAGTTTCAGTTCACATCATTCAACGGACAAATCTATATTCGCAGGAAAAAGTAGTTTCCCTTCCGAAACCAGGAGAACCCATGCATCTGTTTCAGGATATCCGTTTCGCTTTGCGCACGTTCGCCAAGGCTCCTTTGTTTGTCGGCGTAGCAGTATTATCGCTGGCGTTCGGGATTGGCGCGAACACCGCCATCTTTACACTTACGGATCAAGTTCTGGTGCGAAGCCTGCCGGTGAAAAGCCCGGAGCAGCTTGTTCTATTGAGCGCCGTGGGGCAGCACTACGGCAGCAATCAAGGCTCCAACCGGATCTCTTACCCGATGTATGGGGACTTCCGCGACCGTAACACAGTGTTTAGCGGCATGTTCTGTTTTTATGAAACGTCGATGAGCCTGAGTTATGGAGGACGCACGGAAAAGATTTCCGGCGAACTGGTGTCAGGTAATTATTTTCCGGTTCTGGGAGTAAAGGCGGTCATCGGTCGGCTGTTTACAGCGGATGATGACAAATGGCAAGGCTCTCATCCGGTGGCAGTTTTGAGCTATGGATATTGGCTGAGCCGGTTTGCGGGTAGTCCTGGGGTGATTGGCCGGAAGCTGGTGATCAACGGCTATCCCTATACCGTGGTCGGCGTGAGCCAGGAAAACTTTGCGGGAACAGACCCTCATTACCCTCCGCAAGTGCGTGTGCCGATGGCGATGATTCCAAAGGTAAACCAGTACTTGAACCTGAATGACCGGCGCTCGCGATGGGTGACAGCCTTCGGGCGGCTGAAGCCGGGAGTAAGCGTTCGGGAGGCCAAGGCGAGCATGCAGCCGCTCTTTCATCAGATTCTGCAAAGGGAAGTGCAGGAAAAGGCTTTTGCCAAGGCTTCTCCGTACATGAAGCAGCAGTTTCTCAGAATGTCGATGGATGTGCTTCCCGGTTCGAAAGGGCGTTCGCGGCTGCGGCGCGAGTTTTCTAAGCCGTTATTGGTGCTGATGGTGACGGTGGCGCTGGTGCTTTTAATTGCCTGCGCGAATGTGGCGAATCTGCTGATTGCGCGCGCGGCCTGGCGGCAAAAAGAGATTGCTGTCCGGCTGGCGCTTGGTTCGGGAAGGCGGCGGATTGTTTGTCAACTGCTCGTGGAAAGCACCCTGCTTGCCTTAGCGGGCGGCCTCGCGGGCTTGGCGCTGGCGGCTTGCATAGATGGAATGCTCCTTGATTTTCTGCCGCGAAGCTCCACGCCGCTGATTTTGTCCGCTGCTCCGGATGGGCGGATTCTCAGCTTTAACATGACCATTTCCGTCATAACAGGGATCGCTTTCGGGCTGATACCGGCGCTGCAATCCACTCGCCCGAACTTGGCGGGCACGCTCAAGGACCAAGCCGGGGCGGTGGCGGGCGGAACATCAACAGGGCTTCGAAAAGTGCTGGTGGCGGCGCAAATTGCGCTTTCACTTTTGCTGCTGATCGGCGCCGGTCTGTTCATCCGTAGTTTGCAAAAGCTGAAGGATTTAGATCCTGGGTTTCGCACGACAAACCTGCTGGCTTTCAAGGTGGACCCGACTTTAAGCGGGTACGGGCCTGAAAAAACCAAAGCTTTTTACGAGCGGTTAAAGGAGACTCTGGAAACGCTCCCCGGCGTGGATGCGGTGGGGCTGGCGGTGATGCCTGTCATGGAAGGATATGAGTGGGACAACTATATAACAATCGATTCGTATTCGCCGAAAACAGGGGAACTACCCGATCCGCATATGAACTTCCTTTCGCCGGATTATTTCAGGACCATGGAAATCCCCTTACTGGCGGGACGGGATTTCCGGCGGACGGATGTGTTCAATGCTCAGAAGGTTTGTATCATTAATGAGGCATTCGCCAAGAAGTATTTCGGAACAGTAAATGCAGTAGGTCACAAGATCGGAATGGGAAACGATCCGGGCACCAAGACAGATGTCACGATCATCGGGGTCGTCCGGAACACTAAGTATGAAAACATGCGGGAGGAAATACCTGTCGAAGTGTATTGTCCTTACCAGCAGCTCGACTTTGGGACGAGTATTACTGCGTACGTGAGGACAAGGCAAGATCCCGACCGGGTATTTTCGAGTATTCGGAAGCGGGTCCATGAGTTAGACGCTAATCTGCCGATGTACGACCTGATTACGCTCGAAAAGCAGATTGAAGACTCGCTTGTGACCGAGCGGCTGGTTTCGATTCTTTCAAGCGGGTTTGGGCTGATTGCGACGCTGCTGGCTTCGATTGGGCTGTACGGCGTGATGGCGTATACGGTGGCGCGGCGCACGCGTGAGATCGGCATCCGCATGGCAATTGGGGCAGCACGGACAGATGTGCTTTGGATGGTCATGCGGGAAGTGCTGCTGTTGTTGGGTGTCGGCGTCGCCGTGGCGCTGCCGGCGGCGTGGATGCTGACCCGGTTTGTAAGATCGCAGCTTTACGGGATTCAGCCGAATGATCCGGTATCGATGGGAATGGCTGTGCTTGCGATTGCAGCGGTGGCGATCTTGGCAGGCTACGTACCGGCTTTGCGGGCTACGCGGATTGATCCCATGCGGGCGCTGCGATATGAGTGAGCGGCAGAAAGAAAAGCCCGCTTCTTTCGAAGCGGGCTTCTGGAGTGGCGGTCAGTTTTGTGCGAGGACTAGTCGCCCATGGCTCCGACTTGTTCCTGCTTTTCGGCGGCAGGAGCAGGAGTCGGGTTTGGTTTAAGGTTGCCAGTCGCCAGCAGGCCGTCCAGCGGCACGAAACCTTCCTTGACGGGCTGTTCTCCTAAAATGTGTTCGCGGTAGAGGCGCTCCATGCGGGCGTCCTCGGCCTTCTTTTTCAGGGCTTCGTCACGGGCGCGCGTCTTTTCTTCGCGGGCGGTCTTAGCGATGCCTTTGTCGTCGAGATCGTGCTGCCGGTCAGCCTCAACGTGCTCCTGCACCAGAACCAGATTGTGATCCTTGTTATTGAGCGGCACCTTTTTATTGCCAGCAAAGATTTCATGACGGCCTTTGTCCTCATACCACTTGGTCAGAGTGGCGGTCATGTGCATCTTTTCGATGATATTGCGCCAGCCGACGCCGGTATTATAAGCGCAGAAAGAGATTTCACCTTCCTGCGTGGCGTAAGGAATGATGCACTGCTCGGTGCGGCGGAAATCGTAGTTGAAGAGATCCTGGAACCACATGCCGGCGATGAATAGGAAGTTCCAGCGATCATTGCGGCGCTTATCAATATCAGAGCGGGTGCGGTCGCCGGTCACCTTGCCGTAAGCTCCGGTTTGCGCTTTCTTTGACATACCAAAGCATTTGTCGAACTTTGCCATTAAGTCGCTCAGCTTGAAATGCGTCGGCGCTTGGAACGGATCATAGTTGCGGAGCAGGGAAAGCGTGACGCCTGCCACCGATAAGAAGCGGCCACGGGCAGCGTCGTTGATGCGAGCAATGTCCTTTGCCAGTTGATCGGCGTGCAGGAAGGCAGTTACCGGAACGTGCTCTTTGGTTTCCTTGTCGCACATCACGGCCATGCCGATGCCGCAGTTCGGATGACAGCCGCAGCTTAATTGACCCCAATCGGCGCTCGGTCCATGGACCAGATCCGCGAAGTCGGAAAAAGTACTCATGAAACTGATCGGGAACC
>CAXTWT010000204.1:0-2663 GCA_964247955.1 uncultured Bryobacteraceae bacterium
TGCGCCCGCACTTGCACTAGGTTCGCGACGTTGGCGCAGACAAGCAGCAGCACCATGACCAGTACACCCATTAAAATCTTGAGGACGACCCCCACGTCTCCAATCACGTCCTGCTTCAACGGATGAATGTTGGGCTTGACCTGAAGCTCGGCAAGTGTTTGCCGCCATCCGTTCTCCCCTGCCCAAATGCTTAATACGCGCGTCATATCTTGATCGGCTTGTGCCAGGCTGATCCCAGGTTTGAGTCTGGCTAAGCCGGAGCGATCAGCGTCTTGAGATCCCGGCGCTCCCGTGACAACCGTTTGTGCAAGGAACAAGTCAGGAGCGAGATGGAGGAATGCAAAGCTTCTGGGCATCACTCCGATGACTTGATACGGAACAAAATCGATAAGGACCAACCGGCCCAGTACACGCCTGTCCCCGCTAAACCTTCGCTGCCAATATCCATACGAGAGGATCGCAGTTTTTTGTGCGCCCTGGGCCTCATCGGCGCTGGAGAACCACCGGCCTAAATAGGGTTTTACCCCGAGCGCGCGAAGGACCCCATGTGTCATGCTCACGGTCGCGACCTGTTCGGGGCCGCCCGCGCCGGTAACGGCCGCCGCGCCGGAAGTCCAAACGCCGAATTCCTCGAAGCTCCGGGCCTTTTCGTGGTAGGCGGGGTACATGTCCAGCGTGAGGGGCCACTCTCGTATGGTCAAGCCTGAAAACATCGCGGAGTTAAAAACGCCGACCAGCTTCTCCGAGTCAGGATACGGCAAGGGGCGAATGAGTATCGCATGGATTACGCTAAAAATCGCAGTATTAGCGCCGATGCCCAGGGCGAGTGAAAGCAGCGCCGGCACGCTGAAGCCCGGCTTCGTTCGAATCATGCGCAGTGCATACCGCACATCGCGCCAGAGATGGTCGATCAGGTTGCTCCGTCTCGTGTCGCGGCACTCTTCCTTCGTACTTTCTAAAGACCCAAACTGGCGACGCGCCATGAGGCGAGCTTCGAATTCACTTACACCGGAAGCGAGGGCTTCTTTGACGAGCTGTTCGACGTGAAGTTCGATCTCGCGTTGCAGATCGGCCTCGGCGCGGGATCGCCAGAATAAGGAACGAAGACGGTGCATCATCACACGATTGACTCGCATAAGCGTTACTCCTAAGCGGTTTCGAGGAGAAGCTGGACGGCGGAGGAGAGCCGGTTCCAGCTATTCAGTTCCCGCTCCAGTTGCTTCTTGCCCTCCCGTGTCAAGGAATACACCTTGGCCGGACGGCCCAGATCGGATTCCTTCCACTCGGCCTGAAGCCAGCCCTGCTGTTCAAGCCGATGCAAGGCGGGATATAAAGAACCTTGGCCAACCGAAAGAACCTCGCCGGAACGCATCTGAATGCGCTTCGCAATGGCCCAGCCGTGCAGCGGCTCCCGCGCAATAGTTTTCAGGATCAGGAGATCTAACGTTCCTTGTAAGAGGTCGGAGGGCTTGGGCATGACAATAGGACGACTATCGACAATATACCTCGATCATCGACAATTTGCAAGATTCTGGAAAGCGATTAGTAGCTTCCAGCATCAATTCCGGTGAAGATGATCTCATCGAATTCTGAGAAATTGAGCAGTTCGGAAAACGAACGTCTTGCCGAACTGCTTCGGCTCCCGACTGTAACTCAGAAATGCGTGACAATATGGTTCGAAAAACTGGTTCGGGAAATCAAGGTTCGATTTACCTTAGCGCGATGAGATAATCGAACCGCTCAACAGCACCCGGAACTCTCAGCAATTGAACGATTTATAGCCATTCTCAACAAATGTGGCTCACAACGTCTGTTCTCAACCAATGTGGTTCTATTCTCAACGAATCTGAGCGCGAGCCCCAGGCTTATTCTCAACTAATGTGAGCTGGAAACAGCCCTTGTTATCGAGCGGAAGCGTTCTTGTTCTCAGCTCGCTACATTTAGGCGTAAACGCGAGTAACGGGACGAAGTAACTTCGGCGATATACTAGCCTCATGGAAGAACTGGTGAGCATGCCGATGTCGGACCAGCCTGCGAATCCTCAGTCCTGGCAGTTGGAATTACGCCGGTTGAGCGCCCAGCTAGCAGTTTCTGATCAGCGGAAGCTCACTGCCGACGAGTTGCAGCGGGAAACTCGGGACTTTTCTCTTAGCTTAACGGATCAGAAACTGCACCTATAAATGGCGCGGGTATTCATTGACAGTGGAGTGTTGATTGCCGCTGCACGCGGTGAATCGCCCACAAGAGAAACAGCGGTTCAACTCCTGACTGATCCTACCCACGTATTTCTGACCACTCCGTTCGTGTATCTTGAAACGGTACCGAAGGCGCATTTCGGGAAGCGCGAACTGGAATTAGCTCTGTAACGGCTTTACTTTGACCATGCTCAGTCTTTCGATGATTTGTCAGCAATTTTTCAAAAGGCTTTCACCATTTCCGCACAGGACGGCGTCGGGCTGATGGACAGCTTGCATGTAGCCGTTGCGGTTTTGTCTCAAGCGGATGTGCTGGTAACTATCGAAAGTAAAGGCAAGTCCATTTATAGGACTGGGACAATGGCCGTTCGCCATTTACTCGGATAGCACCGTTGAGTTTTTAATTGTATCCAGGACCACTACAAGATGAAAAACTTCAGGCGCATAGAAAAGGGTAAGTCTTGTGAC
>CAXTWT010000204.1:2763-8975 GCA_964247955.1 uncultured Bryobacteraceae bacterium
TTTCGCGCTTCCGCCTGCTCCTCCATCACAATCCGGCCCGGTGAAGGCTTGGGCGGAAGCGGTTTCGGTTCCGACGTATCTGCCCGACCCTCCGGAAAAGAACCCGGTATTTTCCGAAAGGCGAGTATATCCGCTTCCATTTGTCAGCGGCGCAGCAAAGGAGAAAACGCCCTATCTTTGGCAAGCGATTCATCTCGAAAATGAATTTATTCGCGTCATGATCCTGCCGGAATTGGGCGGCAAAATTCATCTGGGCCTGGACAAAACAAACGGCTACGACTTTCTCCACCGGCAGGATGCCATCAGTCCCGTGTCTGCCGGTTTGCCGGTTTCGGGCGGCGTTGAGTTTCTTTGGCCGCAACAGGACCGCCCGGCTGCATGCCTTCCGGTATCAACATATATGGAAGAAGGCGCTGACGGCTCACGCACAGTCTGGTGCAGCGGCTACGATCCAATATCACGCGTCAAAGGAATGCACGGTGTCTGTTTGTATCCGAGCCGCGCCTATATCGAACTGAAAGTACGTGTATTTAACCGCACTCCGTTCGTTCAGAGCTTTGCGTGGTGGGCTAACGCTGCTGTTCCGGCACAGGAGTTCTTTCCGCCGGATAGCGCCGTCCGGTTTTCCGAGGATTTTTTCGGCGGCTACGACGGGCGTCATCAGGCCGGGTTGGTTTACGTAGCCGATCATCACATTGCGCCCGGCAAGAAACAGGGAAAGGGCGAGCTGATGGCTGGTGTCTATACCAGCCATCAGCCGGGTTCTTCGTTCCTTGCGCCTTTTGAAACAAAAGTATTCAGTCAGTTCTGGTATCCCATTCAGGCTATCGGCCCGGCGGAAAAGGCCAACGTGGATGCGGCGATCAGCTTGCGGCTGGAAGGCGAGTCGGCGCGAATCGGTGTTTGCGTCACACGCGCGTTTCCAAAAGGGACCATTGTTCTCCGGTACGGTGAAACGGTTCTCGCCCAATGGACGTATGATCTCCATCCCGGGGCGCCTGTTACCGAAACAGCGACCCTGCCTTTTGATGTGCGTCCCGAGGAACTGACGCTAAAGGTTCTGACTTCGGCGGGAAGACCGTTGATCAGCTACACGCCGCATCGACCTGAGAAAACGGAACTCCCTCAAGCTGTCACGGAACTGCCGCTTCCTCGGAAGGTGGAAACAGCCGAGGAGTTATATTTTCTCGGTTTGCGTCTTCTGCAGGATCGTCGCCTCATGCGGCAGCCGGAAGAGTATTGGCGTGAAGCCTTGCGCCGCAATAAAGGCGACTCGCGCTGCAACAATGCCATAGGACTCCGGTATCTCTGGCGCGGAGACTTCATCGAAGCGGAAGCTCATTTCCGCCGCGCGATCGCGACCCTGACGGCGTGGAATCCAAATCCCTACGATGGCGAGTCGTTCTACCATCTCGGCCTTGCGCTTCGCTATCAGGAGCGGGATGACGAGGCGTACGACGCTTTCTATAAGGCAACCTGGAGCTTCGGGTGGCGCGCTCCGGCGCTCTATGCCATCGCTGAACTGGACACGAAGCGAGGCAACTATGGGGTTGTGCCGAAACATCTGTATGAGGCCCTGCGCCTGAATGCGGACAACAACTATGCGAGAAACCTGGCGGCGGTGCTGTTCCGCCGTTTCGGCAAAGCCAATGAGGCGGACGGTCTTCTGCGTGAATCACTGACGCTTGATCCGCTCGATGCCTGGGCGTGTTATCTCAGCGGACGCCAGATGCCCGGCAATAATCAAGTGCGTCTCGACCTTGCATTCGATTATGCTCGCGCGGGTTTATATGAGGCCGCGATTGAAGTTCTGACCGCTGCCGATACGTTTGTGGCGGACGGTACGCTGCCGATGGTGCATTATGCGCTTGCCGGCTTTTATGTGAAGACCGGCGATATCTCTTCCGCGCAACGCGAGTATGGAGCCGCTTCTCAAAGCTCTCCTGACTATTGCTTTCCGCACCGGCTGGAAGAAATGGCTATCCTGGCCCGCGCCGTTGCTTTGCAACCCCATGATGCCCGCGCGCAGTACTACCTCGGCAATCTGCTATACGACTGCCGCCGCCATGAGGAAGCCATCGAGTTATGGGAGAGTTCGGCTCGTCTTGACGGATCATTCGCCATGGTGTGGCGCAATCTCGGAATCAGTTATTACAACATACGTAACGACCCTGCGAAGGCATTCGAGGCTTTTGATAAGGCGCTTTCCGCTGATCCTGCTGATGTCCGTGTTGTGTACGAGCGCGATCAACTGTGGAAGCGCATGGGCATACCGCCTGCGCTTCGCTTGAAGGAATTGGAAGAGCGTCAAACATTGGCGGAATCGCGCGATGATTTTGCGATGGAAATGGCAGCGCTTTTTAACCATGTCCAGCAACCGGTGCGGGCACTGGCGCTGCTTTCGTCCCGTCAGTCTCCCTTTTCGATGTGCGAAACAGGGCTGGCGCTGGAGCAGCATGTCCGCACGTATTTAAAGCTGGGACGGCAGGCCCTGAACAGCGGCGATCCGATGCGGGCCTTGGATCTGTTTTTTACCGCTTTGAATCCATCTGCGGACGTCGCTGAGGTTCAGTTCTGGATCGGCGAAGCCTATCAAGCTGCTCACGACTTTCCCGCTGCGCAAGAGCATTGGCGGCAGGCTGCCGGTGCAAAAACGAATTTGGAGAACTCGATAGCTAAGCCCTATTCCGAGATGACGTTTTACAGCGGCCTCGCCTTGGCGCGGCTCGGAGAGCGTTTCGCTTCCCGTAACCTGCTGCGGCAACTCTGGTTCCATGGACGAAAGCTGGCCCGCGAAAAATCGCAGCAGGTTAATTATTCCGACCCTTTGCTGCCGGATACGGTCCCCTTCAAAGAAGATTTCAGTAAGCGCAGCCGGGTCACGGGGCTGTTCCTGCAAGCGCAGGCCCGGCTGGGGCTCAGTCAGTACAAGCTGGCCCGCAATCTGCTGCAACAGGTGCTGGCGCTTGATCCCAATCATGGCCGTGCTTTAGATCTTACGGCTGAACTGACGCAGGAACAGTAAAAGTTTCCCGGTGATTTTCCCATAGGAACGGAGCCGGACCTTTTCGTCGTCCAAACAATCAGTATGCGTGCTGTTTTACTTCGAGGAGTTTTGCTTTCTTTTCTGCTTTCGCCCTTGACGTTTGCAGGCCAACTCTTTTCTGTGGGCATCAAGGCGGGGGTGCCGTTTACGGATGCTTTTAACAGCTTTACAAGCGGCTCATATAACTCTCTTGCTGGTTCAAAAAACTATATTGTCGGTCCCATGGCGGAACTTCATCTTCCACTGGGGCTTTCCGTGGAAGGTGATGCGTTGTATCGCCCATTGAGTTTTAACGTGCAGCGACCTAACCTAGTCCAAAGCAATGATTTCTCTTCCTGGGAGTTTCCCCTTTTGGGCAAGTACCGCTTTGCTTTTCCGCTGATTAAACCTTACGTGGAAGCCGGTCCTAGTTTCCGGACATTAGGCGGACTCTTGGGAGGCAACTTGTCCAATGCGGGATTTACGGCCGGAGTGGGCGTGGAACTCCGGCTTGCCCGGTTTCGTATCGGGCCTGAAATTCGCTATACGCACTGGGGCGCGGATGCTTCGGACGCAGCGTCCAATTTGGGGTTCCGTTCGAATGGGAATCAAGGCGAGTTCCTGGTTGGGTTCTCGTTTTAGGGCACTTTCAGACTACTTCTCTATATTTGGCGCAAGGGATTGCACTTGGATGCATTCTTCCCTACAATGCTTTTCGAGGAAACATTGTGAAGCGCAACGTCTTATCGCTCGTTCTGCTCGGATTTTTGTTCGTTGCTCCTGTCCTACCCGCGACGATTGTAACCAATCCCGACCCCCTCGTCTTTGCCGGGCTAATCAGTAACCAGGTGACCGGCGCGGATCTGGCCGGATTGGTCATGACAGCGACCTATAACACGCCCGGCTCTCCCACTACCGTGACCTCCGTGTGGATACCGACTGGCCCCACCAGCGGCGCAGCCAGCACGCCCGCTGTCTCGATTTCCGTTACCGGTAATGCCGGTGATCCCCTCGCTTGGCGTTACCAGTCTATCTTTTTGAGCCCGCTCGCTTCGCTCGATTTCGACGGGAGTGCTGCTGGCATCTATTTCGACCGTGCGCACTCCGGTCCGGGCACGCCGGGCAGCGGTCCTGGCGCCGATATCTCCTTTGGCCCTCTTATGCCGAGCGGAGTCGACAGCCAATTCGTGGTCACTTACTCCAGAGCGGTTAACTTGAACGGAGCTTCTCCGCAGAATGACCTGTACGCTAAATTAACCATCAACTTTGGAAGCGGTCCGTATGGAGGATTGGAACCGCAAGATTTCAACTTCACTCAACCGGTGGATCGTAATGTCACTCCAGAGCCTAACTCGTCCTGGCTAATCCTGACTGGATTTGCGATTGTTATTCTGCTTTGCCGTCCGAAAGTCTCGACTCCGATGTTTCTCAAAGCGAAACAGGCATCTATTGCTTAATTTTCAATCTTAAAGAAAGTTAGTAGAGCTAAGCCGCCATGAGAACGCACTTTTCGGTCAGCGGATCGATTACGCCGGACAGCGGAGTTGTTCCCTGGGCCGGTAAGGTAGCGGCACGCCACCATACTCTACACCGGCTCTTCGGCAACGACTCTTTCCTATTCAAATCAAGTCTGGAGGTCACCTAGTACTAACTACAGCAATCGTTCGTATAAAATTCACCAAAGGCTCGTCTAACTGAAAGTCGGTAGGACTTAATCAACGACTTTCCCGACAATTCAATAACGAAAGAGGAACATAATGACCTTGATCTTGATTATTATTCTCGTTTTGCTGCTGGGCGGAGGCGGCGGGTATTACGGCTATGGGCGTTGGGGCTACGGAGGAGGCGCCGGAATCAGTCTTGGAACGATACTGCTGATTGTGTTAACGGCGTATCTTTTAGGCTTTTTCCGCTGACTTCCATCGTTCGCGGAAAATCTTTCTACCCTGTCGGCCTTTTGAAAGTCATCTACACAAAAGGAACGCCGTTTTCCACTTATGAATAAAATGCCTTTTGTCAGTCGTCGCCGCTGGATGCAGGCTGGATCGGGAGCATTTGCCTTGAGTGGTTTTACCATGTCAGCCCAATCGCAGGAATCAACCTCGCCAGCCCTCAAACTCAAAAAAGATTTTGCCGCCAGCGAGAAAGAATCCAGCAACCCGCCCGTGCCCGCGCCGCCTTCCGAGCGCGTCGGTTTCGCAGTAGTTGGTTTAGGGCGATTGTCGCTCGAACAGATTCTGCCCGCCTTCGGGGAATGCAAGCACGCGCGCTTGGCCGCCCTGGTTAGCGGTACTTCGGACAAGCTGAAAGCAACAGCAGTGCGCTACGGCGTTCCTGATAAAAATCTGTACAGTTACGAAACCTACGACCGCCTGCGCGACAACAGCGAGGTTGATGTGATCTACATCGTCCTGCCCAACTCCATGCACCGCGAGTACACCGTGCGCGGCGCGCAGGCCGGCAAGCATATTCTGTGCGAAAAGCCCATGGCGACAAACGTGAAAGAGTGCGAAGAGATGATCAGCGCCTGCCGTAGAGCAAACCGCAAACTGATGGTCGCTTACCGGATGCAGTACGAGCCGTATAACCGGGAAATCATTCGCATGGCGCGCGGTGCCGAGTTAGGAGCGCTGCAATCGTTCACCACGGAAAACTGCCAAACGCAGGGCGATCCCACTCAGTGGCGGCTGAAAAAAGCTATGGCAGGCGGCGGAGCGCTGCCCGATATCGGCTTATATTGCCTGAATGCCTCGCGTTATATCACGGGCGAAGAACCGATTGGCATTATCGGCCACATCTACAGCACTCCCGGCGATGAGCGCTTCCATGAAGTGGAAGAGTCCGTCGCATTTACGCTTCAATTCCCGAGCGGGGTCGTCGCCAATTGCTACACCTCTTACAACGTGCATAACAGCCATCGCTACCGCGTGGGTTTTGCCGACGGCTGGATCGACCTGGACCCGGCTTATCCTTATCAGGGCCAGCGTATGCGCGTAGCGAAGAAAGCAGGTGCGCAGGCCGAGGAGATTGCGGAGCGCCAACTGGAACACAAAAACCAGTTTGCCCTCGAAATGGATCACATGGCGCAATGCGTCCGCGAGAATAAGCAGCCGCACACGCCCGGCGAAGAGGGCTTGCAGGACCAGCGGCTCATGGCCGCCATCTATGAATCCGCGCGGGAAGGAAA